>NZ_AUPJ01000514.1:13911-24573 GCF_000427315.1 Arthrobacter sp. TB 26
ACGACGTGCCGCAGGCCGGCGGGCCCGTGCTCGGGATCGACACCGGCTTCATCGTCCACAACGAACGGACCTACCCCACACTGCTGCGGCTCTTCGCCGAGCTGGGCATTGAAACCCAGGACTCGGAAATGAGCATGTCCGTCCGCTGCGACGGCTGCGGCCTGGAATACGCCGGCGCCCGGGCCAAGGGCCGCGGCATCCTGCCCGGACCCGCCACCTTGCTACGCGGCCGCTACCTGCTGATGCTGCTCGAGGTGATGCGCTTCTACCGGAAGGCCCGCGCCCTGCTCGCCGAGGGCGCCCCCGCAGGGGAGAACACAGCTGCCCCGGAGCTGACCCTCGGCGACTTCCTGGCCCGGGAGAAGTTCAGCAGCTACTTCGTCTCGCACTTCATGACCCCCATCGTGAGCGCGGTCTGGTCCTGCGACCCGACGACGGCGCTCGCCTACCCGGCACGCTACCTCTTCACCTTCCTGGGCCACCACGGACTGCTCGGAGTCTCGGGCTCGCCGCAGTGGCGCACCGTCACCGGCGGCTCACGCACCTACGTCGACAAGCTCGCGGCCACGCTGCCGGACATCCGCCTCTCCAGCCCCGTCACCGGGGTGCGCCGCCACGCGGACGGCGTGGAACTGACCATGAGTACAGTCGACGGCGGCTTCCGCACCGAGGCCTTCGACGCCGTCGTGATTGCCACCCACCCGGCCCAGGCGCTGGGCATGCTCACCGACGCCTCGCCCGCCGAGCGGGCCGCACTCGGTGGGATGCCGTACTCGGTCAACCACACCGTCTTCCACCGCGACGCCGCCGTGCTGCCGTCCAGTGACAACGCCAAGGCGTCCTGGAACTACCGTCTGCCCTCCTGCGACGCCCGGCCGGACAAGGTCCTGGTCAGCTACGATATGACCCGGCTGCAGCGGCTCGACCCCGCAGACGGCGGGCGCTACATCGTCAGCCTGGGCGAATCCGAACTGATTGCGGACACCACGGTGCTCGAACGCATGGTCTACGAGCACCCGCAGTACACCCCGGAGTCGCTCCGCGCCCAGCAGCAGATCCTCGACCTCGGCGACGCCCGGCTGACCTTCGCCGGCGCCTACCACGGCTGGGGATTCCACGAGGACGGCGCCCTCTCCGGCGTCCGGGCCGCGGAACGGCTGGGACGCACCTGGGACGACCCCGCCGTCGCCCTCAACGAGGAGTACCGTGCCGTGGCCATCGACCCGGACCTGCAGAGCGTCTCTGCGGAGGGCTCATGAACGCCACAGCCGCCATCTACCGCACCTCCATCGCGCATGTGCGGCGCACCCCGCTGAAGAATGCGTTCACTTACCGCAGCTACAGCTGGTACGTCGACGTCGACCGGCTCCCCGTGATGCCCCGCATGCTCCGGCCGCTCGCCGGCTTCAGCGTCGCGGACCACCTGGGCGACCCGGACGGCACCCTCCGCGGCAACGTTGAGGCGTTCCTCGCCACCCGGGGGATCGACCTCGACGGCGGCCGGATCACCATGCTGGCCAGCGCCCGGGTGTTCGGCCACGTCTTCAATCCGCTGAGCCTGTTCTGGTGCCACGACGCCGCCGGGGACCTGCGTTGCGTCCTCGCTGAGGTCCACAACACCTACGGCGAGCGGCACTGCTACCTCCTCGAAACGGACGACGCCGGCCGGGCCAGCGTCCCGAAGGCCTTCTACGTCTCACCCTTCAACGACGTCGACGGCCAGTACCGGATGAAACTCCCGGAACCAGGGGAGCGGCTCGCCGTCTCGATCGTCCTCGAACGCGAGGGGCAGCAGCCCTTCATCGCCAGCGTGGACGGCGAACGCCACGACGCCAACGTGCGGAACATCCTCGCCACGGCGCTCGCGGTGCCGCTGGCACCCCTGCGCGTCTCGGCGCAGATCCGCTGGCAGGGAATCAAACTCTGGGCACGTCGGCTGCCCATCATCAAACGACCACACCACCCTTCACAGGAGGCAGTTCAGTGACAATGACCGAAGCGACCGGATCCGGCGCCGCGCGCCGGACGCATGAGTCCGCAGCCCCCTACACCGTCCCGCAGCCGCCCGCCGCGGTCGACGCCGCCATCTGGCCAAGCATCGCCACCGTCCCCTCGAGCCTCAAAGCCCGGGTGGCCGGCCGGGCCGCCGACGCCATCTTCAAAGCCGCGGTCCGCCGGCTTCCGCTGGAGGTCCGCTACCCGGACGGTACCGTCCTGGGCAAGGCCGCCACGCCCGGCCACACCTATCCCGTCATGACCATGAACCGTCCCGAGGCGTTCGCGGCCCGGCTCGGCGACGGCGGGCTGATCGGCCTGGGCGAGTCCTTTATGGCCGGCGACTGGGACGCTGACAACCTCACCGCCGTGATGGAGGTCTTCGCCGCCCGCGTCGGGACCCTCGTGCCGGAACCGCTGCAGAAACTGCGTGCCTTCTACCTGCCACGGCAGCCGCGGAAGGAACGCAACACCGAGCAGAACACCCGCTCCAACATCTCCCGGCACTACGACCTCTCCAACGAGCTCTTCGGCACGTTCCTGGACGAGACCATGACCTACTCCAGCGCACTCTTCCCGGAATCCGGCGAAGCGCTGGAGAGCGTCGCCTGGGACGGCTTCGCCGCCGCGCAGCAGGCCAAAATCGACCGGCTGCTGGACAAGGCCGGCGTCGGGCAGGGCACCCGGGTGCTGGAAATCGGCACCGGCTGGGGCGAGCTCGCCCTCCGGGCCGCGCAGCGCGGCGCCACCGTCTATTCCGTCACCCTCTCCAGCGAGCAGCAGGAACTGGCCCGCAAGCGCATCGCCGACGCCGGCTACACCGACGCCGTCACGATCGAGCTCAAGGACTACCGCGCGGTCGAGGGGGAGTACGACGCCGTCGTCTCCGTCGAGATGATCGAGGCCGTCGGCTTCGAATACTGGGCCACGTACTTCCAGACCATCGAGCGCGTCCTCGCCCCCGGCGGGAAGGTCGCCATCCAGGCCATCACGATCGCCCACGACCGGCTGATGGCCACCCGCACCAGCTACACGTGGGTGCACAAGTACATCTTCCCCGGCGGCGTCATCCCCTCCGTCCGGGCCATCGAGGACATCACGGAGAAGCAGACCGGACTCCGCGTCCGCGAACGCCTTGCCATGGGGGAGCACTACGCCCAGACGCTGCGGCTCTGGGAAGAGCGCTTTATGGCCCGCTCCGCAGACGTCCGGGCGCTGGGCTTCGACGAGATCTTCCAGCGCATGTGGCTGTTCTATCTCTGCTACTCCCGGGCGGGCTTCGAAACCGGCTACCTCGACGTGCAGCAGATTGTCCTGGACCGCCGGACAGTGGGCGAGGCCAGCAACTAGCAGCTGCTGTTAGACGCCTCACGCTGAAGAAGGCGGGCACCCGGCGGGTGCCCGCCTTCTTCGTGTTTCCGGACACCACATCCAGTGCTTAACAGCACTCCGCACACCTGCGCCGCACACCGGCGACACGCCGTCCACCACGCGACACGCAGGGGAGTTAATTGTGCAAAGGTACTCCACAGCCTGTGGATTTCGTCCGGCAAAATGGCGGAAATACGGACATTTTGAGGCACCCCGCCTGTGGACTGGCGGTGCATTAAATGACATACTTGTAATACATCATCTTGGGGTCCGCATCGGGCTCTTGCACTACATGTAGTATCGACATACAGTTCCAGCGGAGCAGCAATGCTCGCCAGGCAAGGCCAGTAACGGATAAGGATTCCTGTCCCGGATCGGCCCGCCCGGACTACTGGCACCGGAGATGCACTAGAGACGCAGCAGAGACTCAGCTCGAACGCAGTGGACAGTTTCGCAGTAAAAAATTACGCAGTACCAAAGACTTCAACAAAGGGGACAGGGACCATGACCGTTACGGTTTACACGAAGCCGGCCTGTGTTCAGTGCAACGCGACATACCGCGCGCTGGATAAGAAGGGCATCACCTACCAGAGCGTCGACATCTCGCAGGATGCGGATGCCCTCGAGCGCCTGAAGGCCCTCGGCTACATGCAGGCTCCGGTCGTCGTCACCGACCAGGACCACTGGTCCGGGTTCCGCCCCGACAAGATCGAGGAACTGGCGCAGGCGTACGCCGTCGCCGTCGCCTGAACCGCTTCGCAGGAAAACACGTCAGATGAGGTGACTCCCATGGCACTGGCAACAGCAGCGGCCCACACGCCGCTGGCAGCAGACGCCCGGAACTCAGACACCCCCCGGACCACCGCCAGCCACCTCATCTACTTCTCCTCCACGTCGGAGAACACCGCACGCTTCGTTCGAAAGCTGGGCGTGGACGCGGCGCGGATCCCCCTCCATGCGAGGGAACCCGGGCTCGTGGCCACCGAACCCTATGTGCTGGTGCTTCCCACCTACGGCGGCACCGGGGGAGAAGGATCCGTTCCGAAGCAGGTCATCCGCTTCCTGAACGATCCGAGGAACCGGCAACAGCTCCGTGGAGTGATCGGGGCGGGCAACACGAACTTTGGGGACAACTACTGCATGGCCGGCGACATCATCGCCGCGAAATGCCAGGTCCCGCACCTATATCGTTTCGAACTCATGGGGACGCCGGAAGACGTCAGCCGAGTACAACAAGGATTGGAAGAATTTTGGACACGACTGTCGCAGACACAGAAGTAACAGGGTCCGGCTCCGCCGCAGCGAAGCCCGCCGCCGTCGAAAAGCACGTCGAGAAGCACACCGTCCCGGGTGAGAAGCCGGTCATGCCGGCTGCCTTCCAGGGCCTGGGCTACCACGAGCTCAACGCCATGCTGAACCTGTACGGCCCGAACGGGGAGATCCAGTTCGAGGCTGACCGCGAGGCCGCGCACCAGTACTTCCTGCAGCACGTGAACAACAACACCGTGTTCTTCCACGACCTTGAGGAAAAGCTCGACTACCTGGTCAAGAACGAGTACTACGAGCGCGAAACCCTCGACCAGTACACGATGAACTTCATCCGCGAGCTCTACAACCGCGCGTACAAGAAGAAGTTCCGTTTCGAGACGTTCCTCGGCGCCTTCAAGTTCTACACCTCCTACACGCTGAAGACGTTCGACGGAAAGCGCTTCCTGGAGCGCTACGAGGACCGCGTCTGCATGGTGGCCCTGCACCTGGCCCGCGGCGACGAGCAGCTCGCCACCCAGATGGTCGATGAGATCATCGAGGGCCGCTTCCAGCCGGCCACCCCGACGTTCCTCAACGCCGGCAAGCGCCAGCGCGGCGAGCTGGTCTCCTGCTTCCTGCTCCGCATCGAAGACAACATGGAGTCGATCGGCCGTTCCATCAACTCCGCCCTGCAGCTGTCCAAGCGCGGCGGCGGCGTGGCGTTCGCGCTGACCAACATCCGCGAGGTCGGCGCACCGATCAAGCAGATTGAGAACCAGTCCTCCGGCGTCATCCCCGTGATGAAGCTCCTCGAGGACAGCTTCTCCTACGCCAACCAGCTCGGTGCCCGCCAGGGTGCCGGCGCGGTGTACCTGCACGCGCACCACCCGGACATCTACCGCTTCCTGGACACCAAGCGCGAGAACGCGGACGAGAAGATCCGCATCAAGACCCTCTCGCTCGGCGTCGTGATCCCGGACATCACCTTCGAGCTGGCCAAGAAGGACGAGGACATGTACCTGTTCTCGCCGTACGACGTCGAAAAGGTTTACGGCATGCCGTTCTCCGACGTCTCGGTCACCGAGAAGTACTACGAGATGGTGGACGATTCCCGGATCAAGAAGACCAAAATCAAGGCGCGTGAGTTCTTCCAGACCCTCGCCGAGATCCAGTTCGAATCCGGCTACCCGTACATCATGTTCGAGGACACCGTGAACCGGGAAAACCCGATCGACGGCAAGATCATCATGTCCAACCTGTGCTCCGAGATCCTCCAGGTCTCCCAGCCCACGACGTACCACGATGACCTGTCCTACGACCAGACCGGCAAGGACATCTCCTGCAACCTGGGTTCGCTGAACATTGCCAAGGCGATGGACTCGCCGGACTTCGGCCTGACCATCGAGACCGCCATCCGCGCGCTCTCGGCCGTCTCGGACATGTCCAACATCACCTCGGTGCCCTCGATCGCCCGCGGCAATGACCAGAGCCACGCCATCGGCCTCGGCCAGATGAACCTGCACGGCTACCTGGCCCGCGAGCGGGTGCACTACGGCTCCGAAGAAGGCATCGACTTCACCAACATCTACTTCTACTCGGTGGTGTTCCACGCGGTCCGCGCCTCCAACCGGCTGGCCATCCAAACCGGCCAGACCTTCGGCGGCTTTGAGAAGTCCAAGTACGCCTCGGGCGAGTTCTTCGACAAGTACACGGACCGGGAATGGGTCCCGCAGACCGCCAAGGTTGCCGAGCTGTTCCAGAACATCCACATCCCCACGCAGGATGACTGGCGCGAGCTGAAGGCTTCCGTCATGGAGCACGGCATCTACAACCAGAACCTGCAGGCTGTCCCGCCGACGGGTTCGATCTCCTACATCAACAACTCCACCTCCTCGATCCACCCGGTGGCGTCCAAGATCGAGATCCGCAAGGAAGGCAAGCTGGGCCGCGTGTACTACCCGGCGCCGTACCTGACGAACGACAACCTGGAGTACTACCAGGACGCGTACGAGATCGGCTACGAGAAGGTCATCGACACCTACGCTGCGGCAACCCAGCACGTGGACCAGGGCCTGTCCCTGACGCTGTTCTTCAAGGACACCGCCACCACGCGCGACATCAACAAGGCCCAGATCTATGCCTGGAAGAAGGGCATCAAGACCATCTACTACATCCGTCTCCGCCAGCTCGCGCTGGAAGGGACTGAGGTGGACGGCTGCGTCAGCTGCATGCTTTAATCTTCAACTAAATCGCGACAGTACGACGGCGGGNCCCGCCGTCGTACGCTTAACTTCACAGAACAACCCAACTTTTTAGGGGATGACATGACCGAGAAGGTCAAGCTGCTTAGCCACGTTGAGGCGATCAACTGGAACCGCATCCAGGACGACAAGGACGTGGACGTCTGGAACCGCCTGGTCAACAACTTCTGGCTGCCGGAGAAGATTCCGCTGTCCAACGACGTCCAGTCGTGGGCAACGCTGACCCCGGACGAGCAGCAGCTCACCATGCGCGTGTTCACGGGCCTGACCCTGCTGGACACGATCCAGGGCACCGTCGGCGCTGTCTCGCTGATTCCGGACGCGATCACCCCGCATGAAGAGGCTGTCTACACGAACATCGCGTTCATGGAGTCCGTGCACGCCAAGAGCTACTCCTCCATCTTCTCCACGCTGGCCTCCACCAAGGAGATCGACGAGGCGTTCCGCTGGTCCACCGAGAACGTGAACCTGCAGAAGAAGGCCCAGATCGTCATGGACTACTACCAGGGCGACGATCCCCTGAAGCGCAAGGTGGCCTCCACGCTGCTGGAGAGCTTCCTGTTCTACTCGGGCTTCTACCTGCCGATGTACTGGTCCTCACGGGCCAAGCTGACAAACACCGCCGACCTGATCCGCCTCATCATCCGCGATGAGGCCGTACACGGCTACTACATCGGCTACAAGTTCCAGAAGGGCCTGGAAGGCCTGTCCGAGGAGCGCAAGCAGGAAATCAAGGACTACACCTTCGAGCTGCTCTTCGAGCTGTACGAAAACGAGGTCCAGTACACGCATGACCTCTACGACTCCGTCGGCCTGGCCGAGGACGTCAAGAAGTTCCTGCACTACAACGCCAACAAGGCGCTGATGAACCTCGGCTACGAGGCCATGTTCCCGGCCTCCGTCACCGACGTGAACCCGGCAATCCTGTCGGCCCTGTCGCCGAACGCTGACGAGAACCACGACTTCTTCTCGGGTTCGGGTTCGTCTTACGTGATTGGCAAGGCTGTTAACACTGAGGATGACGACTGGGACTTCTAGTCTCCTCCTTGTGAGGTCGGATGTGAGATTCCACGGTACTTGGCCATTTCCCAACTTAGATGGCCACGTTTCACAGTAGTTGGCCAACTGTTGCATACAGTTGGCCAACTACTGTGATTTCCGCCGGCGCTCTGGACACCCTGGCTCAGTCCCTTCTGCGATGCTTTTGCCCGGAATCGGAATCGGAATCGGAAGCGCCGCGGCACCAGCCACAGCCGAGCCCCGTCCAGCCGGAACAGCCTGCCTTCGCGCCTCCAGCCGGTTACGGCCGGCCGGGGCTTAACCGCCGTATGCACCTTCCTACCCGGCGCCATACCCGCCCGCCGGGCCAGTACCCGCAGCAGTTCGGTGCGCCCGCGCCGGCCCCGTATGGGCAACAGGGCCCCTATGCCCCGCAGTACGGCCCGCCCGCCCAATACGGTCAGCCAGCCCCGTACGGCCAGCCCGGCCAGTGGGCACCGGCAGGACGGCCGCTGCCAAAGTCCTCCGGCTACCGGGTCGCCGTCGGGATCATCGCGATCGTTTACGGCTGCTGGCTGTTCATGCAATTTGGTCTTGGTACCGCCAGAGACATGGGCTTTCTGGCCTTCCTGTCCATGGTCGCGTCCGGCGGAAATCTGACGTCCGGCATCGTACTGCTGGCCAAGCAGCGGAGCCGGCTGCGCGGGGCGCCGATTACGGCCCTGAGCTTCGCCGGGTTCGGCCTGCTGCTGGGAGCACTTTTTGCGGGGGCCGACGGTGGCCCGGCGATCTTCCTGGTCAACCTCCTGCTCGCCGCGCCGGTCCTGATCGTCCTGGGCATCGGCTTCTTGCGGGAGCGCCGCGGGCTCTGACCCGGGCACCGCGTCACCTGGAAGGCCCTGCTTCGGCGGGGCCTTCTTCATGTCCGGCGCACGACCCCACTCGAAGGACACCATGCATCTGCTCAAAACCGAGTTCGGCGAAGCACTCAACGCAGACTCCATCACCTGCCTGTTGGTCCTCGAAGCCAAAGACCGGCTCCTGGAGGGTGTCACCGTCGAGAAGCTCGTCGCCTTCCACGGATCCGCTGTCCTCGCTGAGCTGCCCTCCGGGGCTCAGATCGAGGTCGCATTGTTCAGGATCGACGCCGTCACCGCGGAAGTCTGGAAGACCGCCTCCGCGCAGGCCCAGACACTCCTGGACTCCTTGTCCGAAACCCTGACGCCCTCCTCACGCGGCCTGGTCGAGGTCAATTATTTCAAGGCCCAGATCCGCGTCAAGGTCTAGTCCGGCCGCCACCTGCGCCGACAACAAAGCCCCGTACCGGTCAGGCGGTTTCTAGGGGTCGTTGCAACACCTGGTGGTTAGGTGGTTAGTAGTAAATCACGTAGACGCTCGGCTGGGGTATCCCAGCCGAGCGTTTTGCGTGGGCGGCCGTTGAGCTCCTGAGCGACGTGTTCGAGGTCTTCAGGTCCGTAGGCGGACAGGTCGGTGCTTTTGGGGAAGTACTGGCGCAGCAGCCCGTTAGTGTTCTCGTTCGAACCGCGCTGCCAGGGGCTGGCTGGGTCGCAGAAGTAAACCTGCATTTCGGTGGCTAGGGTGAAGGTCTTGTGGGCGGCCATTTCCGCGCCCTGGTCCCAGGTCAGAGAGCCTCGCAGATGTGCCGGCAGGGCAGAGATGGTGTTGATGAGCCCGTCCCGGACGGTTTCGGCGGTGTGGTCATTTGGCAGGTGGACGAGCATCACGTAGCGGGTGGTGCGTTCGACCAGGGTTCCGATCGCGGACTGGTTGTAGGCGCCGGTGATGAGATCCCCCTCCCAATGACCGGGTACTGCGCGGTCCTCGATCTCGGGTGGACGCTCGGAGATCATGACCATCGGATCCACGAACCGGGAGGTGCGCTGTTCCCCGCTCTGGTGGTGTTTCCGGCGGGTCCGGCCGGTGCGCAGGGCTGCCTGTATTTCGCGTTTGAGTCCGCCTCTGGCCTGGACGTAGAGGGCTTGATAGATCGTCTCTGGACTCACACGCATCTCCGGTTGGTCGGGGAACTTTTTGACCAGGGTGTGGCTGATCTGCTCCGGAGACCAGCGTATGAGCAGCTTGGCCTTCACATAGTCGCGCAGGTCCGACTCGCCAGCGAGCTTGGCGTTTTTGGGTCGTGGCCGCCGGGCAGCGGCCTTCCGCTGCGCCCCGTGGGGCAGATAGCCCAACAGGGCATCGGCATTTCGGCCCAGCTCGCGGCTGATCGTTGAAGCCGAACGGCCAAGCACGCTGGCGATCGCCCGCATCGATGAACCCGAGGCTTTCAGGTCCCGGATCATCTCCCGCTCCTGCACGCTAAGAAATCGCGGGTCGATGAGTTTCTCGAGAGCCGCTGTCGGTGGGGCGAGGGCCGGCGAGGTCATAGTGGTCACACCACGTTTGTAATCGACCACCCGCCCATCAGCGTAAATGCGTCGGCCGCCTGACTTACGAATCCCCAGGTCCCACTCCGCCGCGGTCCTGGGATGCACGCTGACCGCTGCGGCCGCCTCCCGCCGACTCAAGCCGGCCTTGCGTAACCGGAAGTACTCATCCCGGCCCCGGTGAGGGCGCGCCCCCGGTTTACCATGGCTCTTCAGTCCGGCTTTACGCACCCAGCCGGCGCACGTATCGGGGCTCAATCCCAGCTCCCTGGCCGCCGCCCCCGTGCTCTTGAGCCGGTCGAACACGACGAAGAACTCATCCTTCTGCCCCTGCGCGTACTTCCTGTTGGTTCGAGGTTCTCCCGTTAAAGACGACACGGTCG
>NZ_AUPJ01000515.1:0-1761 GCF_000427315.1 Arthrobacter sp. TB 26
CGCCCCCGCCGGAACCCGGGGAAGAGGCGCGGTTTCGTCGGCGAGCTCGGCCCGGACCCGGCCGTGGCCGCGGACCCACAGCCGGTACCCGGCCACCAGCAGCCCGAGCCAGACGGCGCCCACATAAAGGGCCACGCGGGTGTCCTCGAACGCACCCAGGATCACGATGACGAGGGCCATGAACACGATCGTCGCCACCGATGCGGCCGGCCACCAAGGTGACGGGAACTCCGACGCCGGGAGTCCCTTGCGCGCGATCTCGCGCTTCATCGCCACATGGGAGGCCAGGATCATCACCCAGACCCAGACGGTGGCGAAGGTCGCGATCGAGGCGATCAGGAGGAAGACGTCCTCCGGGATGACGGCGTTCAGGACCACGCCCACCAGCAGGATGCCCGTCATCATCACCACGGTCATCCAGGGCACGCCGTGGCGCGATACCTTGCCGAAGCTCGCGGGGGCATGCCCCTGCCGGGACAGGCCGAAGAGGATCCGGCCGGCGCCGAAGATGTCGCTGTTGATCGCGGACAGCGCGGCCGTGATGACCACGGCGTTGAGGATGTGGGGTGCTGCCGGTATGCCCAGTCCGCTGAAGATCTGCACGAACGGGCTGCCGTTGGTGCCGATCTCGTTCCACGGGAATAGGCTCATCAGGACACCCAGGGTCAGTACGTAGAAAAGCAGCACGCGCACCGGGACCGTGTTGACGGCTTTCGGAATGACCGTCTTCGGGTCCGCGGCCTCGCCGGCGGTGATGCCCAGGGTTTCAATCCCGCCAAACGCGAACATCACGACGGCGAAGGAGGCCAGGAGCCCTTCGAAACCGTTGGGGAACAGGCCGCCGTGCTCCACGAGGTTGCCCAGCCCCGGCGCCACGGTGGCACCGCCGGCCTGGAATCCGAAAGCGATGATGGCGGCGCCGCCCGCGATCATGGCGATGATAGCCACCACCTTGATCAGCGAGAACCAGAACTCGAGCTCACCGAACACCTTAACGCTGAGCAGGTTCAGCGCCGCCAGGAAGAAGATGATCGCCAGGACCCAGATCCAGCGCTCGACCTCGGGGAACCAGAAACCCATGTAGATGCTGAAGGCGGTGACGTCCGCGATGGCCACAATCGCCATCTCAAACACGTAGGTCCAGCCGGTCACGAAGCCTGCCAGCGGACCGAGGTAACGGCTGGCGTACTGGCCAAAGGAACCCGATACCGGGTGCCGTACGGCCATCTCACCCAGGGCGCGCATCACCATGAATACCGCGGCGCCTCCGATCATGTAGGCCAACAGCACGGCGGGACCGGCTTTCTGGATGGCCGATGCGGAACCGTAGAACAGCCCGGTTCCGATCGCCGAGCCCAGTGCCATGAAGCGGATGTGGCGGATGTTGAGCCCGCGGTTCAGGACGGTCCCGACGGCGGCGCTGACGGAGCTGCCGCCGCCGGGGGTGCCGCCGGGTCCCGCAGCGGGCGTTGGCTTGGTGTCGGTGGTGGCTTGTTGCATGCGAATACCTTCTCGTCATTGGGAGGGGGATCGCTATCCAGCAGACCATGTTGCGGGGAGCTGTGATGAGCCTCACGGGCAGCTGGTGTCTTCGATTTCAGACAACGGCGCACGGCGGCAGAGCGGTCATGTCCTAACGGATGGGTGTCCGGCCGTGGTAGAACCGACCCGGGTCACCAGGTCCATCGGACAGTTAGGGAGATGCACCATGAAAGCCATCATCCAGGACGTGTACGGCTCGGCAGATGTATTGGAACTGCG
>NZ_AUPJ01000515.1:1771-4940 GCF_000427315.1 Arthrobacter sp. TB 26
CCCGCCGGTACCCGGCGACGGAGACGTGCTGATCCGGGTCCGCGCCGCCGGCGTCGAACAGGGGGTCTGGCACCTCATGACCGGAATGCCGTTTCTGACCCGGGCCTTCTTTGGGTTCAGGGGCCCCAAAAACCCGATCCGCGGAAGGGAACTCGCCGGCCGGGTGGAGGCGGTGGGGAAGAATGTCGTCGGGTTCCGTCCGGGGGATGAGGTCTTCGGGACCGCCGAGGGTACCTTCGCCGAATTCGTCTGCGCCAAGGAGGGCAAGATCGCCCTGAAACCGGTCAACGCCAGCTTCGAGCAGGCGGCAGTCGTTCCCGTCTCCGCCACCACGGCACTGCAGGGCCTCCGCGACAGCGGCCGGCTCCAGCCCGGGCAGGATGTCCTGGTCATTGGCGCCGGCGGCGGAGTGGGGTCCTTTGCCGTTCAGCTCGCCAAGGTGCTCGGAGCGCAGGTCACTGGCGTCTGCAGCACCGAAAAGCTGGACCTGGTCCGGTCGATCGGCGCCGACCACGTCATTGACTACAAACACGACGACTTCGCGGACGGCGCGAGGCAGTTCGACGTCATTCTCGACACCGCCGGCAACCGCCCGCTGTCAGTCCTGCGCCGGGCACTCAAGCCGCGGGGAACCCTCGTGATTGTCGGAGGCGAAGGCGGCGGCCGGTGGACCGGCGGATTTGAACGCTCCCTCCGGGCTTCCATGCTTTCCCCGTTTGTCGGCCAGACGCTCACGGGCCTGATGGCAACGGAGCGCCAGGAGGACCTTCGATTCCTCGCCCAGCTCATCGACGCAGGCTCCGTCACACCCGTCATCGACAAGAGCTATCCGCTGGCTGACACCCCGGCGGCCATCCGCCACATGCACGACGGCCACGCCCGCGGCAAGGTGGTTGTCACTGTCTGAGCCCTGAGCCCTGAGCCCTGAGCCCTGAGCGCTGTGGTCGTGGGCCGGGAATACCGGCCGGAAGCCCTGCCCTCAGCCCTCCTGCTGCAGCGCGAGCACGATGATCGCGGCGTTGATCCCGAGGCCGATCAGCCACCAGCGGTTGAAAGTCAGAATCAGCAGCGCGGCAGAAACCGCGGCGCCCGTGACCGTGACCGGAATCCACCAGGACGCGTCCCCGATCAGGCCAAGCCCGCCGAGCGCCAAAATCACGGTGGCCGCAATGGCCAGTCCCGAAGCCAGCCGGCGGACGTTGCCGGCAAACGGCGAGTGGCCGACGTCGAACGGTGCCTTCTCGTCCGGCTTCGGCAGCCAGATGGCCAGATGAACCAGGCCGTGCGCAACCACGAACAACCCCGCAATCCAGCGCATGGCGGCCCTCCTCGCGTCTCAGCCGACGCGTCCATCGAAGCACCGCCGCCGGGGTGCGGCTAGGGGCGGAAGTCCCGGCCGCCCGGCACCCCCTTGGTTTCGGCGGCGGGCGGCGGGCGTCGGTGCAAGTGTCCGGCATTCCGGACACGACGAACCGGGCCTGACTGTTCGGGACGCCTGCCGGGGCGCATGCTTAAGTACGGGATACCGGACACCGTGCTATTTGAAGAGGATCCAATGCCAGCCACCACCATCACCCCCAGTGCCGCCGAGGCGGCGCCCAAAGCAGCCCCGGCGAAGGCCGCCTCCAAGGTTCCGGCCGCGGAAAACACCCTGCGCATCCTCAAGCTGCTCGCCTCCAAGCGGGGGCCGATGGCGGCGTCGAACATTGCCACGGCGCTGGGGCTGCCGCGCTCCAGCGTCTACCACCTGCTGGGCGTGATGGAGGCCAACGGCTTTGTGCTGCATCTGCACGAGGAGCAGCGCTACGGGCTGGGGATCAGTGCCTTCGAACTCAGTTCAGCGTATTCCCGTCAGGAGCCGCTCTCCCGCCTGGGCCGGCCATTGCTAGCCTCGCTGGTGGACGTCATTGGCGAAAGCGCCCACCTCGCCGTGCTGCACGGCCGCGACGTGCTCTACATTGTCGAGGAACGGGCGAAGAACCGCCCGTCGCTGGTGACCGACGTCGGGGTGCGGCTGCCGAGCCACCTCACCGCGAGCGGGCGCGCCATCCTCGCGGCGCTGCCCAAGTCGCAGGTCCGTGCGCTGTACCCCAACGCGGCCGCCTTCAGCGCCCGGCACGAGACTGAATCGCCCATCATGAAGTACTCGGCGCTGTCCTCGCATCTGGACCAGGTCCGGCAGCGCGGCTACGCCACCGAACACGGGGAGGTCACACCGGGCTTCGGCTCAATCGCCGCCGCCGTCACGGACCACGTGGGCTGGCCGACTGCCGCCGTCGCCGTGACATTCCTCGAGGACAAGCTCCCGCCCGAGGAATGGCCCGCCCTGGCCGCCCGGGTGCAGAAGGTCGCCGATGATCTCTCCATCCGGATCCACGGCCGCCCCTCCGCCTGACCCCGCCGGAGACCCCCACCTCCCGGCTTGATCAACCGTTCCCAACCAGCTCGCAACAGGGGCCGTTTTGGGAGCCCAAAACGGCCCCTGCTGCGAGTCAGTTGGGAGGGATGGATCGTCTGGAATACCGGACAGCACCCCTGCGAACCCTCTGTTTCCGCGGCGGCGGACAGGCTTTAGTTGATACAGAACCTCATTCCACGAACCACCAAGAAACGAAGGAGCCCCCCATGGCACCCGCCGATTTCACCACCGGTGCCCGCCCGGTCAAAGCAGCCCGCGGCACCAAGCTCACTGCCAAGAGCTGGCAGACGGAAGCCCCGCTGCGCATGCTCATGAACAACCTTGACCCCGAGGTCGCGGAACGCCCGGACGACCTCGTGGTCTACGGCGGCACCGGCCGCGCTGTCCGGTCCTGGGCCGCGTTCGACGCGATCACCCGCACCCTGGAAACCATGGAAAAGGACGAGACCCTGCTGGTCCAGTCCGGCAAGCCCGTCGGCGTATTCCGCACCAACGAATGGGCGCCGCGCGTGCTCCTGGCCAACTCCAACCTCGTTGGCGACTGGGCCAACTGGCCCGAATTCCGCCGGCTCGAGGCCGAGGGCCTGATGATGTACGGCCAGATGACCGCCGGGTCCTGGATCTACATCGGCACCCAGGGCATCCTGCAGGGCACCTTCGAAACCTTCGCCGCGATCGCCCGCAAGCTCACCGGGGACGAGAACGGCACCCTCGCCGGCACCCTGACCCTCACCGGCGGCTGCGGCGGCA
>NZ_AUPJ01000516.1 GCF_000427315.1 Arthrobacter sp. TB 26
CCTGCCTGATTGTCGACGTCGACGAAAGCCACCTGCGCCGCCGCGCCGGCAAGCGCTACCTCGACGAAGTGGAGACCGACCTTGACGCTGCGATTGCCAAGGTGCTCAAAGCCAAAGATGAGCGCCGCGGCTGGTCCGTCGGCTACGTCGGCAACGCCGCCACCGTGTTCCCGGAGATCCTGCGCCGCCACAACGCCGGCGAGCTCACCGTAGATATCGTTACGGACCAGACCTCCGCGCACGATCCGCTGAGCTACCTCCCGGAGGGCATCACGGTCGAGGAATGGCACCGCGAGGCGGCGGCTGATCCGGAGGGTTTCACCAAAAAGGCGCAGGCCTCTATGGCCAAGCACGTCCAGGCCATGGTCGAATTCCAGGACGCCGGCGCCGAGGTGTTCGACTACGGCAACTCCATCCGCGACGAGGCCCGCAAGGGCGGATACAACCGGGCCTTCGAGTTCCCAGGTTTCGTCCCGGCCTACATCCGCCCGCTCTTCTGCGAGGGGCTTGGCCCGTTCCGCTGGGTGGCGCTCTCCGGCGACCCGGCGGACATCGCCGTCACGGATGCCGCCATTAAAGACCTCTTCCCCGAGAACAAGCACCTGCACCGCTGGATCGACGCCGCGCAGGAACGGGTCGAGTTCGAAGGCCTGCCGGCCCGCATCTGCTGGCTGGGCTACGGCGAACGGGCCAAGGCCGGGCTGCTGTTCAACCAACTCGTCAAGGAGGGCAAGGTCAAGGCGCCCATCGTGATCGGCCGCGACCACCTCGACTCCGGCTCCGTCGCCTCCCCGTACCGCGAGACCGAGGCGATGGCCGACGGCTCCGACGCTATCGCCGACTGGCCGCTGCTCAACGCCCTGCTCAACACCGCCTCCGGCGCCACCTGGGTCTCCATCCACCACGGCGGCGGCGTCGGCATCGGCCGCTCCATCCACGCCGGCCAGGTTTCGGTCGCCGACGGCACCGACCTCGCGGCGCAGAAGCTCGAACGCCTGCTCACCAACGACCCCGGCATGGGTGTCATCCGCCACGTCGACGCCGGTTACGACCGCGCCGTCGAAGTCGCCAAGGAGCGCGGCGTCCGTATCCCCATGAACGAAACCCGCTAACCACCCCCTAGCCCACATCGACTGCTCCGTAACTGCCGTTTTGAGCCTCCAAAAGGGCACTTACGGAGCAATCGACGAGAAATGAAGTAGGAATCATGACTCTCCCCACGAACTCCCTAACCTCGCAAGCTCGGCCAGGGAACCCTGTCCGCGTGGCCCCAACCCACTCACCGCTCACCGTCACCCTCGGCTCCAGCGGGGTCACCCCCGAGGACGTCGTCGCCGTCGCCCGCCATGACGCCCGGGTGACCATCGCCCAGGACGCCCTCGACGCCGTCGCCAAGGTCCGCGCCCACATCGACGACCTCGCGCACAGCGAAACCCCGGCGTACGGCATCTCCACCGGATTCGGCGCCCTGGCCAACCGGCACATCCCCAACGAACTGCGCACCCAGTTGCAGAAGTCGCTGATCCGCAGCCACGCCGCCGGCATGGGCCCGGCCGTGGAACGCGAGGTGGTCCGCGGCATTATGTTCCTGCGCGCCAAAACCCTCGCCTCGGGCCGGACCGGTGTCCGCCCCGTGGTGCTGCAGACCATGGTGGACGTCCTGAACGCCGGCATCACCCCGGTGGTCCGCGAATTCGGCTCCCTCGGCTGCTCCGGCGACCTCGCGCCGCTGTCCCACTGCGCCCTTGTCCTGATGGGCGAGGGCGAAGCCACCGGCCCGGACGGCACGCTGTATGGCACCAAGGGCGCCCGCCCGGTCTCGGAACTCCTCGCCGCGCACGGAATTGAACCCGTCACGCTCGCCGAAAAGGAAGGCCTGGCGCTGGTCAACGGCACCGAAGGCATGCTGGGCATGCTGCTGATGGCCATCGCGGATATCCGCCAGCTGCTCACGACGGCGGACATCACCGCCGCGCTTAGCGTCGAGGCGCTGCTCGGGACCGACCAGGTGTTCCTGCCCGAGCTGCACGCCGCGCTTCGGCCGCACCCGGGCCAGGCCGCCTCCGCGGACAACATGCTCCGGGTCCTGTCCAACTCGCCGATTGTGGCCTCGCACCGGATCAACGACACCAAAGTCCAGGACGCCTACTCGCTGCGCTGTGCACCCCAGGTGGCCGGCGCCGTCCGCGACACCGTGGACCACGCCGCCATGGTCGCCTCCCGCGAGCTCGCCGCCGCCATCGACAATCCGGTGGTCCTGCCCGACGGCAGGGTCAGCTCCAACGGCAACTTCCACGGGGCTCCGGTGGCCTACGTGCTGGACTTCCTGGCCATCGCCGTCGCGGATCTGAGCTCCATAGCCGAGCGCCGAACCGACCGGATGCTGGATCCGGCCCGCTCGCACGGGCTGCCAGCGTTCCTGGCTGCCGACCCGGGCGTCGACTCCGGGCTCATGATCGCCCAGTACACCCAGGCCGGGCTCGTCTCGGACAACAAGCGGCTGGCCGTCCCGGCGTCGGTGGATTCGATCCCGAGCTCCGCGATGCAGGAGGACCACGTGTCCATGGGCTGGCATGCGGCCCGCAAGCTGCGCCGCGCGGTGGAGAACCTGCGCCGGGTCCTGGCGATTGAACTGGTGACCTCGGCCCGTGCCCTGGACATCCGTACCCAGCTCTCCGGCGGCGAACTGACCCCTGGTCCGGCCGGTGCCGCCGTGATCGCCGCCCTGCGCGACGTCGTCGACGGTCCGGGCACGGACAGGTTCCTCTCGCCGGAACTGGAGGCGGCGGACCTTCTGGTGGCCTCGGGCACGGTCCGGGCGGCGGCCGAATCCGCCGTCGGAAATCTCGCCTAAAGGAAAACAAAATGCAGTTTCGGTGAACAATTTCCGGTCCCCCCGAAATAGTCGGCAATACGCCCGCGGGGGACCGGAAATTGTAGTACAAAGGGAAAGTCACACCAATGAAGTTGTGACAAAGAACATATACAAAGGGGTAGAAGTTCATGAAAGCACGCGGGACGGTTATGTCCAGGCGCCTGGCATCGGCCATGGCGGTTTCCGACTGGCGGAGCCTCAAGGCCGGCGATCGGGTCGAAATCCTCAAGCACGCGCAGGTTTTGGCTGTCGGTGAGGTCGAAGAGGTTTCACTGAGCGGCAATGTCCTCTGGCTGGTCCCGGCGGACTTGTCAGTCCCGTCCGAGGCCGGGCTGTTCCTGAAGTCCGATGGCGTGGAGGTGCGGCGCAGCTAGCCGCACCCCGACCGACCAGAAAGTCCCTGCTCCGGCGGGGACTTTCTGCGTTCCGGGGTCGTTTTGACGGGCGCTTTTTTGCTAGCCCCGCGTGCTGCTAGTGCGGCCCAAACGGCGGCGGGCCCAGCAGCACGATGCCGCCGTTCTTGCGCGCGGACTCCTGGACCCTGCCGAAATCCACCGGGCCCGTGTCCCCGTCGGCGAGTGGTGTGCTCGCGTCCCAGTAGAAGGACTCGCAGCAGCCGGGCGTGTGCAGGCAGAGCATCCGCGCCGACCCGGAAAGCACCATGAACGCGTGCGGAACGCCCCGCGGCGCCACAGCCAGGCCGCCGGCGCCGATCCGGTGTTCAGCACCGTCCATGTGCATGAGGATCTCGCCGTCCAGGATGTACATGGTCTCGTCCGAACCAGGGTGCGTATGCAGCGGTGTCATTTTGCCGCCGGCCATCTGGTCTTCAAACAGCAGGAAGGCACCGGCCGTCTCCGCCGCCCTGGCTTTCCAGATGTGCACTCCGCCGCCGAAGAACCAGCGGCGCTCGCCCTGGCCTTCCGCTCGGATGATGGCTGCCGGGCTGCTGACCGTTTCCATTGGATCGCCTCTTTAGTGGCTTATAGGACTGATGTCCCATAACAAGACTGAAGTACCATAAGGTCCATGTCAACCCCCTATCAGGATGCCGGCCGCACGGGCCAGAAGCGCCGGACATTCGAGGCACTCGTTGCTGTCGCCCGGGAAGCGGTGGCGGCGGGGGAGTCCCCGACCGTCGACAGCACTGCGGCAGCAGCCGGCGTCGCCCGGAGCACTGCTTACCGCTACTTCCCGAGCCAGCGTGAGCTCCTCGCGGCAGCCCACCCTGAAACTGCCCGGCAGTCATTGCTGCCGGCGGACGCGCCGGAAGACCCCGGGGCGCGGCTGGACGTCGTCGTGGCGGAGTTCACCCAGCTGATCGCCGACACGGAAGCCCAGCAGCGCACGATGCTCCGGCTCTCCCTGGAGCGGGACACTGCGGAATCAGCGCTCCCGCTGCGCCAGGGCCGGGCGATCGCCTGGATCGAGGAAGCCCTCAAACCACTCCAGGGAACCTTCTCCGCACCGGAGATCCGCGCCCTTGCCCTGGCTGTGCGCAGTGCGATCGGGATCGAGGCACTTGTCTGGCTGACTGATATCGGCGGCCTCTCACGGGAGCAGGCCAGGGCGTCGATGCGCTGGTCCGCGCGGGCGCTGCTCCACCAGGCTCTCGTCGCCGGGCCCCCGCCGGCGGCCCGGCGCTAATGCCGGCTACCCCAGCAGCGTGTTGATCAGTCTCGCGGCTACCTTGGCCGTCCGGCGGTCCAGGTCGAACTCGGGGTTCAGCTCGGCGACATCCAGGTGCAGCAGCTTTCCGCTCGCGGCCACCTGGCGGCACACCGCGCTGATCACCGGCAGCGGCACACCGTACGCGGCCGGGGCGCTTACACCGGGGGCCACCGATGCCGGCAGCACGTCCAGGTCGATGGTCAGGTACAGGGCGTCCACCTGCGCCAGGAACGCTGCCACAAAGGCGTGCGCCGCCCCGGCCGAGCAGCCCTCGTCCAGCAGGTAGTCGACGCCGAGCTCCTCCGCCGTCCGGAAGAGTGCCCGGGTGTTGTTGGGCTCGGAGATCCCGACGACGGCGTACCTCAGTTCGCGGCCCGCGGCGGCTTCCGCCCGGGCCATCTGCAGGAACGGGGTGCCGGAACTGGGCACAGCCTCGTCGCGGAGGTCGAAGTGGGCGTCCAGGTTCAGCACGCCCACGCGCA
>NZ_AUPJ01000517.1:0-6362 GCF_000427315.1 Arthrobacter sp. TB 26
GATCCGGCCACGCCAAGGTAGCTCGCGAACGCGGTCTCGTGCCCGCCGCCCAGCACGACGGGAAGTTGCCCGGCGTCGAGCAGGCTGGTGATGGCGAGCCCGGCACGCGCCTGCCCTGCCTCCAGGGCATCCCCGGCCACGGTGACGTCGCCGGCGTCGTGCACGTCCCGGCCCAGGTGGTAGGCGAGCGGAGCGAGGGCGGCGCGGATCGCGGCGGGGGCCGCGGCGGCCCCCGTTCGGCCCTTGTTGCGGCGCACCCCGGCGTCGCTGCCGAAACCGAGAATCACCGCCGGGCGCACGACGGGCCGCCCGGGCTGGGCGCGGCGCGGGGCGTAGGGCGTGATGGCCTGCCACCAGCGCCGGTGCTCGGGGCCGTCGCCGTCGAACCGTCCGGTCCAAGGCTGCGGCGGGACATCAACGGCGGGAACGGGAGAAACCATGCCCCTAGCTCACCGCAGCCCGGGCCGGAAAACCAGCCGCGCCGCCGTCGTACTGTCCGAAATCCCGGAACCTGCCTCTGTAGAGGCCTTAAACGCCGCCGAGAGGGCCCACGCCCGCAGGGGGAGGGGAGAGGGACGCGCAGGTTAGTGAAGCCCCAGCGCCGCCTCAATCGGGCCGATCGCGAAGAACAGCAGGAAGGCCGCGGCCACAGCCCACATCAGCGGGTGCACCTCGCGCGCGCGGCCCTGGAAAGTGCGGATCAGGACGAAGGTGATGAAGCCGGCGCCGAGGCCGTTGGCGATCGAGTAGGTGAACGGCATCAGGGTGAAGGTCAGGAAGGCCGGGATGGCGATGCCCAGATCCTGCCAATCGATCTTGCCGACCTGGGAGACCATCATAAAACCGACGACGACGAGCGCCGGCGCCACGGCCTCGAACGGAACGAGGTTGATCAGCGGGGTGAAGAACATGGCCACGATGAACAGCAGGCCGGTGACAATCGAGGCGAGGCCGGTCCGGGCGCCTTCGCCGATGCCGGCACCGGACTCGACGTAGATCTGGTTCGAGGAGACGGAGGCTCCGCCGCCGATGATCGCGCCGAGTGCGTCCACCTGCAGCACCCGGTCGACATTGGGGATGTTGCCGTCCTTGTCGATGGTGCCGGCCTCGGTGGCCAGGCCCACCATGGTTCCCATGGCATCGAAGAAGATGCTCAGCAGGATCACGAACGCCAGCAGGGTCGCGGCGACGAAACCGAGGTGCTCAAACGCGCCGAACGGGTTGGCCTTGCCGATCAGGGACAGGTCCGGGGCGGCCCATTCGGAGAACGCTGGGGCCACAAGGGACCAGCCTGCCGGGTTGTAGGTCTTGCCGTCGAAGCTGGGACCGATGTGCAGGGTGAATTCCAGGATCACGGACAGGATGGTCGAGGCGACGATGCCGATCAGGATCGCGCCCTTGACCTTGCGGACCACGAGGGCGATGGTCAGGATCAGGCCGAAGACAAAGACCAGGGTGGGCCACCCCACGAGCTTGCCGTCGAAGCCCAGGCCCACCGGCACGGTGGTCCCGGCAACATCCGGGATGCGGCGCACAAAGCCCGCGTTGACCAGTCCGATCAGGGCGATGAACAGGCCGATGCCCACCACGATCGCCGTCTTCAGCCCTTCCGGGACCGCCTTGAACACGGCGGTCCGGAAACCGGTGAGGACCAGGATCAGCATGGTGACACCCGAGAGCACCACCAGGCCCATCATGTCCGGCCAGGTCAGCCCGGGGTTGGTGGCCACCGTAACGGCGACGAAGGCGTTGACGCCGAGGCCCGTCGCCAGCGCGAAGGGGTGCTTGGCCCACGCCCCCATCAGGATGGTCAGGATGCCGGCCACGAGGGCGGTTACGGCGGCGACGGCGGGGAAGCCCAGGGTGGCGCCGGAGGAATCGGGACCCGAGAGGATCAGCGGGTTCAGCACCACGATGTAGCTCATCGCAAAGAACGTGGCAAAGCCTCCACGGATCTCCCGCGAGAAGTTCGACCCCCGCTCGGATATCTTGAAGTACCGGTCGAGTGCAGAGCCCTGCTTGAGCATTAGTCCTCCG
This sequence comes from Arthrobacter sp. TB 26, assembly GCF_000427315.1. GTDB lineage: Bacteria > Actinomycetota > Actinomycetes > Actinomycetales > Micrococcaceae > Arthrobacter. The sequence goes on from NZ_AUPJ01000517.1 coordinate 2,038, forward strand.
GGGGATGTGGATGGTTAGTTGAATCCTATTAGGCGCAAACGCAGCGTCCGGCCGATTTCGCCTAGTCTGTAAGGAAGCCAACACTAGGAGCAGCTTTTCCCATGCGCCTCATCCGACAGCTCTTGACTGCCCTGCTGGGCGCCGCGATCTTCGCCGCCGCCCTGCTGGGTGCGGTTGCTCCGGCCTCGGCCCACGACGTCGCCGAGTCCACCAGCCCGGCCTCCGGCGCCACGGTGGCGGCGCCGCCGGAGAAGGTGTCGATCACGTTCAGCAGGAATCCGCTGGCGCTGGGTTCCCAGGTCGCGGTGAACCATGCGGACGGGGCCAATTGGGCCGACGGCGCCGTCGAAATCGTGGACAACGTCGCCTCGCAGAAGCTCAAGCCCGGCGCCCCGGCAGGGCTGTACACGGTCGCGTGGCGTGTAGCCAGCTCGGACGGCCACCCCATCGAGGGCACCTTCACGTTTACCGCCACCGCCGGGGCGACAGGCTCGACGGCGGCTGCTGCGGTTCCCACGATGGGAACCGCCCAGCCGGGCATCACGCCGGCGCCGGAGCCGCGGACCAGCTCCTCGGAGCCGTTCCCCTGGAGCATTGTGATCTTCGTTGGAACGGCCATCGGCATCCTGGTAGTCCTGGGCCTGATGGCCAAGAGCCGGCTCAAGCCGGGCTCCGGCAACGACTCCGGCAGCTGACCAGAAGCAACGCGGGGTCACTCCGCGCCCATCCGGATCCCACTGATGGGCCGTAGGTGACCCCGCGTTGCGTTGGGTAGGGGGCGGAATCTTCCGGTCAGGCCGGCGCGGCGAGGGCGTAGGCCCCGGGCAGAACGGCGGGAAAGCCGTCGGGGTAGACCTTGGCGGAGATCGCCTGGCCCACAACCTTCGCCTGGCGCAGCACTTCCTTCGGCGTCGGCGTGATGAGTTCGCCCACCCCCACGAGGTACATCCCGAGGGCGTGCATTGCCGCCATGAGGTTTTGCCCCGCGGCCACACCAAGCTCGGAGAGCATCCGGCGCAGCTGGCTGTGGGCGCAGCGCGTCAGGACGAGGTGATCGGCCAGCAGGATGCCGCCCGGCGTGCGGACGGCCCACTGCTGGCCGGGGCCGGTGATGCCGGCGTCAACGTGGTCCAGCTGCAGTGCACGGATATTGTTCCGGACGTCCAACTTGTGGCTGGCGGCGTAGTTCCGCAGATGCCGGAGGATTTCGTTGCGTTCCCGCAGGCTGGCGGCGTCGGCCGCGTCGCAGCGCTGCAGGGACGACGTATTGGCCGGATGCCCGGCACCCAACAGATCGAGCCCGTCCACGATGATGGAGTCCACCCCGCGCCGCTGCAGCTCGCTGGCCACCGCCAGCCCGGACAGACCGGTGCCGATCACAATGGCTGCGGTCCGTTCGATCTCCGCGGACATTGGCATGCTCGACACTGCAGGGTCCTTCCTCGATTGATGCCTGTTGCGGGGCTGGTGCCCCGGACGCATTCCGCTGCCCGCTCCGAACGCAGTGCCCCTGGCGCGGCGTTCTGAAACACGAGTCTCGGTTCAGCAACGCCTCGAAGACTACCTAACATTTGCCGCCTTGGATAGAGCAGATGAAACATTGGCGGATCCCGGGATTTCCGGGCTCTCGGGGTGGTCCCGGGGCTTTCATCCGCCCTGATCCGGGGTCACCGGACGCCGCGTTAACACTGGGTAAAACCTGCGTGACGATCGCCGGACCGGCCGCCCCTCCGGCCGCTTGCTTGTTCCCGGCAAACCGAGAATAGTTGGGAAAACCAGGGGTTCTGGCCGCAGATTCTTCGGGCGCGTCGCCGTTGGACGCTGCACTCGGACACGTCTGGCAGAATAGCCGCAACATCAGGCAAGAATCGCGAGGAGGCGGACCCCATGGGCCGAGAACAGGTGCATCCGGATCCGGCAGGGGAATCCCCCGGCGGGTCCGCGGCTCCCCGAGGGATCGTGGTCGGCGTCGACGGTTCAGACCACAGCAAGTGCGCCCTGGTGTGGGCCGCCCGCGAAGCCGAGCGCCGCAACCGCCCCTTGCACATCGTCACCGCCTACTCCGTTCCGATCTTCGCCGCGTCGGGCCTCGACGGCGGTTACGCCACGGTCGACGATTCGGTGATCCGCGAGGGCGCGGAGGCCATCCTGAAGCAGGCCGTGAACAAGGTCGCCGGGTACCCGATCGACGTCGACGCCTCCGTCGAAAACGGCGATGCCTCCGGCGTCCTGCTGGAAATGTCCGAAACCGCTGAACTGCTGGTCTTCGGCACCCGGGGCCGGGGCGGCTTCGTCGGCCGGCTGCTCGGCTCCGTCAGCAGCGCCCTCCCCGCGCACGCCAAGTGCCCCACCGTCACCGTGCCCCTGATCTGCGCCGACCGCCTGGGCGAAACCACCGACGACAAGCATGTCCTCGCGGAGCGGGCGAAGTCCGGACGCGTCCCGGTCGAAAACGTTGTGGTGGTGGGTGTCGACGGCTCCGAACAGGCCCGCGTGGCGGTACTGGAAGCGGCCGCGCAGGCCGAACGGCTCTCCGCGCCGCTGCGGGTGGTGTGCGCCGTCCCGCAGTACAACGGGTCGCTGGCCTGGGTGCCCGCGCCGATGGACCGCGAAGCGCTCTTCGCCGACATCCGGACCCAGCTCGACGCCGGCACCGCCTGGATCAGGAGCCACTTTCCGCACCTCACGGTGGAAACCCAGCTCGTGGATGGCTCACCCGTGGACATCCTCGTCGAAGCCAGCCGGCAGGTGGAACTGGTGGTCGTCGGCACCCGCGGCCGCGGCGGCTTCGCCGGGATGCTGCTCGGGTCGACCTCCGACGGGATCCTGCATCACGCCAAGGGCCCCGTCATGGTGGTCCCGGACCGGGAGGATCCCCGGCTGGCTGACCGGGTGAACTTCGGACCCATTCTCGGGGATTCGTAGCGGGTCCCCGGCCGGACCCGGGACCGCACACTTGCGTGCTGAGGGGAGGGCCAACAGATGGGGCAGCGACCAGGCACACGCAGGCCGCGGCGGGAACCGGGGCTGGTGCTCGCACTGGAGCTGGCCGGCACGGAACTGCTTCCCGACGTCGGCGGCAAGGCGGCCAACCTCGGTGAACTGATCCGGGCAGGGCTGCCGGTTCCGGCCGGTTTCTGCTTGACCACGCAGGCCTACCGCCGCGCCACGTCGCCGGCCGGCCTCGACGTTGTCCACGCTGACCTGGCCGAGACCGCCCCGGATGACCTGCCGCGGCTGGCCGGGCTGNNTGGCCGCCGCCGCCCGCCGCCTCGTCCTGGCCACCGACGTGCCCACTGACATCGCCACGGCCGTCCGTGACGCCTATGCGGCGCTGGGAGCTGACGTCCCAGTGGCAGTCCGCTCCTCCGCTACCGCCGAGGACCTGCCGTTCGCCAGTTTCGCCGGCCAGCAGGACACCTACCTGAACGTCGTGGGCGTGGAGGCCGTCCTGGCGGCGGTCCGGCAGTGCTGGGCCTCGCTCTGGACGGACCGCGCCGTAAGCTACCGCGCCACCCACGGGATCAGCCCCTCGGCGGTGTCGCTCGCCGTAGTGGTCCAGCGGATGGTGGACGCAGCCGTGGCAGGTGTCCTGTTCACCGCCAACCCGGTCACCGGACGGCGGCGGGAGGCGGTCATCGATGCCAGCCCCGGGCTCGGCGAGGCCGTGGTCTCCGGGGCCGTCAACCCGGACCACTTTGTGGTCGACAGCGCCACCCGAAGAATCCTCGAGCGCCGGATCGGGAGCAAAGCGCTGGCGGTCCGGCCGCTGCCGGGCGGGGGAACTGAACGGATCGACCAGCCCGGCGCCGGGTCGCTGCCGTGTCTGGACGATGCCCAGCTCCTGTCGCTGGAGCTCCTCGGCCGCCGCGCGGCAGTGCACTTCGGCGCGCCGCAGGACCTCGAATGGGCCATCGACGGCGGCGGAGCCGCGTGGCTGACGCAGTCGCGGCCCATTACCACCCTCTACCCGCCGCCGGAGCGGCAGATGGTCCCGGAAGGGACCCGCGTCTACCTCTGTTTCAGCCTGGCCCAGGGCCTGACCCGCCCGCTGACGCCGATGGGGCTGGCGGCCTTCCGGCTGATTGCCTCGTCAGTGGCCCGCGCGGCGCATTTCGAGGTCCCCGTGCCCCACGACGGTCCGCCGCCGTATGTCCAGGCCGGCCAGCGCCTCTTCTTCGACCTGACCCCGGTGGTCCGCAGCGCCGTTGGACGGGCCATCGTGCCGCGCGTGTTCGACGTGATGGAGGCCCGCTCCGCGGCGGTGCTGCGCGGACTGTTCGAGGACGCCCGGTTTTCCGTCACCAGCCGGTCCCCGTGGCGGG
>NZ_AUPJ01000517.1:6372-9059 GCF_000427315.1 Arthrobacter sp. TB 26
TGGCGGCCCGGGCCAGGGTCCCGGAATTGCTGCTCCGCGCCCTGTTCCGGCCGGAGGCCGCGCTGCGCCGGGCTGAACGGTTCGGCGAACGGTTCCGGGCCGCCCTGGTAGTCCCGGCCGGGTCCACCGCGGTGCAGCGGCTGGACCACGTCGAGCGCATCCTGGGACAGGAGCTCTTCCCGGTGGTGCCCAATATCCTGCCGCTGCCGGCCCTGGGCTTTGCCCTGCTGGCGGCCGCCGGGAGGCTGCTGGGACCCGTCGCCGGACCGGGTTCGCTGCAGCCGGTCCTGCGGGGACTTCCCAACAACGTCACTACCGAAATGGACCTGGCACTCTGGCAGCTCGCTTCCGCCATCCGGGCCGACGCCGCATCCGCAGCGGTGTTCGACGGCGCTGCGTTCGATAACGCAGGGGTGCCGGAACTCGTCCGCCACTACCGGGCCCGCGGGCTGCCCGTCGTCGTGCAGTCCGGGCTCGCCAGTTTCCTGGCGCATTACGGGCACCGGGCGGTGGCCGAGATTGACGTGGGGATGCCCCGCTGGTCCGACGACCCGGCCCATATCCTCGGGGTCCTGGCCAACTACCTGCGCCTGGACGATCCCGGCCAGGCGCCGGACCGGCAGTTCAGCAAGGCGGCGCGGGACGCCGAGTCCCAGGTGGAGCGGCTGTCCGCCGCCGCGGGGGAGCGGAGCAGGTTGCGCGGCGCGCTGGTGCGGGCGGCTCTGGAACGCACCCGGATGTTCGCCGGGCTGCGGGAACTGCCGAAGTACCACATCGTCGAGGCCCTCGCCGCGGTGCGCCGGCAGCTCCAGGCCATCGGGACGGACCTGGCCGTGGCCGGCCGCATCACGGAAGCGGACGACATCTTCTTCCTCGATCTGGTCGAGGCCCGCGACGGCCTCTCCGGGAGGCCGCTGCACACCGTCGTGGCGCAGCGCCGCGAGGCCTACGTCCAGGAACTGGGCCGCCGGCACATCCCGCGGGTACTCCTCTCGGACGGGACGGAACCGGAGGCGGTGCAGGCCGGCGCGGCCGGGGCCGGTGCCGGAGCCCCGGGCGTCCTGACAGGCACCCCGGCATCGGCCGGCACCGTCACCGCCGCCGCCCGCGTCATCCTGGAGCCGCAGGAGGCGCACCTGGAGCCCGGCGAGATCCTCGTGGCGCCATCCACGGACCCGGGCTGGACGCCGCTGTTCCTGACCGCCGGCGGGCTGGTGATGGAAATGGGCGGCCCCAACTCGCACGGCGCGGTGGTCGCCCGGGAGTACGGGATTCCCGCAGTGGTCGGGGTCCCGGACGCCACCTCCCGGATTGTCACCGGGCAGGTCATCACGGTCGACGGCGCCGCGGGCACAGTCGCGACGGGCGCCCCGCCCGGGGACGCCTAGCTACAGTGGCCTCATGAGCGACGTGGAGGGTGCCCCGCAGCCGGCGGCGGGCGACGCCGTGACCGGGCTTGACCAGCCGGCAGAGCAACCGGTGCCGAAGCCCGGCGTCGACGATCCCTGGCTTCCCGGCTGGCTGGTCCGCCGCCCGCTCACCGCCGGCTGGGCCTGGACAGGATTCTGGGCGGCCCTGATCGTCGCGGACGACGCCTTCGACTTCGCAGGCTGGGCCTGGTACGTGATGGTCGGGATGGCCGCGCTGCCCACCCTCCTGGCGGCCGTCGCACTGCTGCAGGCCACTCCCAGACGGCATCTCAAACGGCGGAAAGACTCCGTGCTGGGACACTTCTTCGTCCGTTTCCTCGCCCTCACGGCGGCGTTCCTCGTGTGGGGTGTCTCCGTGGTCATGAGCGCCTCGATTTCCACCACTATCCAGTCCCTCGTCGGCGCTTCCGAGCGGGAGGTCACAGCCGTGGGGTTCAACCTCCTGCTGGCCGCGGTCCCCCTTGTGGTGTCCGTGCTCTGGCTGGCTTTCATCATCCGCTGCGCGTGGTTCCTGCGGCGCCTCCGCGGCTGGAAGCAGGACCCTGCGTCGCCCCTGCTGCCCAAGAAATTCCTGCGGGGACGGCCACGGCTCAGACGGGTCGTCGTCGGTCTGGCGCACCCGGGGCTGTTGCTCGTCGCCGGACTCGGGACCTCGGTCCTCGCGCTCCTGCTCGGGGCGGTCGAGCTGACGCTGAATGTGCTGACCTGAGCGCGCCCCCGGGCCCCGGCCACGGCGGCGGCCCGGCCGGACCAATCTGCCGGGGAAAGGGTGAATCGGGCCACTCCCGGGCGTACTGTTGAATCATGAGCTGCAAGATTGGAGCGCGGTCGCAATGACGCGCAAATGGCTGCGTTGGATGCCCGCTGTTGCGGTGCCTGCCGTGATCGCGGCCGGCGTCCTGTCCGGGTCCCTGCCCGCAAATGCCGGAGACCCGCTGCCGGAGAAGACCCCGGAGCAGGTGCTGCTCCTGATCGCCCAGCACGGCGAAAAATCCCTGTCCGGGACCCTGGAACAGAGCTCCGGGATCGGCCTGCCGGAACTTCCGACGTCGGGGCCCGGTGCGGGGTCACCGGAAACGGCCTGGCTCGAACTGCTGACAGGACCCCACACGGCCCGCGTCTACCTTGACGGGCCCGGGAACGCCCGGGTGCAGGTTATGGACAGGATGGCGGAGAGGGATGCCGTCCGGCATGGCAATGAGCTGTGGTTCTACAACTCCAAGGACAACACGGCCGCCCATGCCCAGCTTCCCGCCG
>NZ_AUPJ01000518.1:0-1661 GCF_000427315.1 Arthrobacter sp. TB 26
CGTGGCGACCCCCGAGGACCTGGCGGGCAAGCTGCTCGCCAAACTCGATGCGGGCACGGACGTGACAGTCGGCCCTGATGTCCAGGTGGCCGGACGGGCAGCCTACAACCTCGTCCTCACGCCTAAGTCCGACGTCACCCTGGTGGACTCCATCGCCATAGCGGTCGACGGCGAAACGGGACTTCCGCTCGGCGTCGAACTGAAAGCGCGGGGACAGTCCGAACCGGCCTTCAGCGTCGCCTTCACGAGCCTCAAGCTTGAGGCTCCGGACTCCTCCATCTTCAATTTCACCCCGCCGGCCGGGGCCACCGTGAAGGAAATTCCGCTGCCGGACCACAGCGCCGACGCCGCCAAGCCGCCGTCGGATGCCGCCAAGGCGAAGGCTGGGAAGAAGCCCACCGTCACGGGTACAGGCTGGGAATCGGTGCTTGAGTTCCCGGCGGGAGCACTGGCGCTGCCGGCCAGGAACGGAACACCCGCCCCCGCGACGGCCAACCCGCTACAGCCAGGGGCCCCGCTCCCCGACGGATCCCGGTCCGGCGCCGGCGCGCTGCTGGAGCAGGCTGCCGTCACCGTCCCGGGCGGACGCCTTGTGTCGACGTCGCTCGTGAATGTGCTGATCCTCGACGACGGACGGATCTTCGCCGGGGCCGTCCCGTTGGAGCGGCTGCAGGCCGCCGCCGCGCTCGGTAAATAACCCGGTGACCAACGCGTGACCGCCGCCGCGCCGGCGACGGAACTGAGCATCGAGACCACCGGTCTCAGCAAGCGCTTTGGCCACCAACTGGCCGTCGACGGCGTCGATCTGGCCGTCCCCAGGGGCTCGGTCTTCGGCTTCCTCGGTCCCAACGGCTCAGGCAAGACCACCACGATCCGGCTGATGCTTGGGCTCGCCGCGGCCACGTCCGGCTCCGTCAGGCTCCTCGGCCAGGAGATGCCGGCGCAGCTGCACGGGGTGCTGCCCCGCGTGGGAGCCCTGGTGGAGGGACCCGCGTTCTACCCCTTCCTCTCCGGCGCGGCCAACCTGCACCGCTTCGACGCCGCCGACCCGCACGTTCCCGCCGCCACCAGGAATGCCCGCGTCCAGTCGGCGCTTGAGCGGGTGGGGCTGACGCACGCCGCGGATAAAAAGGTCCGGGCCTATTCCTTGGGCATGAAGCAGCGGCTCGGCATCGCCAACGCCCTGCTGGCACCCCGCGAACTCCTGATCCTGGACGAACCCACCAACGGGCTGGACCCACAGGGCACCCGTGAGGTCCGCAGCCTGGTGCGCTCGCTCGCGGCCGACGGCGCCACCGTGTTTGTCTCCAGCCACCTGCTGGCCGAAGTGGAACAGATCTGCACACACGCGGCCGTCATGAGTGCAGGCCGGCTGGTGGCGCAGGGGACCCTCGCGGAACTGCGCCAGGACGGGCAGGCGAGGATCCGGGTCCTGACGCCCGACGCGGGGGCCGCGGCCGAGGTGCTCGCCCGGCTGGGCCTGAGCCCCGCCGTGGACGTCCCGACCGACGCCGGGGCGTCCGGCCATGCCGGTTTCGGCAGCACAGCCTCCAGCGGCGCACCCTTCGGCGGTGCAGGCGCGGTGCTCTATGCGCCACTTCCCGCCGGAGCGGGCAACGGGGCCGTGGCGCCGGAGGCGGTGGTGGCCGCCCTGGTGGCGG
>NZ_AUPJ01000518.1:1670-3066 GCF_000427315.1 Arthrobacter sp. TB 26
CGGGGTCCGGGTCCGGGGCTTCGCCACTGAACAGGTCAGCCTCGAGGAACGCTTCGTGGCGCTGACGGGGGAGGGGTTTGACGTTGTCCAGTAAGGAATCCGGCGCCGCCGGATCTATAACCCGGCGGGGCACAGGGGGGCGCGGCCTGCTCGCGTCCGAACTCGGGGTGCTCTTCCGCCGCCGCCGTACCTGGGCCATGCTGTGTGCGCTGGCGGCCATTCCGATTCTGATTGCCGTGGCGGTCCGGGTGTCCTCCGCGGTGCCGGCGGGCCGGGGCCCGGCGTTCCTGGACCGGATTTCCCAAAACGGCCTGTTCGTCGGGGTGACCGCCATGCTCGTATCGGTGCCGCTGTTCCTGCCGCTGACCGTCGGGGTGGTGGCGGGGGATACTGTGGCTGGCGAGGCCGGATTGGGAACCCTGCGGTACCTGCTGGTGGCGCCCGCCGGCCGGGTCCGGCTGCTGCTCGTGAAGTACGCGGGGGCGGTGGTCTTCGCGGTCGCTGCGCCGCTGGTGGTGGCGCTGGTGGGGGCCGCGATCGGTGCGTCGCTCTTCCCGGTGGGGCCCGTCTCGCTGCTTTCCGGGGACTCGATCGAACCGGCAGAGGCGCTGCTGCGGCTGCTGCTGATTGCCGCCTATCTTGCCGTCTCGCTGATGGGCCTTTCGGCGATCGGACTCTTTATGTCAACGCTCACGGACGTGCCCGTAGGTGCAATGGCGTCCACGGTGGTGCTCTCGGTGGTCTCGCAGGTCCTCGACGCGCTGCCGCAGCTGGAGTGGCTGCACCCATGGCTGTTCAGTCACTACTGGCTGGACTTCGCGGACCTGCTGCGCCAGCCCGTTGCCTGGGAGTCCTTCCTCACGAACTCGCTGCTGCAGGGCGGCTACGTCGCCGTCTTCGGTGCGCTCGCCTACGGCAGGTTCATCACAAAGGACGTGCTCTCCTAGGTCACCGGGTGCCCGGGTATCCCGCGACGGCGGATCGGGCAGGTTCAGTACCGGGCGGCGACAGGGTAGAGCTGCATGCCGGACATGGACGCAAGGTCCGTCACGGTGATCCCGGCGTCCTCGTTCAGCGCCTGGACCACACGGCCGCCTCCGAGGTAGATCGCCACGTGGTAGAAACCCGGGGCCGAACCCCAGACCAGCAAGTCCCCGGCCCGGGCCTGGGCGAGCGGAACATGCACGGGCGCCTGGGCGAACTGCTGGGATGCGGTGCGCGGCAGGTACTTTCCGGCCGCGGCAAACGCATTCTGCACCAGGCCGGAGCAGTCGAATCCGAACGCCCCCGTTCCGCCGTACTGGTAGAAGTAGGGCGAGCCGACCTTGCCGAGCGCCACGGAGATCGCGGTCTGGTTGGAGCCGCCCGGGGAGGGTGCCGGTGCCGGGGCCGGGGC
>NZ_AUPJ01000519.1 GCF_000427315.1 Arthrobacter sp. TB 26
CGGGGGAGCCCCGAGAACGGGCCGAGAGTCCGCTCTTTGACGCCCAGGCCGGCGCCGCAGAACGCAAACCGGCGCCCAAGCCCCTGACCGCCCAGGAACTCCGCGAGGCGGCCCTGGCGGAAGCCGCCGCCTCGGGCGACACGTCCGTCCGCCGCGCCGCTGATCCCCAGGCCGCTGAAGGATCCAGTTGGGAACCGGTGGAGGTCCCCAAACCCACCTACGTGGAGGCGCCGAAGGCCGAGCGGGCCGCCCCCGAGCCGCTCGACCTTCCGGAAGCCCCGAAGGCCGTCGGAAAGCCGTCGCTCAAGCAGGGCCTCCCGCAGGCGCCAGCCGTCAGCCCCGGCGCGGACGCCGAGCCGAAACCCCTCGGCAAGGCGCAGAGTGCCCTGAGCAACCTGGACGATGTCCTGCAGCGACGCCGGGCCTGAGCTACTTCTTTCAAGCCCCGGGCGGGCACGAACCCGACGCGGACCGGTAGCCTCAGGGCATGACACGAATTTGCGTTGCCGGGGGAACCGGCCAGGTGGGCCGTGAAGTGGTGCGACAGGCTGTCGCGGGCGGCCACGGGGTCGCAGTCCTCTGCAGGAATCCGCCTCCCCCCGGGGCAGCGGCCCGGACCGACGGCGTGGAGTACTTCCCCG
>NZ_AUPJ01000520.1 GCF_000427315.1 Arthrobacter sp. TB 26
CGGCGATGGCCGGCGCCGCCGTCGTGATCGACTGCCTGGAAGGGCGCTCCGGGAAGGCCCTGAAGAACTTCGCCGACGGCGGCGCCCGGCTGCTCGCCGCCGCCCAGGACGCCGGCGTGGCCAAGGCCGTTGTGCTCTCCATCGTCAATTGCGACCGGAGCAGCTTCCATTACTACGCCTCGAAGGCAGCCAAAGAACTGGTCTACGAGCGGTCCGGACTGGAGACCGTCGCGCTCAGGGCGACGCAGTTCCACACCCTCCTCGCGACGACCTTCGCATCGGGTTCGAAACTGCGGATCATCCCGGTGGTCAAGGGCGCCCGGTTCCAGCCGATCGCCCCCGCCGACGTCGCGGGTGCGCTGCTCGAGGAGGCGCTGGCCCCGGCGTCAGGCCTCCGGCACAGCGTCAGGACCATCGGCGGCCCCGAGGTTCAGGACATGGGGGAGCTCGCCCGGCAATGGAAGGCGGCCACCGGTTCCCGTGGACGCCTGGTGAACATCCCGCTGCCCGGGGCGATGGGAAATTACCTGCGCGCGGGCCTGAACCTGGTGCCGGAAGAACGCCACGCCGGTGAGACTTTCAGTGGCTGGCTGGCAATGAACGCCGATAGTTTGTAGCCTAGGGACACCGGCAACGCCGTTCCTTCGGGACCGGCGTTGCTTCGGGGCTATAGCTCAGTTGGTAGAGCGCTTCGTTCGCATCGAAGAGGTCAGGAGTTCGAATCTCCTTAGCTCCACAATTCGCAGGGGTTTCCGGACCACCGGGCTCTTCGTGTGGCAAACCGGTTCCGAGCGGGCCCTGCCCAGGCTCCCGGCAAGGTTCGTAGTGCGTTCACCACGGGTTCACAGTCCCCTCAGGTCCCACTGGCTGAATGGGTTGGACATCAGCCAACACCTCAGGAGACATCATGTCCCGTTCCTTTGCCACGTCCCGCCGACGTTTCCTCGCCCTGTCCGGGGGCGCGGCTGCGACCGCAGCCATCTACGGCTGGTCTACAGCCCCCGCTTGGGCTGAACCGCGCTTTCCGCAGAACCCTTTCACTCTGGGAGTCGCGTCGGGTGACCCAACCCCTGACGGCATAGTGTTGTGGACCCGCCTGGCACCCGAGCCCCAGGCAGCAGACGGGCTGGGCGGCATGCCCCCGTATAAGGTTCAGGTGAACTGGCAGGTTGCCGAAGACCCGGAATTCCGCACTGTTGTCAAGGCAGGCAGTGAGAGCGCCACCCCCGAACTGGCCCACTCCGTGCACGCTGAGGTCGAAGGGCTGCGCCCGTCTGCGGACTACTGGTTCCGCTTCCGCGTCGGCAGTGAGGAAAGCCCGGTAGGGCACACCCGCACGGCACCGGCGGCCGGGGCGGATCCGGGCCGGATCACCTTCGCATTGGCCTCGTGCCAATCGTGGGCCGGCGGCCGCTACGCCGCCTACCGCACCATGGCGCAGGAGGACCTCGACCTTGTCGTGCACGTGGGGGACTACACCTATGAAGGCAAAAATCACGAGACGCTGGCCGACTTCCGCAACAACCACGCCAAGTACAAGAGCTCGCCCGACCTGCAGGCCGCGCACGCGAGGTTCCCCTTCGTCGTGACCTTTGATGACCACGAAGTCGAGAACAACTGGGCTAATGGTGTGTCCCAGCCCGACAACGAGGCGTCCAACGAACCACAGCGTTTCCTCCAGTTGCGGGCCAACGCCTTCCAGGCCTACTACGAGCACCTTCCGCTTCGCCGCCCGCAACGGCCCACAGGCCCGGACATGCTCCTGTACCGAGGACTGGACTACGGAAACCTGGCAAGGTTTCACGTACTGGACACGCGCCAGTACCGGTCGGACCAGCTGACCGAGAACTTCCCGGGCGGCCCGCAGCACCCCGATGTGTACGACCCTTCACGCACTCTCATGGGTGATGCGCAGGAACAGTGGCTCTTCCAGGGGCTCGCATCTTCGTCCGCCCGGTGGAACGTCATCGCCCAGCAGACAATGATGGCCCAGTACGACTATGACCCGTCCGAGATCCTTTCGGTCAACCACGACCAGTGGGACGGCTACGTCGTCTCGCGCAACCGCCTCACCAACTTCATCAACCAGCAGAACCCGGCCAACCCCGTGATCCTGAGCGGCGACTGGCACGCTGCCTTCGTCAACGATGTCCTGCTCGACCACGCGGACCCGGGCTCGAAGGTCGTCACCACAGAGTTTGTCGGAACCTCAATCAGCTCCGGTTGCGGCTGGGCCCAGGCCATCAAGAATGCGCTGCCAACGAACCCGCATACCCACTACATCAACCCGGACAAGCGTGGCTGGACCCGCTGCACCGTGACCCCGGAAGAGTTCCGCAGCGACTACCTCGTGGTGGCGTCGGCCGCAGACACCACTTCACCGGCCGTCGTCGATGCTTCCTTCGTGGTCCGGAACGGCCAGCCGGGCGCCCAGCGAGCCTGACAACGGC
>NZ_AUPJ01000521.1 GCF_000427315.1 Arthrobacter sp. TB 26
CTGCCGGCTACGCTGGCCGCCCCCAGTTACGGGAACCATGAGGAGCCAAACGCCTGCGCGGTCCGCAGGCTGTTCCCATGACCCACTTGGCTCCTGCGAATATCGCGATGTATCGTTGGGTATCGTTGTATATCGTTCGCGATTCACAGAGGAGTGCATGATGCGTAATTCACACCCGGCAGGCGGATTCCGCGGTAACAACGTCGACGGCATGTGGCAGGCCGTTGAGGAGTTGCGCTCAAGGTTTGAGAAGCGCTCGGGCACCCGCGCGGGTCGGGGCGAGGTACGGTCGGCGGTGCTGGCACTGCTCGCGGAGCGGCCCATGCATGGCTACCAGATCATCCGTGAAATCGAGGAGCGCAGCGGTGGCAGCTGGAAGCCCAGCGCCGGCTCTGTCTACCCCACGCTGCAGCTGCTGGCCGATGAGGGGTTCATCAGTGCCGAGGAATCCAACGGCCGCAAGATCTACTCGCTGACGGAAGCAGGCCGGGAGGATGTTGCGGGCGCCGACACGTCCGCGCCATGGGAGTCACAGGGTCCGGCGTCAGGCACCGGGTTCGGGGCGCTGCCCAAGGCGGGCGTCGAGCTCGCGCAGGCCGCGTCCCAGGTGGGCCGCACCGGCACGCGGGAACAGGTGCAGGAGGCCGTGTCGGTGCTCGAGGACGCACGTCGCCGGCTGTACTCGATCCTCGCCCGGGACTGACGGGGGTGACATCGGTTCGTCGGGACCGGGCAGATCCGGTACCCGGCGCCGGGGACACCCGTGCCCGTTACCGTCGCATCCTGCGCTTCGCCGCGTGGCATCTCGCGGTGACCTGGTGGTTTGAGTTGTTCCTCCCTCGCGTCGGGCTGGTCAGGATTGCCGAGCGCACCAGGGCGAAGAGGATGCAGCGCTTCGCGCAGCGCTTCCATAATCTCGCGGTGGAACTCGGCGGTCTCATGATCAAAGTCGGCCAGTTCCTGTCCTCCAGGCTCGACGTGCTTCCGCCCGAGATCACCAAGGAACTTGAGGGACTGCAGGACGAAGTGCCCCCGGTTTCGTTCTCCGCGATCCGAACCCTTGCGGAGGAAGAGCTGGGTGCGCCGCTGGATGAGTTGTTCGCCTCGGTCGAAGAGACGCCCATCGCAGCAGCATCCCTCGGGCAGGCGCACCGGGCGAGGCTTCGACCGGGCGATGCCGCCGACACCGGGCTCGACAGAGTGGTGCTGAAGGTACAGCGGCCCGGCATCGACGCCATTGTCGACGTCGACCTGGCGGCGCTGCGCAAGGTGGGCGGCTGGCTCAGCCACGTGCGCCTGGTGTCCGACCGTGCCAACATGCCCGCCCTGGTCGAAGAGTTTGCGCAGACCAGTCTTGAGGAGATCGACTACCTGCATGAGGCGGCGAATTCGGGGCGGTTCGCCGCTGATTTCGCCGACGACGACCGGGTGGGTGTGCCGGACGTCGTATGGGAGCGGAGCACCCGCCGCGTGCTCACCCTCGAAGATGTCACGGCGATCAAGATCACGGACGCGGAGGCGCTTCTCGCAGCCGGCATCGATCCGGCCCAGGTTGCCCCGGTTTTCGCGTCCATCATGTTCGACCAGATGTTCACGAGCGGCTTTTTTCACGCCGATCCGCACCCGGGCAATATCTTCGTCACTCCGGTATCCGATTCATCCACAGGGCGCCCATGGCAACTGACGTTCATCGATTTCGGCATGATGGGCGAGGTTCCGGCGAGTACGCGAAGCGGCCTGCGGAAGCTGCTCATCGCGGCCGCTTCGCGTGACGGTAAGGGGTTGATGACGGCGATCAGCGACGTGGGCGTGTTGGTGCCCTCGGCCGACACGGTCGAGCTTGAACGGGCGATGACTCACCTCTTCGCCCGGTTTGGCGGGATGGGCTTCGCCGAGCTTCGCGAGGTGGACCCGCGGGAGTTCCGTGATTTTGCGGTGGAGTTCGGTGACGTGGTTCGCTCGCTGCCGTTCCAGTTGCCGGAGAACTTCCTGCTCCTCATCCGGGCGATGTCACTGACGTCGGGTGTGTGCAGCTCGCTGGACGCCCGGTTCAATCTCTGGGACTCGGTCGAACCCTACGCGGCGCAATTGCTGCGCGACGAGCGGGGCAACATCGTACAGGACGTGGCCCAGCAGGCGCTCGATGCCGCCGGGCTGGCCCTGGGCCTGCCGAAACGCCTGGATGGGCTTCTCACCCGAATCGAGGACGGTTCGTTGTCGGTGACCAATCCGCGCCTCGAGCGACAGGTTGGCCGGCTTGACCGCACGGCGCAGCGATCGGCATCGGCACTGATATTCGGCGCCCTGCTCATCGCAGGCTCCGTGGTCCGGGCGGACGACATGGTGCTCGGCAGCGTGCTGATGATCGCGTCCGTGGTTCCGCTGCTGCATGGGCTGTGGGCGGGGCGCAGCGGCCTCTGAGCGGGCTGGTGCTGTCTTGGTGACGGTGCCGGCGAGGAGTGACGGGGCTCAGCCCATCAAACTGGCTGAGCCCCTACGCGTTTAGTCCTGGGAGATGGGAAGCGCACCATTCCGGCTCCATTAGACGCTTCGTTCGCTCCCGGCCCGTCGCCGAGCCCTCGTTAGCGCTGCGGCGGATTCAGCGGGAGCGGAACTATGGGCTGGTCATTGGCGGCAAGGTCAATGCCGAGATCCTTGGCGAATACGAGCCGGGTGTCCTTGTAGATTCCGGGGTAATTCTCGTCCAGTTCGAAGACACGCGCACCGCGCAGACGGTTACGATCAGGGCCGGGCAGTCCGTAGGCTCCGAATCCGGTTCCGGGTGCGTAGCCGAGCTGAACACCGTAGTAGTTGCCTACATAAGTGTTGACGTGATCGTGTCCCACGAAGTAACCGGCCACATCCCCTCGTTCCAGGAAGGCATTGAAGAGTCCGGAGTTGAAGGGTCCGGGGCACTCGTCCTCGTTCCGTTCGCCTACTATGCTGTGTCTCTTGACCGCCCGCGCGTGATCCGCCT
The DNA here is from genome assembly GCF_000427315.1 of Arthrobacter sp. TB 26. GTDB lineage: Bacteria > Actinomycetota > Actinomycetes > Actinomycetales > Micrococcaceae > Arthrobacter. The sequence continues at coordinate 2,978 of NZ_AUPJ01000521.1, forward strand.
CTGTTCGCGAGTCGAGGCTGCCGAACCACATATTGCGGTGCTCGTGAAGCGCGATATGGCCCCACATGAGGGAAGGGATCTTCTTTCCGTACTTTTGTTCTGCTGCGATTGACTGATTCCGGTACCAGGTGACCTGGTCCATGCGCACCCAGTCCCAGTCCGGGTAGCCCTCGAAGTCCTGCCCGTCGATGCTGTCGGGGGCATATCGGCCGGTGTCGATGAGCCAAAGACCAAAGGCCGGAGCTTTTGACCTGGAGGATTGAACGAGAAGTTGCGAGTTGGAGGTACCGGTGAGTCCGGGCGTGGAGTCGGCGTTCATGTTGAACTCGTAGGTCTGCAGGAACTTCAGCATTTTGGCTTCGGTCATTCCGGTTCGCTGCACCGAGTCTTCGTCGTGATTGCCGAAGGTTACGGCCCATGGGATCTGCCGGCGTTCCATGGGCTGGACCACGTGGTTGAGCGCTTGTTTGACCTCCAGCTCTGAGTCGCATCCTCCATTGATGACATCTCCGTTGATGACCACAAAGTCCGGCTTTTCCGTATCAAGGGTCCGGTCCATGAGTTCGATTGTGCGGCGGTCCGTCTGCTCGTCGTCTTGGGTGTCGTTGAACTGAACGATTTTGAATGCGCCGTCTGGGCGAAAGATAAGGGTCGGCTTTGGTGCCTTCGCGCCTGGTGCTGCCACGCTCGCGGCTCCCGTAGACGCCGTGATTCCCAAGGCCCCAAGCGCTCCGGCTGCAGCCAACGCCGCTCGCCTGCTGAGTTTGGGCTGGTGGATACTTGTCGTCATCGCGACCTCTCTTCATCATTGATACGGCCTCAACGCCGGCCGCTGGCCTCTCGAGACGGTACGAGACAAAGGCGTCCAGCCCTGAAACAGGCAGTGAACGCACAGCAATTGGGACCGCAACCCTGGCCGCCCGGCCGCTGGGGGACATCTTGGACGACGGGAATCGGACAAGGCCGTGGCGGCCCGTCACCCTGACGCCCAACAAGGGCGCTGCCTGCAACGTTCCAGTTCACCAAGAAGATGCAGGAGCCTCATGAAAGGATCGTCCGTCGTGGCCCTGACGGCATGGGGCGGCGCCGCAGCCGCGGGAATCGTCCTGCTCTGCCTGGGGCTGGGCCAAACGCTCTACATCGGGACGGCCACCAACGCCTTTGAACGGGACCGGCTGGGTAGCACGCTCATCCTGGCCGGAGCCATTCTGGGCCTGGGCGCCGCCGGCTGGTCGCGGTACCGGGGCGATCCGTTGTGGGTCACCGTTATGGTCGCGGCTCCGGGCGTAGTCATCGGCGGGCTCAATCTTGTAGCCGGCGGAAGCCTCCTGCCGCACTTCGGTGCGCTGTCCGCCGTCCCGCTGGGACTGGCGGGGACCATGGCCGGCGTTACGGTCCGGGTGCACCGCATCCGTTCCTGAGCACGTGCGAGATCGCACCCGGGCCGCATGTTCCTGTGGGTGAGGCCTCCTTGCCGCCATGCAACATGGCCGCAGCCCGATATCCTGTCCAGTGAGACGAGGAGAATCATGACCACCCTGAAAGAACGCCTGCACGCCGACGTCGTCGGCCACATGAAGGACCGCAACAAGGTCGCGCTCACCACGGTGCGCAACGTCCTGGGCGAAATCGAAACCCGCGAGAAGTCCGGCAAAACCCCGATCGTGCTGGATGACGCCCAAGTGACGTCCCTGCTGCAAAAGGAAGCCGCGAAACGCCGCGATACCGCCCGTATCTACACCGAGGCGGGGGAGCCCGAGCGGGCCGCAGCGGAGATCGCTGAAGCCGAAATCATCGAGGCGTACCTGCCGAAGGCACTCACCGCAGCCGAAGTGGAGGCAATCGTCGACGAGGTCATCGGTTCCCTCACAGCCGACGGATCCCAGCTGACCATGCGCCAGCTGGGCGCGGTAATGAAGCCGGTAACCGCCAAGGTCGCCGGACGCTTTGACGGCAAGGCCGTCAGTGAGATTGTGCGCAACCGCATTCCGCAGTGACAGCGTGTCCGGGCCCCGAAAGCGGTGGCCCGGGCCCGATGGCGGATGGCTGCCGGCACCCGCCTGTATCCTGAGAAGGTACGTCGAATGGCACTATCCGCCATTTCAAGCGCGTTTCGTGACCGGACGACCGTCCAAACCCTGGACCAAACCCCAGGGTGTCACGGAGTCCCGCCGCAAACGTCAGTCTCCGATCCTCCCCTCGGACTCTGGGATTGGAACTCTTATCACTACCGCCGTGCCTGGCCGTCCGCTGGCAACCCCGACGCCGGCCCGCAAGCCCCCGCAGGCAGCCGCGCTGGATGACACGGCCGTCGTCGCCTGGACCGAAGCTGGCCACAGCAAGACGGCTCGATGGCGCTCGGCCAACGGAAGACCCGCGCCCGCGCGCATCGAGGTGGTCACCGATTCCCTGACAGCCGATGAGGCGAACCGGATGGCGTCGCAGGGCATCGCGATGCTCTGGCACGGTGACTTCCACAATGCACGGCAGATCCTCAACGCCATGGATCGGCGGGTGGGCGCCGGGAAAAAGAAGGCGGCTGATACGCCGGCCGATGAGTTCTATCGCCATCGCCAGTCCCGCTCGCACCGGGCGCGCATCCTCGGCCTGCTGCTGATTCCGGTTGATCCGGGCCCGGTAGTGCCCCTGCGGCGATCACCGGACATCCAGGCGGCCGCCGAAGCGGCGTACGGGGAAATCAGCGAACCTTCCGTCGTCTCGCTCCATGAGCTTGTCGGGGCAATCGGCGCCCACGAGTGGCGGCGGAACGGCGTCTACGTCGAGGCACTGCAGGACCGCATCCATCCGCACTACGGCACGTTCTTCCCCACCCGGAGTGAATATGTTGACTTGGTGGCCGCCGCACCGCTGCCATCCGACACGCTGGCGTTCGACGTCGGAACCGGCACCGGGGTGCTCGCTGCCGTTCTCGCCCGCCGCGGCGTCCAGCGCGTCGTGGCGACGGACAATGAACCCCGCGCGATTGCCTGCGCCGGCGAGAATTTCCGGAACCTGGGGGTCCAGGACCGGGCGGAAGCGGTCCTGGCCGACATGTTCCCGCCCGGCCGTGCACCGCTCATTGTCTGCAACCCGCCGTGGATTCCGGCCACCCCGCATTCATCCCTGGATAATGCCGTCTACGATCCCGGCAGCCGGATGCTGTTCCGGTTCCTGGACGAACTCGCCGACCATCTGGAGCCCGGCGGTGAGGGGTGGCTCGTCCTCTCCGACCTGGCCGAGCACCTGGGGCTGCGGTCCCGTGCCGAGCTCCTGGACGTCGTCGAGGCGGCCGGGCTGAAGGTGCTGGAACGGTTCGACACCAAGCCGACCCATCCGAAGGCAGCCGACCGCAGCGATCCTCTGTTCCGCGCCCGCTCGGCCGAAGTCACTTCCCTGTGGCGGCTCGCAGTCCGTTAGTGCACACTGCGCCCCGCGCAGTTGCCGTTCCGAACCCTTCCCTGAAAGAGAAACACCCATGAGCCTGATCCGGCTGCACGACGTCAGCGTGCGCTTCGACAACACCCAGATTCTGCGGGAAGCGTTCTTCCGCCTCGAGGCCGGCGACCGGGTGGGCCTGATCGGCAAGAACGGCTCCGGCAAGACGACCATCCTCAAACTGGTCCTCGACCAGGTCACGCCGGATACCGGGACCGTCACCCTCGAACCGGGCACCAAGGTGGGCTACTTCTCCCAGTTCTCGGAACTCAACGGGGACGCCACGATTCTCGAAGTGCTCGATGCGCTGTTTTCCGGCATCAAGGCGGTGGAGGCCGAACTGGCCGCCATCGACGCGTCCATCGCAGCCGGTCCCGCGGACGCCGAACTCGACCGGCTCATCAGCCGCCAGGCCGAGCTCTTCGAGGACATGGAGCGGCTCGACGGCTGGGACTACCCGCGGCGGATTGACACTGTCCTCACCACCCTGGGCTTCGACCAGGCCCACCGCCGCTGCGCGATCGATGAGCTGTCCGGCGGCTGGCGCAACCGCGCGGCCCTGGCCAAGATCCTGCTCGAAGGCCCCGACGTGCTGCTGCTCGACGAGCCCACCAACTTCCTGGACGTCGCCGGCGTCGAATGGCTCGAAAGCTGGTTCCGGGACTTCAAGGGCGCCGCGATCATCGTCTCGCACGACCGGAAATTCCTCGACGCGGTCGTCACCCGGATCATCGAGGTGGAGAACTTCCACCTGCACGAATACCCGGGCAACTTCGGCGAATACGTCGTGCAGAAACAGTTCCGGCTCAAGACCCTTGAACAGCAGTTTGTGCACGAATCCGAGCTCCTGGCCTTTGAGGCCGAAGGCATCGCCGACCGCCGCGAAGCGGCCAAGGCGGCCAGCCGCGGGCTGGGGAACCAGCTGGCCAAGATCAAGAAGTCCCGCACGCCGCGGCCCGTCGACCAGATCGTCACTGAGATCTATGGCGGCCTGCACGTCAAGGACGTCCTCTGCCGGGTGGAGGGGCTGGGGAAGTCCTACGGGGAAAAGCTGCTGTTCGACGATCTGAGCTTCGAGATCCGCCGGGGGAACCGGATCGTGGTCCTGGGCGCCAACGGCAGCGGCAAGTCCACGCTCCTGAAGGTGCTGACGGGCGAAGAGCAGGCCGACTCCGGGGACGTGGCCTGGGCCAAGGGGCCCGGCTTTGTCTCCTACAACCAGATGCTCGAGGACCTCGACGACGCCGACACGGTGTCCCACGCAGTCAACGCGCTGCCTGACAGCCTGGCGTTCAGTGCCACGAAGAAGTCCGTCAACCGGTTCCTGGCGATGTTCCAGTTCTCCGAGGCGGACCTCAAGCAGAAGATCGGGAACCTGTCCGGCGGCCAGAAGGCGCGCGTCGCCATGGCGCAGTGCCTACTCTCCGGCGCCTCCGTGCTGCTGCTGGACGAGCCGACCAACCACCTGGACATGTCCAGCACCCAGGTCATGGAGCGCGCGCTGGTGCACTTCCCCGGAGCCGTCGTGGTGGTCAGTCACGACAGGTTCTTCAGCGAAAAGATCGCCAACCGCCACCTCGTATTCGGCGCTGACGGCGCGGAACCCGGTGAAATCGACGTCCGCGCCGCCTAAGCGCTGACCGGCCCGGGCCGCGGGATAATGGACCTATGACGGAACAGGATCAGGACCGCGACCCGTGGGATGAGTTCGACAGGCTCACACCGGCCGGACCGGACCGGGTGGAGGGCTACCCCGGGGGTGAACCTGTGGGCTTCGGCTTCCGCACGGGAGTCCGCAGCGTGAAGGTGGCCATCGGCTTTGCCGTTTATGCCCTGACCCTGGGCACCGTTCTGGTGGTGGTCGGCGCCGTCGTCTTCATCGGCCAGAGCCAGTGGCTGTTGCTCGGGCTCATGGTCCTGATCGAGGCCGTGTTTATCCTGGCCTTCAGCCGGCTCGTCGCACAGGCGCGGCGGCGCCGCTGACAGTCCGGACTCGGCCAGCTCCGACGCTGTCGGGCCCCGCTATCCCCGGTGCCGGGAGCTTAGTGCCAGATAGGTCCCCAGGGCGCCGACTCCGCCGATCCCGGCGGTGAAGAGCGTCCTGGGCCAGTTCTTCCAGCGGTCCGGCTGGCCGGACACCAGCTCCCCGACGGCATTGATCAGGGCGGCGGTGATGAGCCCGGCGACGATCCGGTTCCCGGTCTTCTCCGCTTTGTCCATGAGCCGGTCCAGTTCATCGGCCCTGAAGTGAATGTCTATGCCGCCGCGCTCCAGGACCTCGACCACCCGGCGCAGGATGTCCGGCGCGTCCGTTCCGAAGCGCAGGGCTTCCCGGCCGAGCTTCTTGAGCCGCTCCGCGAGGGCCTCGGGGGACAATGAGACGAGTATGATCTTCTGCGTGAAGGGGCCCAGCTGGGTGGTCAGCTCGAACCCGGGATCCAGCTGTTTGCCCAGGCCGTCCGCCATCACCAGCATCTTCAGCAGAAGAGCCATTTCCCGGGGCAGCCGCAGCCGGTAGTGGCGCAGCAGCGCCGCGAGTTCCGACAGCACCGCCACGATCGGAATCTCCGCCAGTGGCCGTCCGGCGTAGCGGTCCACGAGCCGGCCCACGTCCGACTGCAGTCCGCCAAAGCCGCCGTTGGCCTGCGCCCCGCACATGCGGACCAAGGCCGTGGTCAGCCGGGCGGCATCCTGTTCCACGATGGCCAGGAGCATCCGGACCAGCTGATCGCGCGTGGCGTCGCTGATGTGGCCAACCATGCCGAAGTCAATGATGCCGAGGCGCCCGTCTTCCTCCACGAAGAAATTCCCGGGATGCGGGTCGGCGTGGAAGAAGCCGTCCTCGAAGACCATCTTCAGCAGGATGCTGCAGGCCTGCCGGGCCAGCTCCCCGGCCTCAATGCCCGCCTCCCGCAGTGCGGCGGCGTCGTTGACCTTGATGCCGCGGATACGCTCCAGCGTGAGGACCCGCGATGTGGTGGTGTCCCAGAAGACCCGGGGGATGTGGACGCGGCCGTCGCCCGCGAAGTTCGCGGCGAAGTGCTCCGCGTTCCGCGCCTCCTGCAGGTAGTCCAGTTCCGCCCGCAGGGTCTGGGAGAACTCGTCCACGAGGGCACCCAGATGGACGCCGGCAGCCTTCGTGGAGGCCCGTTCGGCCCGTTTGGCCAGCTCGGCCATGATCTCCAGATCCTCATTGATCTGGGCCACAACGCCGGGCCGGCGGACCTTGACCACGACGTCGATGAGCCGGCCGCCGCCGGCTGTGCCGCCGGACGCGCCGGAGACGGCGTCCTCCGCGTCCCGTGCGATCCGGCCGCAGTGGACCTGGCCGATGGAACCGGTGGCGAGGGGAGTGTCGTCCAACGACTCGAGCAGCCGGTCCGCCGCGGTGCCGAGCTCCTCGGCGATGACGGCGCGCACCTCGGCGGCAGCGATGGGAGGGGAGGCGTCCTGGAGTTTCGCGAGCTCCGTGGCATACTCCGGCGGAAGCACATCCGTGCGTGTGGACACGATCTGGCCGAACTTGATGTAGACGGCGCCGAGGTCCTCCAGGGCGAGCCGGACGCGCACGGGCAGGCTCGNNNCCGGGGGCGGACGACGGGACGTGCCCGGCGTCCCGTTCGGGGGCAGCAGCCTGTCCAGCCCAAGGTTTCCCAGCGCAAAGCCCAGTCCGTGCCTCGTCAGGGTCTCCACGATGTCCCGGAACCGGTCCCGCCGCGCGCTCATGACGCCAGACTACACGCGGGTCCGCCGGCCGGTCGCGCCGGCTACAGCCAGCCCTTCCTCTTGAAGATGCCGTACATCAGGGCTGCGGTGCCGGCCATCAGCCCGATTGCCATCGGGTAGCCGAATGTCCACTGCAGTTCGGGCATCCGCTCGAAGTTCATGCCGTAGACGCCGGCGACAAAGGACGGGGCGAAGAAGATGGCCGCCCAGGACGAGATTTTCTTGACCTGCTCGTTCTGCTCGGCGCTGGCCTCGTTCTGCCGGTTGGCCGTCAGTGTGCCGTCGAGGGTGAGGGCGTTCTGCAGGAGGTCCCGAAAGGAATCGGCACGGGAGATCAGCCGCTCGACGTGGTCTTCGACGTCGCGGAGGTTGTGCTGGAGCTCGGACGTCACCTCGTACTTTTCGAAGCCGCGCCGGAGCAGTTGCATCATGGCCGGGAGCGGGTGGATGGCGCGCTGGAACTGGATGACTTCCCGGGCCAGCTCGTAGATCCGCCGGGAGACGGTGGAGTCTCCGCTGAACAGCTGGTCCTCGATCTCGTCGATGTCGTTCTCCAGCCCCGCGACGACGGGGACGTAATCGTCCACCACCTGGTCCATGAGGGCGTAGAGCACAGCCTCCGGGCCGTGGCACAGCAGGTCGGGACGCTTCTCCAGCTTCCGCCGCACCTGCGCCACCCCGCCGGTTTCGGCGTGCCGGACAGTGACGACGAAGTTCCTGCCGGTGAACACGTGGAGTTCGCCGAATTCCACGGTTTCTGTTTCGTCCAGATACCGCGCGGGCCGCAGCACGGTGAAGAGGTTGTCGTCATAACGTTCCAGCTTGGGGCGCTGGTGGGCCGAAATCGCGTCTTCCACGGCGAGCCTGTGCAGCCCGAACTCCGCCGCGACCGCGGCCATTTCGGCTTCCGTCGGCC
>NZ_AUPJ01000522.1 GCF_000427315.1 Arthrobacter sp. TB 26
CCCGCCGTTCCGGTTCAGGGTCTCAAAGGTCTGCTCAAGGCTCTGCGGCTCGGCGCTGCGGACGCCGTCAACGTAGACGGCGTTATCGATGATAGTCACGGGCCCATTATCCCGTCTTCTGCGCCCGTGGCTGCGCGGGGCCGGCCAGCGAGCCGCCTTGGGCCAGCCGGCTGATGAGCGGCTCGGTCCGGTACTGGATGTGGGTGTGCAGGGCGAGGACGGTCTCGGTCCGGATCACGCCTTTGATCCGGAGGATGGAGCGCAAGGCAGCCTGCAGGTTGTGCGTGTCGGTCGCCACCACCCGGCACCACACATCGCCGCGTCCGGAGATCTCGTGGACTTCCAGGACCTGGGCGATCAGGCGCAGGGCGCCCACCACGCCGTCGAGTTCCCGGTGGTTGACCTCGATGGTGACGAAGGCGACGACGTCGTAGCCCACCGCTTCCAGATCGATCTCGCGGCCGCCGTCGTGCAGCAGACCGGACCGCTGCATGCGCCGGACACGGGACTGGGCAGTGTTGCGTGCGATGCCCAACGTTTCGCTGAGGTCGCCGATCTGGACCCGGGGATCCCGGATCAGTTCCAGCAGGATCTTCAGGTCGGTGGGGTCCAGACTGTTCAAATCATCACTCCCGTTCATTCTCGCGGCGTCCCATTGACTGTTTTGATCAATTTTGCCACGAAAATCGGCTGAGAAAATCAGTAATGGCGCATTCTTTAAGGACCAAATCATCACGGACTGGCGGTTCCCCCATCACAGGGAACACGCGGCCCGCTTCCACGCAAGGGCACGGACATGACCGTCTTCAGTGAGCTTCGCATGCGTCCCGCCACAGCAGACCGCTGGGGCTGGGACGCCTCCACCACGGCCCGGCTGGTGATGGCCGGCGTCGTGATCTTCACGCTGCTGGTCGGCGCGAACCTCGCCACGCCGATTTACCCGCTGCTGCAGGCGAAGCTCGGCATTACCGCCCTCGATGTCACGGTGGCCTTTTCCGCCTATGTCCTGGCGCTGGTGGCCACCCTGATCCTGGCCGGCCACTGGTCGGACCACATCGGCCGCCGGGCCGCACTGGTGCTCGCGGTGCTCGTGGGACTCGCCGGTGGATCCGTGTTTGCCACGGCGGACAGCCTGTTCGCGCTGTGTGCGGGGCGGGCCCTGCAGGGTATCGCGGTGGCGCTCGCCACCGGCGCCAGTTCGGCGGCCCTGCGCGAGCTGCTGCCCAGCCGCCCCGAGTGGGCGTCACGGTTCACGCTCCTGGCTTCCGCCGGAGGCGTGGCGGCGGGCCCGGCCATCGGGGGAGTGCTCTCGCTGCTGCCCGGACCCACGTCCACGCCCTACTTCCTGCACTCCCTGGTCCTGGCCGCGCTGCTCGTGCCCTTGTACCTGCTCAAGGCCCGGCCGGCCATCACCTCGGTCGCGGGCCCGCAGCCGCTGCGTGTGCTGGCGCCCCGCCGGCCGTCGGTGTCCAGCGAGGCGCGCGGCGCCTTCTGGCTGGCGTCCTCGGTGGGGTTCCTCAGCTTCACCGTCTTCGGCTTCTGCCTCTCCCTGGCGCCGGGCTATTTCGCCCAGATCGTCCACGCCGATTCGCGGCCGCTGATCGGCCTGCTGGCGGGACTGACCCTCGGGTCCTCCGCGCTCAGCCAGCTTCTCGCCGTGCGGGGACGTTTTGTCGTGCCCGCCGGACTGGGCATGCTGGCCGTGTCGGTGCTGCTGATCGCCGCGGCTGCTGCCTGGAGCAGCCCCTGGCTGCTGATCCTCGCGAGCATCACCGCCGGAATCGGGCAGGGTGTGTCCTTCCGGACCGTCTTCAACGACGTCGCCGGGAAGGTCGAGGCCGCACGCCACGCCCAGATCATCAGCACCGTCTACGTCATCACATACCTCGGCAGTGCCTTTCCCGTCATCGGGCTGGGGCTCGCCGCCGGGGTCGTTGGCCTGCAGGCGGCGGTGGCCGGCTTCGTCGTGCTCTGCTCGGTCGCGGCGGTCACCCTCGCTGTCATCACCCTTCGCGGGGCGTTGCGCCGCGCCTGACCGAACGGCAACTTCCCGTGCCGGCCGGTGCAGCCGCTAGTCAGGCAGCGGGCCCAGGTTTCCCTGGATGTGGTCGAACACGAGGGTGGTTTCGGTGTGGCCGACCACCGGGTCGGTGGCGAGGTTGTCCAGCACCCAGTCCCGCAGGTCCTCGGTGGTGGCGACGGCGATGTGCAGCAGGTAGTCCACCGAACCTGAGGTGTGGAAGGTGGAGAGCACGGCGGGGAGCTTAGGGACCCGGGCCGTGAAGCGGTCGATCTGCTCGCGGTCGTGGGCACGGAGCCGGACGGCGATGAGGGCCTGCACGGAGCGGCCGATCGCGGACAGGCTCAGCTTCGCCTCGAAGCCCTCGATGATTCCGCGTTCGGAGAGCGCCCTGGTGCGCATCAGGGCCGTGGACGGCGCGATGCCGACCAGCTCGGCCAGTTGCTTGTTGGAGATCCGGGCGTCGGCCACGAGGGCCGCCAGCAGGCGCTCGTCGATAGCGTCCAGCGGCTCGCCGGCACCCGCTCCCGGCCGAAGATTCTTCGCACTGCTACTCACTGGTCCTCCTTGATGTGTTGTCTGTTCATCATAAACGGCGCATTCCCACACTTCCATTCGCAGCCTCTACAAAACTCCGAATTATTGCCAGATACTTGCGGGATTCAACGGTGAATATTCATAAGGAGCAAGGGTGCTTTCTCTAGACTCGCTGGCGGTCCACGCCGGCCGGAACGGCCTCACTGAACTGGGCGTGCACGCAGTGCCGATCGATCTTTCCACCACGGCGCCGCTTCCCTCCGTGCATGACGGCGGCCTCGCCTATGAACACATGGCCACAGGTGGCGTCCACGTGGATGGCCAGAGCACCGTCTACCAGCGGCTCTGGAACCCCACCGTTGCGCGGTTCGAGGAGGGCGTCGCCGTCCTCGAGGACACCCCGGAGGCCGTGGCGTTCGCCACCGGCATGGCGGCGCTCACCGCGGTGCTGCTCGCCGTCGTCGCCACCGGAAAGAAGCATGTGGTCGCGGTCCGGCCGCTGTACGGCGGAAGTGACTACCTGCTGGCCTCGGGAGTGCTGGGCAACGACGTCACCTTCACAACGCCGGAGGGTGTCCATGCCGCGCTCCGGCCCGACACCGGACTCGTGATCCTCGAAACGCCTGCCAACCCGAGCCTTGAGCTCGTCGATATCGCCCGCGTGGCAGCGGCGGCGGACGGCGTCCCGCTCCTGGTCGACAACACTTTCGCCAGCCCGATCCTCCAGCGGCCCTTCCGGCACGGCGCCGCCATGGTCCTGCACAGTGCCACCAAGTTCCTCGGCGGACACGGAGATGCCATGGGCGGCGTGGTGGCCGCTGCCCCCGAATGGACCACGCGGCTGCGCCAGATCCGTGCCGTGACCGGCGGCATCCTCACACCCTGGCCGGCCTACCTGCTCCACCGCGGCCTCGCGACGCTCCCGGTCCGGGTGCGCGCCCAGCAGGCCAGCGCACAGAAGGTTGCCGTCGGCCTGGCCGGGCACGGGCTCGTCCGGCGGGTCTTCTATCCGGGTCTGCCCGAGTGCGATCCGCAGGGGCTGATCGGGAGCCAGATGGCCGGCCCCGGCTCGCTGCTTGCCTTTGAGCTGGGCAGCGCCGAGCATGCCGAACGGATCCCCGGTGCGGTGGCCATGATCACGCATGCGGTCTCGCTCGGCGGGATCGACACTCTGATCCAGCACCCTGCCGGACTGACGCACCGGCCGGTGGCCGCCGAGGCCAAGCCGCATGCCAGCCTGCTGCGTGTGTCGGTGGGCCTGGAGGACGCGGCCGACGTCCTGGCCGACCTCGTGCAGGCCATCGAAGCTACCCGTTAGCGCCGGCCGGTGCCTTAGCCGCGGGCCGGGCGGGATGCACGACGGCGGTGATCACCGCCGTCGTGCACGCCAGCACGATCACGGTCAGGGCCAGGGCCGTCCAGCCCAGCAACTGGAAAACCAGGCCGCCGACCCAGCCGATGACGCTGGATCCTAGGTAATAGGCGAGGTTGTAGAGCGAGGCCGCCTGTGCGCGGCCGGTTGTTGCGATCACCCCGGTCCAGCCTGCGCCGATGCTGTGCGCCGCGAAGAAGCCGCCGGTGAACAGCAGCAGGCCCACCAGGATGAGCGCCAGCAGGTGGGTGAGCGTCAGGGCCAGCCCCGCCACCATCAGCACCGTTCCTGAGATCAGGACCGTGCGCCGGCCAAACCGTGCAGTCAGCCCGCCGGCCCAGCGGGAGGAAACCGTCCCGGAGAGGTAGGCCAGGAAGATCAGGCTGATGACGGTGGCCGGCAGGCTGAACGGTTCCCCGGAAAGCCGGAAGCCCAGGTAGTTGTAGACGGCCACAAAGCCGCCCATCAGCAGGAACGCCTGGACGTAGAGGGCCATGAGCCGCGGGTTCCGGCC
>NZ_AUPJ01000523.1 GCF_000427315.1 Arthrobacter sp. TB 26
CTGCGGCCGCCGTGAAGCCCCGTGCCTGCGGTACCAGGACCAGGAACAGGACCGCCGCCGCGGCGGCCAGGATCGAGACTGCCAGGGCCGCGGCCCGCCACCCCCAGAGTTCGCCGGCGAAACCGGCCACCAGCCGGCCGGCGAGTCCGCCCAGGGTGGTTCCGGCGACGTAGGTGCCGGCTGCCAGGGCGGCGTGGGCCTTGTTGACCTCCTCACTGAGGTAGGCGATGGCGATGGCGGGAATGCCGCCCAGTGCCATGCCTTCGAGCATCCGCAGGCCCAGCAGCATCGGGAAGCTGGCGGCGAGCGGGACCAGAAGCCCCAGGACTGTTGCCGCCGAGATGCCCCACACCATGGCCCGGACGCGGCCGATGCGGTCGGCGAGGAATGACCACGGAAGCACCGTCAAAGCCAGCCCCACGGTGGCCAGCGAGATGGTGAGTGCCGCCTCGGCGGCCGTGACCTGCAGGTCCGCCGCCATCATCGGCAGTACCGCCTGGGTGGAATACAGCTGCGCAAAGGTGGCGACGCCGGCGAACGCCAGCCCGGCGAGAATCTTCTTGTAGGACGCGGACCCCTTGGTGTGCCCCTGCCACGCGGGAACCCCGGCATTGGCCGCTTCGGGACCGGCGGGTGCGGCGGGTGTCCGGGGTGTGGAGGGGAGCTGGCGGAGCGGGAGGCGGGGCATCCTCCCAGAATATGCGTCCAGAAGACATGCTTCCAATGCATGATTCTCATAGAATCGATAGCAAATACGGAACTATTGGGAGCGTGGGACATGGACGTGGAGCACAAACAGCTGGTCCAGTTGCTGCCGCTGTTGCCCCTGCTGGCCGAGCTCGGGCGCACCCAGCACATCACCGCGACTGCCGACGTGCTGGGGCTGCCCCAGTCGACGGTCAGCCGGGGCATCGCGCGGGCCAGCAGCATCATCGGGACGGAACTGCTGATCCGTGACGGCCGGGGCGTGCGGCTGACTCCCGCGGCCAAGGCGCTCCTCCCGCACATCGAGGCCGCGCTGGGCGGGTTCCAGACCGGACTGGACCTGGTCCGGCACGAGTCGGAGGTGGTGCGCGGCCGGATCGCGGTGTCTTTCCAGCACACCTTCGGCGAGGCGATGCTGCCGCTGCTGATCAGTGCCTTCCGCCGCCGGCATCCCCAGCCGGCCTTCGACCTCAGCCAGGGTGCGCGGGACGGCTGCCTGGCTGAACTGTCCGCCGGGGACGCGGACCTGGCACTGACCGCCCCCATCGCGGCGCCGAGCCGGTTGATCTCCTCAGCCGCCCTGTACCGGGAACCGCTGCGGCTCG
>NZ_AUPJ01000524.1 GCF_000427315.1 Arthrobacter sp. TB 26
CGCGCCGTCGTGCCCGCCTCGCGGAGATCCGGCAGGACCCGTTCGTGGCGATGGGCCCCGGCTACGGCATGCGCTCGCTGACCGACGCACTGTTCCGGGAGGCGGGCTTCCGGCCCCGCATCGCCTTCGAGAGCCAGGACACCCACACGGCCAGGGGACTCGTCTCGGCAGGTCTCGGCGTGAGCATCCTCCCGCCCGGCGGGCTGGCCCCCGGCCGCGACATGCCGACGCAGTCAGGCGACCTCGGCTGGGTGGAACTCGCGCTGGATTCAGGCCTTGCCTTCCGGGAGATCGGCCTGGCCTGGCGGGAACGGCGTGGGGGAGCGGACGCCGAACCGGACCCGGTGCGGCTGTTCCGGGAGCTGGTGCTCAGCGACGGCCCGGCACTCCTGGCCGGCTTCGTCCGCGGGCGCTCCGGCACCTGAGCCGGCCCGCGGCGCCTCTCTCGCCGTCGTCCGCGAGCCGGAGGCACCCTGGCGCTCGGTCAGCCCAGCAGAGCCGCCATGACCTCCGCGACGGATCCCGGCCTCGCCCGCTGCCAGCCGGTGCCTGCCCAGAGGTTGAGGCGCTCAGCGTCCCCGGCAGCGGCAGCAGCTGCACGCAGCGGAGCCGTGAGGTGGTGCACGGCGGGATAGGCCTCCGGCGCGTCGGGGTGGTCCCGCACAAACTCATTGACCAGCGCCCGGGCCGGCCGTCCGGTGAAGGCCCTTGTCAGCGCCGTTTGCGTGAAGTGCGGGCTGGCCAGCGCGTCCTTGTGCAACTTTCGGGCGCCGCTCTCTTCCGTGCGGAGGAAGGCCGTGCCCAGCTGGGCTGCCTGTGCCCCCGCGGCCTGCGCACCGACCAGGCCGGCGGCGTCCATGATCCCGCCTGCTGCCACGATGGGAAGGGCCACGGCGCCGCGCACCGACGCGATCAGCTCCGCCGTCGTGCCCTGCACCGTGCAACCGGACCCGGCGGGGCGCGGCTGGAAGGCCGCGCTGTGGCCGCCGGCGCTCCCGTGCTGCACCACCAGCGCATCCACGCCCTGTCCGGCAGCTTTCAGCGCCTCGGCAACCGTCGTCACGGTGGCGAGCACGGCGGAGCCGGCCCGCTGCAGCGCACGCACAACACCGGTACCGGGGAGCCCGAACGCAAAACTGACCAGTTCCACCGGATCGGCGAGCAGCGCTTCGACCTTGCCCTGCCAGTGGTCGTCGTCGTCGAGCCGCAGCGGCGGAACCGTAACGCCGTACCGCAGGGCATCCACACGCAGCAGGCTGCGGTAGTCCTCGAGCTGCGCCCGCACTTCCGCGGACGGCGGCAGCTGGGCGGAGTCGGGAACAAAGACATTCATGCCGAACCGTGCCCCGGAAGCGCGGGCGCTGCGTATCTCCGCCTGCATGGCCTCCACGCCCTTGTATCCCGCCGCCAGGAAGCCCAGGCCGCCGGCGTCATGCACGGCTTTCACGAAGGCCGGAGTGGAGGTCCCGCCAGCCATCGGTGCGGCGATGATGCGGGTACCAAAGATGTCGTGCGACATTGCTCACTCCTGGAAAGGATTCAGTAGGCTGTTCCGGTGACCCATTCTGACATCCCGCCGTCGGCGGACCCCGATTCCCCGGCCGCTCCCGCCACCGGCACAGTGATCGGCCTCGATATCGGCGGAACCAAGACGCGCGGCGTCCGCTTCGAGGACGGCAAAGCCGTGGCCGACGAATCAGTGGGCAGCTCCAACGTCCAGAACGTCAGCCGCGAGGAGGCGGCCCTGAACCTCGCCGGGCTCTTTGCCCGGATCGGGGGCGGGCAGGTCTCCCAGGTCTACGCGGGGGCCGGCGGCATCGATACCGACGACGACGCCGCAGCGCTCGCCGCGCTGATTGCGCCGCACGTGCCGGGCGCCCGGATCACCGTGGTCCACGACTCGAGGCTCCTGCTGGCTGCCGGCGGCGCAAGCACCGGCGTCGCCGTCATCGGCGGAACGGGCTCGGCCGCCTGGGGCAGGAACAGCCGCGGCGAGGAGGCCCGCGCCGGCGGTTGGGGCTACCTGCTTGGCGACGAAGGCAGCGGGTACTGGCTGGGCCGCGAGGCAGTGCGCCACAGCCTGCGCCGGATGAACCAGGGGCTGGAACCGGACGACCTCACGACGGCCCTGCTGGCCTCCTGCGGTGTGGATGACCCCAACAAGCTGATCGCGCTCTTCCATTCGCCGCAGACCGGGCGGCGGTACTGGGCAGAGCGGGCCCGGCTCG
>NZ_AUPJ01000525.1 GCF_000427315.1 Arthrobacter sp. TB 26
CCGCCGGCCACGCCGCCAGCCAGGAACTCGTGGACCAGGCCGGGCGGGACCTGGCAGCTCTCGCCGAGCAGACGGTCCGGCAGCTCGGCATCGCGGGCCCGGTGATCCTGGGCAGCGGACTGGGCATGAACGTCCCGCGCCTGCAGGAATCCTTCCGCGCAGCCCTGGCCGCCGCGGGTATCACCGACGTCCGGGTTCTGGACCAGGATCCCGTCTTTGGTGTGCTCCAACTCGTGGCAGAGCAGGGCTGACGCGGCCGCCGGGATACTACGCCGGCAGGCAACTACGCTGGAGCAATGAGCCTGAACTTCGACACCCGCCCCGCCGCGTACGCGGTCATCATCCGCGACGGCGCCATCCTCCTGGCGTACTGGAAGCAGGGCGGCAAGGAGGGCTGGACCCTGCCGGGCGGCGGCCTTGACCTGGCCGAGCACCCTGTCGACGGCTGCCGCCGGGAGGTCTACGAGGAAACCGGATACCACGCGGAGGTCGGCGCCATGCTGGGGATCGACGTCGGGCACTGGCCCGCGGAGATCCGGATCGACGGCGGCGAGCGGGACTTCCAGTCCCTCCGGCTCGTCTACGAGGCGACGATCACCGGCGGGGACCTGCGGCACGAGGTGGACGGCAGCACTACCCACGCGGCCTGGATCCCGTTGGCGGACGTCGAGGGACTCCACAAGGTCTCGCTCGTCGACGCCGCGCTCCGGCTCCACCGCGAGCGGCCGCTGAACGGCAAACTATCCTGACGGTTTCCTAGCCAGGCCCGGGGCATCCGGCTATCCTAAAAACCGGCAGAAGAGCCGATCGCGATAACGGGGAGGTGGAGACGATGACTGCAACAGTCCGGTGCGCGCTGCGCGCCAACATCAGCCACTCCATCATTCCCGCCCCGGCCATCAGCACCCACTAGCCCCTACAGCTGCCCGGTTCAAGAGAACCCGCAGCTCGGCACGTGCACCGGGGCCCACCAAAGGGCTTTCGTTGACTACTCCATTTGCACGTCCGGGCGCCTCGGGCGCCACCCACCCCGCCACCACCCACCTTCCCGCCGGCCCGGCACGGTTCGGCTTCACCGCCGCCGTCGCCGAACGATTCGCAGCCCATCCCGTGCCGGGCGGCACCGGCGCGGCCCGGGTCATCCGCGTGGACCGCAGCCTGGTCCTCGTCGCCACGCACGATACGACCCTTCATGTGCCCTATCCCGGGACCGGGGAACTGCCCGCCACCGGGGACTGGGTCTGGCTGGGATCCAATACCGCGGGGGATCCTGCCATCGCGCGGATCCTGCCCCGGCACTCGGAACTGAGCCGCAAACGCGCCTTCGATGCGTCCTCGGAGGCGCAGGTGCTGGGCGCCAACATGGACATTGTCGGCGTTGTGGTGCCCGTGGACCGGCCGCTCACCCACAACCGGCTCGAGCGCACCCTCGTCGCGGCCTGGAACTCCGGCGCCACCCCGCTCGTCATCATCACCAAAGCGGACCTTGCCGACGTCGCGGACGACGTCGTTGGCGAGGTCATGCTCCAGGCCGCCGGCGTCGCAGTGGTCACCACCTCCGCGGAACAGCGCGACGGCCTCGATGAACTGCTGGGCCACCTCCCGCCCGGCGGCACCCTCGTGCTGCTGGGGCCCTCGGGAGCCGGAAAATCCACACTCATCAACGCCCTCGCCGGTGCCGAAGTCCAGGAAACCGGGGCAGTCCGGTCCGGCGACGGCAAGGGCAAGCACACCACCACCGCCCGCGAACTGGTGCCCCTGCCGGGCGGTGCCGTGCTGATGGACACCCCGGGGGTGCGCGGCTTTGGGCTGTTCGACGCCGACGGCGGGATGACGGAGATGTTCGGCGATCTCGAGGAACTCTTCGGGCAGTGCCGGTTCTCCGACTGCGCCCATGGCAGCGAACCCGGCTGCGCCGTGCGGGCCGCACTCGCGGACGGATCGCTCGAGGACAGGCGCTGGACGAGCTACCTGAAGCTCCAGCGTGAAATTGCGGCCCTGGCCCGACGGCACGATGCTGCGGCCAGCCGCGCCTACGCCCGGGAGTGGCACCAGCAGATTTCGGCTGCCGGCAAGAGCCAGCGGTCAGCGGAAAGGGACAGCCACGAGGCGGCCGAACACCAGGGCGCGAAGCGCGGCCGGAAGGGCAGGGGCGGGCCCGCCGGAGGCAGCCGGCGCACCCGCTGACCGGGAACGGAGTGCCAGGATGCAACG
>NZ_AUPJ01000526.1:0-2277 GCF_000427315.1 Arthrobacter sp. TB 26
CCCCGCGTTGCATGTGTAGCACCCCCAATGGCGGTGGATGGGTGCTGTCGGAAAACTTTTCCGGCGAGGCACCCATCCAAAATCGCCCCGGCCACGAATGGCTAAGTCAGCCCCGGTGCCCTTGTTCAGGTCCCTGACTTTGCCAGCCGTGCTGGCTAGGCTGTGTTCTACCGTCTTTACAGTCAAAAATCAGCATGCATATGATCAGTTGGCTGGACCGTCCGATGTTGCCGCCAACAGTTAGGTAAGCCCGGAAATGGCTGAAGCCATGATCGAGTTCCAGAACGTCACCAAGCAGTACCAGGGCGGTCAGGCCGCCGTCGATGACTTGACCATGTCCATCGACCAGGGCGCCATCACGGTCTTCGTCGGCCCCTCGGGGTGCGGCAAGACCACCTCGCTGCGGATGATCAACCGCATGGTCGAGCCGACGTCAGGGACCATCACGGTGGGCGGCCAGGACGTCACCTCGGTGCCTGCGGCGAAGCTGCGCCGCTCCATGGGCTACGTGATGCAGTCCTCCGGGCTGATGCCGCACCGTTCCGTGCTGGACAACATCGCCACCGTGCCCCGGCTCAACGGCGTGTCCAAGGCCGAGGCGCGGAAGCGCGCACAGGAACTGCTCGACGTCGTCGGACTGGCGTCCGCGCTCGGCAAGCGCTACCCCTCGCAACTGTCCGGCGGCCAGCAGCAGCGCGTCGGGGTGGCGCGGGCGCTCGCCGCCGACCCCCCCGTGCTGCTCATGGATGAGCCCTTCAGCGCCGTGGACCCCGTGGTCCGCGACGAACTGCAGCAGGAACTTCTCAGGCTCCAGCGCGACCTCGCCAAGACCATCGTCTTCGTCACCCACGACATTGACGAGGCCACCGTGCTGGGGGACAAGGTCGCTGTGTTCGGCCTCGGCGGCAAACTGGCGCAATACGCCACTCCGGAGGAAATCCTCCGCGCCCCGGCCAACGACTTCGTGGCTTCCTTCGTCGGCCGGGACCGCGGCTTCCGGCACCTGGGCTTCAGCCCGTCCGACGGCGTCACCGTGCACCCCGCCAGGACAGTCACCCCCGGTGAACTCGAGCAGGCCGGCAACGCTTCCGGCGAGTGGCAGCTGGTGGTCGACGACGGACTGCGTCCCCTCGGCTGGTCCGGTCCGGGCAAGGGCGCCGGGACGGTTCCCGGCGGATCCCTCTTCCGGAAGGGCGACACGCTCCGCCGCGCCCTCGACGCGGCGCTGTCGTCGCCGTCCGGACTCGGCGTCGCCGTGGACGCGGACGGCCGGGTGGCCGGCGTCATCACCGCCGAAGAAGTCCTCGCCGTGATCGAATCCGACCGCCACGTCCGCCAGGGCGCGCTCTGATGGACTGGTTCCTGGCCAACAGCGCGCAGGTCTTCAGCCTCGCCGGCCAGCACCTCGTCCTGGCCATCCTGCCGATGGTGTTCGGAGTGCTGATTGCCGTCCCCCTGGCCCAGTTCGCCCGGCAGAACCGCGGGCTCCGGTCCGTGGTCCTGACAGCCTCCTCGCTGCTCTACACCATCCCGTCGCTTGCGCTTTTCATCATCCTGCCGACCGTCCTCGGAACCCGGATCCTGGACCCGGTCAACGTCGTCGTGGCCCTGACCATCTACGCGGTTGCCCTCCTGGTGCGTGCCACCCTGGATGCCTTTGACTCGGTGGACGAGGACCTCCGGCAGGCCGCCGTCGCCATGGGATTCAAGCCCTTCGCCCGTTTCCTTCAGATCGACCTGCCGCTGTCCCTGCCGGTGCTGTTCGCCGGACTGCGGGTAGTCTCCGTCAGCAACATCTCGCTGGTAAGCGTCGCGGCCTTGCTCGGCATCGGCAACCTTGGAATGCTCTTCACCTCGGGCCTGCAGCGCGACTTCGTCACGGAAGTGGTGGTGGGCATCATCGCCATCCTCATCCTTGCGCTGCTGATGGACGCGGTCCTCGTCCTGCTTGAACGGCTGCTGACGCCCTGGACCCGCGCCGCGGCCGCGACGGGCGCCAACGCCGATTCCGGCAGCGTTTCCGACGACGGACGCGGCAAGGCGGGCACCGCTGCCGCAGCGCTGCGGTTCGCGCGGCCCAAGACCGGAGGGGGAAACGCATGAGCAACGTCGTCACCGACACCTTCGCCTGGCTCGGCGATCCGGAGCACTGGTCCGGCAGCGCCGGAATTCCCGCGCGGCTGGCCGAGCACCTGCTCTACACCGGCCTGGTCATGCTGATCGCCACCGCCATCGCTGTGCCTATCGGCCTGTACGTCGGGCACACCGGCCGCGGGC
>NZ_AUPJ01000526.1:2284-8822 GCF_000427315.1 Arthrobacter sp. TB 26
CCGCCGTGGCCGTCGCCGGCGCCCTCCGTGCCCTGCCAACCCTTGGCCTGCTGACGCTCTTCGTCCTGCTGGCCGGCATCGGGCTCATGCCGCCGATCTGGGCCCTCGTGATCCTGACGGTCCCGCCGCTGCTCGCCGGCACTTATGCCGGCATCTCCAGCGTGGACCGGAACGTCGTCGACGCCGCCCGGGCCATGGGAATGACCGAGCTCCAAGTGCTGTTCCGCGCCGAATTCCCCAACGCGCTGCCCGTGATGTACGGCGGGTTCCGGACCGGCGTGCTCCAGGCCATCGCGACCGTCTCGGTGGTGGCGTACATCAACCTGGGCGGCCTCGGCCGGTACCTGTTCGACGGGCTTGTGCTGTCCGACTTCCCCCAGATGCTGGGCGGGTCCCTGCTCATCGCCGGACTGGCGATCGCCGTCGACCTTGTCCTTGCCCTCATCCAGAGGCTCTTCCTGTCCCAGGGGGCCTCTTCACAGCCAAACCGCGGCCAGCAGGCTGCGGTTGATCTCACAGACCCCGTACCCGCGGGGACTGTTGTTCAAGGAGGTACGTCATGAAGGAAACCCGCCAACGAGCATTCGGCAGGCGCGCATTCGGCGGCCTGGCCGCCGGCGTAGGCCTGGCCATGGCACTGTCCGCCTGCGGAGGCTCATCCAATCCGCTCTCAACTTCACCCGCGACGGGTGGGGCCGCGTCCGGGTCGGGCTCGGCCCTCGTCATCGGGTCCGCCGATTTCCCGGAGAGCCAGATCATCGCCGAGGTCTACGCCGGCGCGCTGAACGGGGCCGGCGTCACGGCGAGCACCAAGCCGAACATCGGTTCCCGCGAGGTCTACTTCAAGGCCGTCCAGGACGGATCGGTGGACGTCATCCCCGACTACAGCGGCAACCTGCTGCTGCACGTCAGCAAGGACGCCACGGAGGTCTCGGCCGAGGACATCTACAAGGCGCTGCCGGGCAAGCTGCCCGAGGGACTGGCCGTGCTGGAAGCCTCTAAGGCCGAGGACAAGGACGCCATGGTGGTCACGAAAGCCACTGCGGAGAAGTACCAGCTGAAGTCGATCGAAGACCTCGCCAAGGTCTGCAGCGACATTGTGGTGGGCGCCCCGGCGACCTTCGCCGAACGCGCCTACGGGCTGCCGGGCCTGGCGAAGAACTACAACTGCGTACCCAAGAAGCTGGAGCCGTTCAGCGACGGCGGGGGAGCCGTCACGCTCAAGGCCCTGCTCTCGGACCAGGTCCAGGTGGCCGACATCTACACCACCACCCCGTCCATCGCGGACAACGACCTGGTGGTGCTTGAGGACCCGAAGAACAACTTCATCGCCCAGCAGGTCCTCCCGCTGTACAACAAAAACAAGATGACGGACAAGGCCAAGGAAGCCCTGAACGCCGTCTCCAAGACCCTCACCACCGAGGATCTGATCAACCTCAACCGGGCAGTCAGCGGCAGCCAGAAGCAGAACCCGAAGGACGCTGCGGCTGCCTGGCTCAAGGACAAGGGAATCGTCAAGTAGGCGTCGTCTCCCGGCCTTCCTTACCAACGACGGCGGCTGCCGGCTCCTCCGGTCCACGGGGAGCCAGGCAGTCGCCGTCGTTCGTTTCCTGCCTGTGACGGCCGGACACCCCTGTGAGTCAGATCTCAGCGGAAGTACATCCTCTATATGGCATATTTGATGGATGGCAGAATTCAAGCAGTCCACCAAGCTTCATAATGTCCTTTACGACATCCGTGGACCGATTCTTCAGGCCGCCCAGCAGATGGAGGCGGAGGGTCACCGCATCCTCAAACTGAACATCGGGAACCCGGCCCCCTTTGGGTTTGAAGCGCCGGACGCGATCCTGGTGGACATGATCCGCCACCTGCCGCATGCCCAGGGCTACAGCGATTCCCGCGGCATCTTCTCGGCCCGGACGGCCGTTTCGCAGTACTACCAGACCCGCGGGATCCAGAACATCCACGTCGATGACATCTATCTGGGCAACGGCGTCAGCGAACTCATCACGATGTCCCTGATGGCGCTGCTCGATGACGGCGACGAGGTCCTGATCCCCACCCCGGACTACCCGCTGTGGACCGCCTCCGTTGCCCTGGCCGGCGGCCGGCCCGTGCACTACCTGTGCGACGAGGACTCGGGCTGGCAGCCGGACCTGGCGGACCTCGAAGCCAAGATTACGCCGCGCACCAAGGGCATTGTGGTGATCAACCCGAACAACCCGACCGGCGCGGTGTACCCGGAAGACACCCTCAAGAAGATCGTCGCCCTGGCCGAGAAGCACGGCATTGTCCTCTTCGCCGACGAGATTTACGAGAAGATCCTCTACGAGGACGCGGTCCACGTGAACATGGCCAGCCTGACCGGCGACGACGTCCTGTGCCTGACGTTCAGCGGCCTGTCCAAGGCCTACCGCGTGTGCGGCTACCGGGCCGGGTGGATGGCCATTTCCGGGCCGAAGAAGGACGCCGCGGACTACCTTGAGGGCATCAACCTGCTCGCGAACATGCGCCTGTGCGCGAACGTCCCGGCGCAGCACGCGATCCAGACGGCGCTCGGCGGGTACCAGAGCATCAATGACCTGATCCTGCCGGGCGGGCGCCTGCTCGAGCAGCGGAACAAGGCCTACGACATGCTCAATGCCATTCCCGGCGTCAGCACCCAGCAGGCCCGGGGTGCGATGTACCTCTTCCCGAAGCTCGATCCCGAGGTGTACCGCATCCGCGACGACGAGAAGTTCGTCCTGGACCTGCTGCGCGAGCAGAAGATCCTCGTTTCCCACGGCAGGGCCTTCAACTGGGTCCGCCCGGACCACTTCCGGATGGTCACACTGCCGCTGGTAAAGGACCTCGAAGAGGCCATCAACCGCATGGCGGACTTCCTGAGCCGGTACAAGGGGAACTAGCCTGAGCTCAGCAGCGCGGCTCGGGCGGTTGTCCGGCGGTCCGAATGGAGGCTGCCCGAACCGGAAAGAGGCCTGCAATGGCAGACGTCGTGAGATTCAAGGAGCACCCCTCTGACACCCTGAAGGTGGGCAAGGGCTTCAGCCTGAAGGCCGCGGACCCGGACTCCACGCCGGGCTACCCGGGGGACAAGAACGACGGCGAGGTGTTGCTCGCCGATCTGGATGACAACCTCGCCCTGCTCCAGGAACAGCTCTTCGCCGACTCGCGCTTCGGCGGCACCAAGCGCATCCTGCTGATCCTTCAGGCCATGGACACGGCCGGGAAAGGCGGGATCGTGACGCACGTCATGGGCGCCATGAATCCGCATGGCGTCCAGATGAAGTCGTTCAAGGCACCCACCCCGGAAGAGAAGTCCTACGACTTCCTGTGGCGGATCGAGAAGGAAGTGCCGGCCGCCGGCATGGTCGGCGTCTTTGACCGGTCACATTACGAGGACGTCCTGATCCACCGCGTCCACCGCTGGGCGGATCCGAAGGAACTCGAACGCCGGTACAACGCGATCAACGAATTCGAGGCCAGGCAGACGGCCGCCGGCACCAAGATCGTCAAGGTCATGCTCCACATCAGCCGGGACGAGCAGAAGCAGCGGCTTCTCGCGCGGCTGGATGAGCCCGCAAAGCTCTGGAAATACAGCAGCAATGATCTGAAGGAACGCGCGTTCTGGAGCGACTACATGGACGCCTACCAGAAGGCATTCGAGAAGACGGGCACCGAGGCCGCCCCGTGGCATGTGGTCCCGGCCAACAAGAAATGGTACGCCAGGATCGCCGTCCAGCAGCTGCTGCTCGACGCGCTGGAAGGGCTCAAGCTGGAGTGGCCGGTTCCGGACCTCGACGTCGCGATGGAACGGGAACTGGTCGAGCGCTCCTGACCGGCCGGCGCCGAACGGCTAGCCGTCCTGGGATGCCTGGTCGCGCGCCGCGGCCAGGCGTTTCCGGGCACCCTCGAGCCATTGTTCGCAGCGCTTGGCCAGCGCCTCGCCGCGTTCCCACAGCGCCAGCGACTCCTCAAGGCTCGCCCCGCCTGCTTCGAGCCTGCTGACGACGCCGACGAGCTGCTCGCGGGCGTCCTCGTAGCTCAGGCCCTCGATGTCGGCGTTGGGCTTTGTTTCTGCTGCCATGGCGTGTTGCTCCTTGCTGTGTCCGAAGGGGACAGGTGGTTCGGGTGGGATGGGCGGGCTGTGCGTGCCCGGCCGGGACTTGCTCTGCAGGCTCAGTCTTCGGCGGGTTCCTGGCCTCCGGTCGACTCCGCGGTGAACCGGCCCCCGGCCACACGGACGGCCAGCTGGGTGCCCGGCGGGGCCTGGCCGGGGTGCCGGACAACGTCCCCCCGGGTGCCTGGAACCGAACCGCCGTCGGCCAGCTGCACCACCGCATACCCCCGGTCCAGGGTCTTTTGCGGCGAGAGTGCACGGACCTGGGCCTTGAGGTGGACCAATTGGTCGGCGGCCCGGACGACGGCGGTGGTGACAGCCGCCTGGGAGCGGCGCTTGAGCCGTTCGACGTCGTCGTGCCGGATGCTGACCATAACCTCGGGGGAGGCGAGCACGGGACGGGAGCGCAGCGAGGCCAAACGGTCCGTTTCACGCTCCACCAGCCGTGTGGCGCCCCGCCGGAGCTGGTCACGTGCCTGACGCACGCGGGCGAGCTCCTCGACAACGTCCGGGACGATCCGCTTGGCGGCGTCAGTCGGCGTGGAGGCGCGCAGATCCGCGACATCGTCAAGGATGGGCCGGTCCGCCTCGTGGCCGATCGCGCTCACCACCGGAGTGGAGGCGGCCGACACCGCCCGGATGAGTTCCTCGCTGCTGAACGGCAGCAGATCCTCCAGGGCCCCGCCGCCGCGGGCGATGACGATCACGTCCACCTCGGGGTGCGCATCCAGCTCGCGCAGCGCGGCGATGACCTGCGCGACGGCGGTGTTGCCCTGGACAGCCACCTCACGGACTTCGAATTCGACGGCGGGCCAGCGCAGGGCCGCGTTGCGCAGCACGTCCTTCTTGGCGTCGGAGTCGCGGCCGGTGATCAGGCCGATCCGGTGGGGGAGCAAGGGCAGGCGCTTCTTGCGGGCGTCGGAGAACAGCCCCTCCGCGGCCAGGGCATGGCGCAAGCGCTCGATCCTGGCGAGCAGGTCGCCCAGGCCCACGGGACGGATGTCTTTCACGGACATGTTCAGCCGGCCCGTCTTGAGCCAGAATTCGGCCTTGAGCAGGGCCACGACCCGGGAGCCGCGTTCCAGCGGGGTCTCCTGGCGGTCCAGCACATTGGTCCAGACGGAGGCGGGGAGGGAGATCTCGGCGTCGATGTCACGCAGCGTCAGGTAGGCGTTGGTGCCGCGCCGGTTCAGCTCGATGACCTGCCCTTCGACCCAGGCGGACGGGGCACGGTCGATGTGCATCTTGAGTTTCTGGGACAGCAGCTGCAGCGGCCAGGGGTTGTCCGGGCTGGTTTCCGCCGCCGTGGCCGGAACCGTCGTGGCTGCCGCGACGTCCTCAGACATGCCGGTACCCCGGGGCGGAGATGGCCTTGTGCATATGGGTGGGTGTCCTTTGCCGGGGCGGTGTTGTCCGCAGTCACGCACCCCCAGCGTTTGCGTCAGGAAGGGCGGGCGGCAGACAACTCGAACTTGTCGGTTTCAACTCTATCCATAGCTCTATCACCGGGGCCCGACTTTATCGTTCGGCTTTATCGATCGGCGGCGTGCCCCCGTAGGATGGCACTACCCATCAACCTGCTAGGAATCCTTGTGCGCACTTTTGTCTCGGCCGTAGCGGTCCTTATCGGCCTTGTCCTGGCGGCGGCCGCTGTTCCGGCCATGTGGGTGGACCGCAACATCGTCCAGGAAGAAGGCTTCGTGGCGTTCACCGCGCCGCTGGGCAAGGACCCGGTGTTTCAGCAGCGCCTGGCTGCGGCCGCCGTGGGCAGTCTCGGCGCGGAGCGGATCCCGGAAGCGCTCAGCGGACTGGTCACGCCGATCCTGGAGAGCGCGGCCCGGTCCCTGACGAGCATGCCCGGCTACCCCGATGCCTGGACCGAAACCCTGCGCAAAAGCCACCGGCTGAATTTCGCGGACCCCCAGACCCTGCCTGCCGGCGCCCAGAGTGTTTCCTCGGTGACCCTGGACCTTGCACCCCTCGTCGCCCTGGTGACGAAGCAGGTGGCGGAAGCCACCACGCTCCCGCTGGAGGCCCCGGACCAGCTGCTGATCACCATCGGACAGCCCGAGCACCGGCAGATCCTCGACCGGGTGTCCGCCTTCGCGCCGATGGGCTACGCCCTGGCCATCGGTGCACTCATCGCCTTCGCTTTGGCGTTCGTGGCCGCCCGGCAGCGCGGGACCGTCGTTGCCGGCATCGGACTTGGAACCCTCGTGCTCGCCGGCGTCTGGAAACTTGCCGCCGACGCCGTCGGGGGTGCGGTGACGCGGACGAGCAGCGGCAACGAAGTCGCGGAGATCTTCAAGAGCGAATTCGTGGCTGCCGCCAGCTCAAGTTTCGGGCAGTGGATCCTGGCGGCCGCCGCGGCCGGCGGCGTCCTGCTGGCGGTCGGACTCGTGCTGCGCGCCGTCGGCG
>NZ_AUPJ01000527.1:0-16806 GCF_000427315.1 Arthrobacter sp. TB 26
CCCCAGCCACAACAGGTGCCCAGTCAACACCGGTAGCATTGGGGCATGACCTCCACCGCTGTTTCCATTCCGATGCCAACCGTTCCGCGCCGGCGGCGCACGCCGGAAGACGTGCTGGCGGCAGCCCCCGTGGCCGGCCCGAAACGGGTCCTGCTCGCGGCCCCGCGCGGCTACTGCGCCGGCGTCGACCGCGCGGTCATTGCGGTGGAAAAGGCCCTCGAGCACTACGGCCCGCCGGTCTACGTCCGCAAACAGATTGTCCACAACGTGCATGTCGTCAGCTCCCTGGAGGAAAAAGGCGCCATCTTCGTGGACGAGACCGACGAGGTCCCTGAGGGGGCCCTGGTGATCTTCTCCGCCCACGGTGTCTCACCCGCCGTGGTCCAGTCCGCCGAGGACCGGGGGCTGCGGACCATCGACGCGACCTGCCCGCTCGTGACCAAGGTGCACAAAGAAGCCGTCCGCTTCGCGAAGGACGACTTCGACATCCTGCTCATCGGCCATGACGGCCACGAGGAAGTCGAAGGAACCGCTGGCGAGGCCCCCGAGCACATCCAGATCATTAACGGCCCGCACGAGGTCGACAAGGTCACGGTCCGGGATCCCGAAAAGGTCATCTGGCTGTCCCAGACCACACTCAGCGTGGACGAAACCATGGAAACGGTCCGGCTCCTGAAGGAACGGTTCCCGACCCTGCAGGATCCGCCCAGCGACGACATCTGCTACGCGACCACCAACCGCCAGGTGGCCATCAAGAAAATCTCACCCCAGGCCGACCTGGTGATCGTGGTCGGATCGGCCAACTCGTCGAACTCGGTCCGGCTCGTGGAAGTGGCCCTGGAATACGGCGCGAAAGCCTCCTACCGCGTGGACTTCGCCAATGAGGTGGACGAATCCTGGTTCGAAGGCGTGGCCACGGTCGGTGTGACCTCGGGTGCGTCGGTCCCGGAAGTCCTGGTCAAGGACGTCCTGCGGCTGCTGGCCGACTACGGCTACGGCTCGGTCGAGGAAGTCGTCACGGCCGAGGAGGATCTGCTCTTCTCGCTGCCGAAGGAACTGCGCGCCACCCTGAAGCAGGCCGGCGACGTGACCCGCGCCCTCGGGGGCCGCGGGACACGCGAGGCCCAGACCTCCTAGGCTGCTGACTCCCGGTCCTCTTCGACCGGCCCGTTCCCGGGCTGGAGTTCCGGGGCGGCCACGGAACGCGGCGTCACCTCCACGGCGGCAGGTGTGGCCAGCCCTGTCGCGTCCAGGGCATTGAGCTTCCGCGCGGTCGGCAGCACCCGCGCCTCCAGGGTGCCCACCATGGAGTTGTAGCGGTCCACGGACGTTTTCAATGAGGCGCCGAGCTTGGTGACGTTCTCACCGAGCGTTCCCATCCGCTCATAGAGCTGGTGGGCGAGTTCGAAGAGCTCCCGCGCGCTGTCCGTCAGGACGTCCTGGCGCCAGGTGAAGGCGACAGACTTCAGGACCGCCAGCAGGGTCGAGGGCGAGGCCAGCACCACATTCCTGGACAAGGCGTAGTCCAGCAGCGCCGGGTCGGCCGAGAGGGCGGCGGCCAGGATCGACTCGGCCGGCAGGAAGCAGACCACAAGCTCCGGGGAGTTGCCGGGAATGTCCCAGTACTTCTTGCCGCTCAGCGCGTCGACATGCGCCTTCAGCGCCTTGGCGTGGGCCAGCAGATGGGCCTGCTGCCCGCCCAGGACCTGCGCGTGCTGCTGCCCCGGGGCCGATGCCCCCAGCTCCTGCGCCGCCAGATAGGACGCCAGCGGCACCTTGGCGTCGACCACCAGCTGCTTCTGGCCCGGCAGCTGCACCACGAGGTCGGGCCGGACACTGGCCTCCGCTGCGGCGCCGTGCGGCCCGCTGTGCACCTGCTCGTGGAAATCGACGTGGCGCAGCATGCCGGCTGCCTCGACGACGCGGCGCAGCTGGACCTCGCCCCACTGACCGCGGGCGCTGTTGGACCGCAGTGCGGACTCCAGGGCATGCGTCGAGCGCAGCAGCTGCTCGTCGGACAGCCGGGCCTCCTGCAGCTGCTGGGCCAGCTGGCCGTACTGTTCCAGCCGGTCGCGCTCCAGCAGAGCCACCTGCTGCTGCACCGCCGTGAGCTTCTCCGCCACCGGCGCCAGGGCCCGCAGCACACTGCCGTCCTGGTTCCGGGATTCGCCGAGTTCCCGGTTCTGGGCAGCCAGCAGCCGCCGCTCGGCGTCGGCCGCGGCGAACTGCGCGCTGACCTCCGACAGGCGGCCCGAGACGGCGTCGAAGTCCTGCTCCACCGCGAGGGTGCGGCGCCGGACCAGCAGATAGACCACGGCGGCGCCGGCGACCGCGCCGACGAGAAGCATGAGAAGGGAAAGAATGAGTGCAAAAGCGTCCATGCCTTCACTCTGGCATGCCCCTGTGACACTTTCCGGCCGACGCCCTGCCAGCGGCGAACCGGGCGGCTGGCCGGCCGGGCGCGGTGACCCGGGCTGCAGCAGGTAGAATTAGTACTCGTGGCTCTTACTATTGGCATCGTCGGACTGCCCAACGTCGGCAAATCAACCCTTTTCAACGCACTGACCCGCAACCAGGTGCTCGCAGCGAACTATCCGTTCGCCACGATCGAGCCGAACGTCGGTGTGGTCAACCTGCCGGACCCGCGGNNNNGCTTGCCAAGCTGGCCGCCGTCTTCGGGTCCCAGCGCCTGCTGCCTGCTCCCGTGTCCTTCGTCGACATCGCCGGGATCGTCAAGGGTGCGTCGGAAGGCGAAGGCCTGGGGAACAAGTTCCTCGCCAACATCCGAGAGGCCGAGGCCATCGCCCAGGTTGTCCGTGTGTTCGATGACCCCGACGTCATCCACGTCGACGGCAAGGTGGATCCCCGCTCCGATATGGAGACCATCAACACCGAGCTGATCCTGGCTGACCTGCAGACCATTGAAAATGCCATTCCGCGGATCGAAAAAGAAGTCAAGATCAAGAAGCGGGAAGCCGCCGAGCTCGCCGCCATCAAGGCGGCCCAGGCCGTCCTCGAACGCGGCGACACCATCTTCGCCTCGGTCAAGAGCGACAAACTTGAGATGGAGCACCTCAAGGAGCTCAGCCTCCTGACTGCCAAGCCGTTCATCTACGTCTTCAATGCGGACGAAGGCATTCTGGGCAGCCCCGAGAAGCAGGAAGAACTGCGGGCCATGGTTGCCCCGGCGGACGCCATCTTCCTCGATGCCAAGCTCGAATCGGACCTCGTCGAGCTGGACGAGGAAGAAGCCCGCGAGATGCTGGAAATGAACGGCCAGGACGAGTCCGGACTCGACCAGCTGGCCCGCGTCGGCTTCCACACCCTGGGGCTGCAGACCTACCTGACGGCAGGACCCAAGGAAACCCGGGCCTGGACCATCCACCAGGGCGACACGGCCCCGCAGGCAGCCGGTGTGATCCACTCCGATTTCCAGCGCGGTTTCATCAAGGCCGAGGTGGTCTCGTTCGACGATCTCATCGAAGCCGGGTCCATGGCGGAGGCGAAGTCCCGCGGCAAGGTCCGGATCGAAGGCAAGGAATACGTCATGGTCGACGGCGACGTGGTGGAGTTCCGCTTCAACGTATGACGGCTTGGTAATTTCACCAAGTAATTAAGGATTAACTCGAGAGGCCCCGATTTCAGAATCGGGGCTTTTCCTGTGCCCGGGGACATTAGCGCGGAGCATCCGGAACGTCAATACTCGTTGCGGAATTCGGCCAGGGCAAGCGTGTCAAATGTTGCAGCTCGGTAACGAACTTTACAGCTGGTCAACTTTCCACGCGTATGGCCGATTTTGGGGTTTACGCTTCATCCCATGTGAGACGGGCCACACTGCCGCTGGGGGAGTGTGGACGTCTGCCCGGTGCCTACGGCCTCGGTCTCAACCACACCACAGAAACAAGGAGGCGGAATGCGCTTCGGTCGTATTTCCAAAGCAGTGGGCGTGGCAGCAGCAGCTGCCCTGGCCCTCAGCGCCTGCGCAGGCAACAGCGGCGGGACAACCCCGACCACTGCTGCGGCAGCAAGCAAATCAGGCGGATCTGCCACAGTCGTGGAGGTGAACGCCTTCAACACGTTCAACCCCAACACGGCTGACGGCAACACAGACATCAACTCCAAGATCAGCTACGCCACCCACTCGGGCTTCTTCTACATCGACAACAAGCTGAA
This sequence comes from Arthrobacter sp. TB 26, assembly GCF_000427315.1. Taxonomy (GTDB): domain Bacteria; phylum Actinomycetota; class Actinomycetes; order Actinomycetales; family Micrococcaceae; genus Arthrobacter. Next base: position 4,174 of record NZ_AUPJ01000527.1, read on the forward strand.
CGTTGTGCGCAACGAGAAGTTCGGCAAGATGGAGAAGAGCTCGGACGATCCGCTGACGGTCAAGTACACCATCAACGACGGCGTGAAGTGGTCAGACGGCACGCCCGTCACGACCGCCGATCTCCTGCTGCAGTGGGCCGCCTTCTCCGGGTACTACAACGACGCCGATTCGGAAGCCAAGACCGGAACGTCCTACTTCTCGTATGCCGGCGATCCCACCGGTATCGCACTGACGGACTTCCCGGAGCTCAGCGACGACGGCAAGTCCATGACGATCAAGTACTCCAAGCCCTTTGCCGACTGGGAAATCGCGCTTGGCGGTCCCGGCATCGACATCCCGGCCCACGTCCTGGCCAAGAAGGCAGGCCTCGCGGATGCCAAGGCGTTCGTCGACCTGCTCAAGACCACGCCGCGCGGCGACTCCAAGGCTCCCAAGGCCGCCAACGCGCAGCTCCAGGCCATGGCCGAGCTGTGGAACACCGGGTTTGACTCCAAGACACTCCCGGCGGACCCGAGCCTGTACCTCTCCAACGGCCCCTACATTGTCAAGGGTGTCAACCAGGACCAGTCCCTCACCATGGTCAAGAACAAGGACTACAACTGGGGTCCGGAGGCCAAGCTCGACGAAATCACCGTCCGCTACATTGGCGATTCCGCCGCCCAGGTGCAGGCCCTCAAGAACGGCGAGGCAGACATCATCGCCCCGCAGGCCTCCGCCGATACGGTGGAGCAGCTCAAGTCCCTTGAAAGCCAGGGCGTCACGGTCGAGGTCGGCAACCAGCTCTCCTACGACCACATCGACCTGAACTACAGTGGTCCGTTCGCCGAGAAGAACGTCCGCGAGGCGTTCATGAAGTCCGTCCCGCGCAAGGACATCGTCGACAAGATCGTCAAGAAGCTCGATCCGAAGGCTGCCCCGCTCGATTCCCAGCTGTTCGTGCCGGACCAGGCCTCCTACGCCGATTCCGTCAAGAACAACGGTTCCTCGGCCTACCAGGACGTGGACATTGAAGGCGCCAAGAAGCTCCTGAACGGTGCCACTCCCGAAGTCCGCATCATGTACAACAAGGACAACCCCAACCGTGTTGACGCCTACTCGCTGATCCGCGAATCCGCCACCAAGGCCGGCTTCAAGATTGTCGACGGCGGCCTCGGCAAGTCTGACTGGGGCAAGGCCCTTGGCGACGGCTCCTACGATGCCACCATCTTCGGCTGGATCAACTCGGGTGTTGGCGTCTCCGGCGTCCCGCAGATCTTCAAGTCGGGCAACGATTCCAACTTCAACCTGTTCACCGATCCTGAAGCCGACAAGCTGATGGACGAACTGATCGTCACCACGGACAAGTCCAAGCAGGACGCCCTTATCACCCAGATTGACAAGAAGATCTGGGCTTCCGCCTACGGCCTTCCGCTGTTCCAGGCAGTCGGTGTCGACGCGTACAGCGACCGCATCACCGGCGTGAAGTACATGCCGAACCAGACCGGTGTCTGGTGGAACTTCTGGGAGTGGGCTCAGAAGTAGCCGACGACCGCACGTAGCATTTGCCAGCAAAGGCGTCGGGACCAAGGTACGAACGGTCCCGACGCCTTTCTGGCGACACCCCCTGACGATGCCTTGGCCCCGCCGCACTATCTGCGGGAACAGGCCAGACCCTGCGACCGGTCCGGGCAATCCCCGGGCCCGAATACCGAGGTTCGATTCCAATGGTGACCTACATAGTCCGGCGGCTGATTACCGCCGCACTCATCCTTCTCGGCGCGTCTTTCCTGGTGTATCTCCTGACAGCGGCGTCGGGGGATCCGCTTGAGGAATTCCGTGCCAGCAGCGCGCCCAACAAACAGCAGCTGATCGACGCGCGGACCGAACTCCTGCAGCTGGATACTCCCGCCCCGCTGCGGTACTTCAAATGGCTCGGCGGTGCGGCGCAATGCCTCATCCCCTTCGCCAACTCCTGCGATCTCGGCAAGAACATCGCTGGCCAGCCCATCACCGATGCCCTGGGGCACGCGCTGATCCAGACCCTGACACTCGTCACCGGCGCCACCATTCTGGCCATCCTGATTGGCATCACGCTGGGCATCGTCACAGCCCTGCGCCAGTACAGCACCCTGGATTACGGCGTGACGTTCATGGCGTTCCTGTTCTTTTCCCTTCCGATTTTCTGGGTCGCCGTCCTGCTCAAGGAATTCGGCGCGATCGGCTTCAATGACTTCCTCCGGAACCCGGATGTGCCGATAGCCAGCGCGCTGGCAATCGGCGCCCTGGCCGGAGTGATCACGGCGGTGGCGGCAGGCGGCGCAATGGGGCGCCGGCTGCTCACCGGCGGCGTGGCCTTCCTGTTCGTGAGTGCCGTGCTGATGTACTTCTCCGCCACCGAGTGGTTCAAGAACCCCGGGCTTGGCCCCGTTGTCATCGCCATCGCCGGCGTCGGCATCGCGTTCGCCGTCACCCTGCTCTCGGCCGGCCTCAAAAACCGCAAGGCACTGCAGTCCGCCCTCATCGCGGTCGGCGTTGGACTGGTCGTCTACTTCGTGATCCAGCCTCTCCTGGACGAGGCCACGTTCCTGATGATCGTGCTGCTGGCGGTGGCGGCCGTGCTGGTCGGCCTGGGGATCGGATTCCTGATGGGTGGCTACGACCGCGGGCAGTCGATGCGCGCGGCGGCATTGACCTCGTTCCTGGTGGGATTCCTGATCCTGCTGGACCGCTACATGCAGGCGTGGCCCAGCTACTTCAACAACAGCCGGGTCCGCGGCCGCCCCATCGCCACCATCGGCGCCAGCACCCCGAACATCGAAGGTGACTTCTGGATCCTCAGCCTGGACTCCTTCACCCACCTGATTCTCCCCACCCTGGCGCTGATCCTGATTTCGCTGGCCGGCTACACACGCTTCACCCGCGCATCGATGCTGGAAATCATGAACATGGACTACATCCGGACCGCCAGGGCCAAGGGGCTCTCGGAGCGGACCGTCGTTATGCGCCACGCTTTCCGGAACGCGCTGATTCCGATCGCCACCATTGTGGCGTTCGACATCGGCGGCCTGATCGGCGGCGCCGTCATCACCGAGTCGGTCTTCTCCGTCCGGGGGATGGGGTTCCTCTTCCTGGACGGCATCCAGCACATCGACCCCAACCCCGTCATGGGTGTTTTCATCTGCGTGGCCATCACGGCCATGGTCTTCAACCTCATTGCGGACCTTGCGTACTCCGCACTTGATCCACGCGTAAGGGTAAAAGCATGAGCCAGCCAAGTCAGCAGGATGAAATCATGGCCGAGGACGCCGGTGCGGGCCGCGGGGACGCCGCCGGAATCGAGCCCATTCTCGAGGCCAGGGGCCTCAGCCAGGGCCAGATCGTCCGCAAACGGTTCCTCGGCCACTCCGGAGCGATCATCGGGCTCGTGGTTTTCGCCATCATCTTCATCGTGGCCTTCACCTCCGTTGGGTATGCGGGCATCCCCGGCTGGTGGAAGTACAGCCACGAGGACGTCTCCCCGCTGGTCAATGACGGCGCGCCCACCGCGTCCTTCTTCCCGCCGGCGTGGGGGGAACACCCGTTCGGCCAGGACCGGATCGGCCGCGACCTCTTCGCCATGACCATGCGCGGGGCCCAGCAGTCGATCACCATCATGATCGTGATCGGCCTCATCGCCGGCCTGATCGGCGTCATCGTCGGTGCGCTGTCGGGCTACTTCCGCGGCTGGACCGAGGCGATCCTGATGCGCCTCACGGACGTCATCATCATCATTCCGGCCCTGCTGCTTGCGGCCGTGATGGCACAGTTGGCCGGACGGCGGGATGAAGGAAGCTGGTTTGCCTCCTTCGCCAGCAACAACGGCGTCCTTGCCATCGGGATCTTCCTTGGCCTGATCAGCTGGGTGGGCCTGGCACGCCTGATGCGCGGTGAGTTCCTGTCCCTGCGCGAACGTGAGTTCGTCGATGCGGCACGGATCTCCGGGGCCAGCAACGGACGCATCATTTTCAAACACATCCTGCCCAACGCCATCGGCGTGCTGATCGTTAACGTCACCCTGACCATGTCGGCCGCCATCCTCACCGAGACAGCCCTGAGTTACCTGGGTGTCGGCGTCAAGGCGCCGGACACCTCGCTGGGGCTGCTCATCTCGCAGAACCAGGCAGCATTCGCGACCCGGCCGTGGCTCTTCTGGTTCCCGGGTTTGTTTATCGTGCTGATCTGCCTGAGCATCAACTTCATCGGCGATGGCCTGCGGGATGCGTTCGATCCGCGCCAGAAAAAGTTCAATGCCAAGAAGGCGGCGGAAACCGAAGCGGGTCCGGCTCCGGTCACTGCCTTCACCGAACTCAAGGACAACTAGATGACGGTCCGGTTCCGTGCCGCCCGGCTGGGCCGCCGCCTACTGGACGGCGACGGCCCAGTAGCTGGCCGCCAGGAGCAGTATGTCAACGATTATTGCCGTCCAGCGGTACGTCACGGTCGCCCGGGTGGACGCGGCGTCGCCGGCCGAAAGCCGGCCGCTCTCCACCAGCTCATCCCAGCGCTCCCGCACAAGCCGGGCGGCCTGGCCGGAGTCCGTGGATTTGAGATCTCCGGGCCGCACGGACCGGCCGGGCCCGTACGTTGTGGCCGGAAGTCCCTGGAGGTCTTCCGGACGGGCGTTGCGGCCGCCCCAGATCCCGGGCGCCGGCGCGGCCCAGGACGTGTAGCTCTTCTTGGCGGTGACCAGGGTCAGCGCGAAACGGGTATCGACATGCACCAGGGCCGCCCAGGGAACGGCGACGGACCGGAACGGATTTTCCAGGCTGACCCCGCCGTCATGCACCACGACGGCGGGCATCCAGAACAGCTGCCAGCCGAGGAATGCGACCAGCAGCAGCGGGGCGACGCCGGTCAGAGCCCCGGGACCTGCGGAGACCGCGGTGACCACGATGCCGAAAGCCGCCACCGCCCAGGACAGCCACGCGAACCACTTGTTCGTGCGGGCTTTGAAGATTTCATCGGTACCGGCATGTGGCGCAGAGCTCATGCCCCCAATAATTCAGTATTCCGAGCCGCAGCACTAATCCCCGGTGAACCGGTGGCTCGGGTGGAAGGAAGACCCCATCATGACTGACTTCATCGCCGTCGACCCGGCCGTCACCCCGGTACCTGACCAAGGGGCACCCGTACTGGAAGTCCGCGATCTCAGCGTCGACTTCGGCGTGGACAAGAAATGGGTCCCGGCCGCCATCAGGTTGAACTACGAGGTCCGTGCCGGCGAGGTGCTCGCCATTGTGGGGGAGTCCGGTTCGGGCAAGAGCGCCAGCTCGATGGCTTTGCTGGGCTTGCTGCCCAGCAACAGCCGTGTGACCGGAAGTGTCAAGCTCGCCGGCCAGGAGCTGCTCGGGACGAACGAGGCCAACATCCGGGCCGTCCGGGGCAAGGACGTCGCCGTGATCTTCCAGGAGCCCATGACTGCCCTGAACCCCGTCTACACCGTGGGCGCGCAGATCGTGGAGACCGTCCGCCTGCACAGCGAAGTCTCGCCCGACGAAGCCCGGCTGCGCGCCCTGCGCATGCTCGAGCTTGTGGAGCTGCCGGATCCGGAGAAGGCGTTCCGGTCCTACCCGCACCAGCTTTCCGGCGGCCAGCGCCAGCGCGCGATGATCGCCCAGTCGCTCTCCTGCGATCCAAAGCTGCTGATCGCCGACGAACCCACCACCGCCCTGGACGTCACGGTCCAGGCGGAAATCCTGGACCTGATGCGCAACCTGCGGAACAAGCTGGACAGCGCCATCGTGCTGATCACCCACGACATGGGAGTTGTCGCCGACCTGGCCGACCGGATCGCCGTGATGCGCCGGGGCGTGATCGTGGAAACCGGCACGGCCGCGGAAATCTTCCATAACCCCCAGCACGAATACACCAGGGCCCTGCTGGCTGCCGTTCCGCACCTCGGGCAGGGCGGAGCGGACTCCGCCGCGGAAGTCGACGTTACCGCCGCCCTCGCCGCCGCCACCAACGCCGAGCTCTCCTCCATCCCGGAAGACCAGCTCCTCCGGCGCGAGCGTGAAAATGCCGCGGCGCTGGCCGCCGCGGAGGCCGCAAAACCCCAGGGGCAGCCGGTCCTGGAGCTGACGGACGTCGCCATCGAGTACCCCAAGCAGGGGCGGGTGCCCGCCTTCCGCGCCGTGGAGGGCGCCAACCTGGTGATCTATCCGGGGCAGGTTGTCGGGCTGGTGGGGGAGTCCGGTTCGGGCAAGACCACAATCGGCCGTGCCGCCGTCGGGCTGCTGCCGGTCGCGGCAGGGACCATGAAGGTCGTTGGCCAGGACATTTCCGCCGCCAAGAGGAACGGCCGGCAGCTGCACGAGATGCGCCGCCACGTTGGCATGGTGTTCCAGGACCCGTCGTCGTCGCTGAACCCGCGGCTTCCGATCGGCGAGCCGATGTTCCTCGCCGGGGTGGCCAAAGGCGGCGAGCTGCAGAAACGCATCGAGGCGCTGCTGGACCAGGTGGAGCTGCCGCGGAACTACCGCAACCGCTACCCGCACGAGCTCTCCGGCGGGCAGAAGCAACGTGTGGGCATCGCGCGGGCCCTCTCGCTGAAGCCGAAATTGATGGTCGCCGATGAGCCCACCTCGGCCCTGGACGTGTCAGTGCAGGCCAAGGTTCTCGATCTGTTCCAGAACCTGCAGAAGGAGCTCGGGTTCGCCTGCCTCTTCGTCACCCACGACCTCGCCGTGGTTGACGTGCTGGCGGACCGGATCTGCGTGATGCAGCGCGGACGCATCGTCGAGCAGGGCACCCGTGACCAGATCCTGCGGAATCCGCAGGAACCGTACACGCAGCGGCTTCTGGCCGCGGTGCCGCTTCCGGATCCGGAAAAGCAGCGGGAACGGCGCGAATTGCGCGCCCAGCTTCTCGCCGCGGGACAGAGTTAACGCCAGTTAACTGGGATTGCCGGGGCGCCGAATACTACCAGCCAGTAGTGTGTGACTTGAAATACATTGCGCTTGACGCTAACGGTCACGCTTTTGTCGGGTCACGGTTTGGCAACAGAGTTCCACCATCTGGACAGTATCGGGTTAGGCTACTCGTATATGTAGGCCACGTCACAGGGGATACCCCTGTGCCTGCCTGCGGGGAAGCATAAGTTATTCCCTCACGAACTCCCACAACTCATAGGAGGCGGAATGCGTTTTTCGCGCACTTCCAAAGCACTGGGCATGGTGGCCATCGCCGCTCTCGCCCTGACCGGATGCGGCGCCGGAGGCGGCACCTCAAACGGTGCCAGCCAGGCTGCCGGCGACCCCAACAAGGTCATCACCGCTTACAGCAATGAACCGCAGAACCCCCTGATGCCCGCCAACACCGGCGAAGTCTACGGCGGCCGCGTCGTCGAGCTCCTCTTCGAGGGCCTGACCAGCTACGACCCCAGCGGCAAGTCGGTCAACGCCCTGGCCGAGTCCATCGAATCCGCGGACGGCCAGAACTACACCATCAAGGTCAAAAAGGGCACCAAGTTCACCAATGGCGAGGAAGTCACCGCCAAGAGCTTCGTGGACGCCTGGAACTTTGCCGCGCTGAGCACCAACGCGCAGGGCAACAGCAGCTTCTTCGAGTCCGTCGAAGGCTACGACGCCGTCAGCGCCACCTCGAAGCAGGCGGGAGCGGATGGCAAGGAAACCGAGGTTCCCGCCCCCACCGCGCAGACCCTCTCCGGACTGGTCCTGAAGGACGACTCCACGATTGAGGTCAAGCTGACGCAGCCGGAGGCCGACTGGCCGCTGCGCCTCGGCTACTCGGCATTCATGCCACTGCCCGCCGACGCCATCAAGGACCCGAAGAAGTTCGGCGAGAACCCGATCGGCAACGGCCCCTACAAGATGGAGAAGGAAGGCGCCTGGCAGCACGACAGCCAGATCGCCCTCGTCAAGAACGCTGACTACAAGGGGGCCCGCGAAGCCAGGAACGGCGGCGTGACCTTCAAGTTCTACACCGATCCGGCCCCGGCCTACACGGACATCCAGGCCAACAACCTGGACGTGACGGACGTTCTCCCCACCAACGCGCTGAAGACGTACACCACGGACTTCCCGGAGAACAACCTGAACAAGCCGTACGCCGGCAACTCCACCCTGAACATCCCGGGCTACCTGCCCGAGTTCCAGGGCGAAGCAGGCAAGCTGCGCCGCCAGGCCCTCTCCATGGCGATCAACCGCGAGGAGATCACCAAGGTCATCTTCTCCGGCACCCGCATCCCGGCCAAGGACTTCACATCCCCGGCCGTTGACGGCTACAACGACAACGTCGCCGGCTCCGAGGTCCTGAAGTTCGATGCCGCCAAGGCGAAGGACCTCTGGACCAAGGCTGACGCCATCAGCCCGTGGCCCGCAGACAAGACCCTGCAGCTCGCGTACAACACCGACGGTGGCAACAAGGAATGGATCGACGCCGTTGCCAACAACTTCAAGAACAACCTGGGAATCAAGGCCGAAGGCCAGCCATTCGCCAAGTTCGCCGAAATCCTGAAGCTGCGCGTCGCCAAGGAGCTGCCGGGCCTGACCCGCGCCGGCTGGCAGGCTGACTACCCGTCGCTGTACAACTTCCTGGGCCCGCTCCTGAAGACCGGTGCCAGCGCCAACTACGAGGCCTACTCGAACCCCGAGTTCGACAAGCTCCTCACCGAGGGCCTGGGCGCCAAGTCCACGGACGACGCCAACAAGAAGTTCACCCAGGCACAGGAGATCCTGTTCCAGGACCTCCCCAACCTGCCGCTGTGGTACTCCGCACGCCAGGCTGTCTGGAGCCAGAATGTCAGCAACGTTGACTCCGGCTGGAACGGCGTTCTGCAGTACTGGGCCATCACGGCCAAGTAGTTCCTGAGTTCTGCGGAACTCATTCACACATCACTAAAGCTTGGGGGTCCGGCCTTGCCGGACCCCCATATGCTTGAAACCGGCAGGAAGCTGTCCCCATGATTCCCCTTCGTTCCACCATCTCACCGGAGGCGCTGCTGTGATCCAGTTCATCCTCCGGCGCCTGCTGCAGGTCATTCCGGTATTCCTCGGAACCACCCTGCTCGTCTACTTCATGGTCTTTGCCCTCCCCGGCGACCCCATCCGCGCGCTCTTCGGAGACCGCCCGCCGAGCGAGGCGGTCATCGCGCAGCTGCGCCAGCAGTACAACCTGGACCAACCGTTCTGGGTCCAGTACGGCCTGTTCCTCAAGAACCTCTTCACCTTCAACCTCGGCGTCGACTTCACCGGCCAGCCGATCGCCGCCACCCTGGCCCGCGTCTTCCCGGTCACGGCCATGCTCGCCATCGAGGCCCTCATCATCCAGGGTGTGTTCGGCATCGCCTTCGGCCTCGTCGCCGGCCTGCGCAAGGGCGGCATCTTCGACAGCACGGTCCTCGTGCTCTCGCTCGTCGTGATCGCCATCCCGACCTTCGTGCTCGGCTTCGCGCTGCAGCTGCTGATCGGCGTCCAGCTGGGGTGGGCCAAACCAACGGTCGGCTCGAATGTCACCTGGGGGAGCCTGATCCTTCCTGCGGTGGTCCTGGGCATGGTGTCCTTCGCCTACGTGCTGCGCCTGACGCGTGCGTCCGTCATCGAGAACATGAACGCCGACTACGTCCGCACCGCCACCGCCAAGGGCCTCGCCCGGCGCCAGGTGGTGACGACCCACGTCCTGCGCAACTCGCTGATCCCCGTGATCACGTACCTCGGCGCGAGCCTGGGTGGCCTGATGGGCGGCGCGATCGTAACCGAAGCCATCTTCAATGTCCCCGGCGTTGGCCAGAAGCTGTACCAGGCCATTCTCCGAAGCGAAGGCCCCACCGTGGTCGCCATTGTGAGCGTCCTGGTGCTGGTCTTCGTACTCGCCAACCTGTTGGTCGATCTGCTGTACGCCTGGCTTGACCCGAGGATCCGCTATGAAAACTAATCGAGAATTCGAGCACTTTGTTGCCCCGGTCGAGGAAACCCCGCTGCTGGCAACGGATGCTGTCAAAGTCGACGACGCCCCGCTGAGCCTCTGGGCAGACGCCTGGCGCAAGCTCCGCCGTCGTCCGCTCTTCATCATCTCCGCGGTCATGATCGCGCTGATCATCGTGGTGGCGGTGTTCCCCGGGCTCTTCACCCAGGTGGCCCCGGACAACGGCTGCGAGCTGGCGAACTCCAATGGTGCACCCACCGAAGGCCACCCGCTGGGGTTCACCTTCCAGGGCTGCGACATCTACTCGCGCATCATCCACGGCACCCAGGCTTCGCTCATGGTTGGTGTGTTCTCCGTGATCTCCGTGCTGATCATCGGCGTCACCCTTGGCGCCCTGGCCGGCTTCTTCGGCGGCTGGGTTGACACCGTCATCGCCCGCCTCGGCGACATCTTCTTCGCCCTGCCGATCGTCCTCGGCGCCCTGGTCCTCACCCAGCTTCCGCTCATGCGGGAAAACCGCGGTGTCTGGACGGTCGTCCTCGTGCTGGTGGTCCTCGGCTGGCCGCAAATGGCCCGCATTACCCGCGGCGCCGTCATCGAGGTGCGCAACGCCGACTTCGTGACGGCTGCCCGGTCGCTCGGTGTCTCCCGGATCGGATCCCTGGTCAGCCATGTGCTCCCGAATGCCCTGGCCCCCATCATCGTGCTGGCGACCATGGAACTCGGCGTCTTCATCGTCGCCGAAGCCACACTCTCGTTCCTTGGAATCGGCATGCCCGGCTCCGTGATGTCCTGGGGTAACGACATCTCCGCCGCGCAGTCCTCCATCCGCACCAACCCGGCTGTCCTGCTCTACCCGGCAACAGCCCTGTCCATCACCGTGTTGAGCTTCATCATGCTGGGCGACGCCCTCCGTGATGCGCTCGACCCGAAGAGCCGTCAGCGATGAAGGAGGCACCCATGACAACTTCCGACGTCACGATTCAAGAGGCCGGAACCACGGCCGACCGGCCCCTGCTGGAAATCCGCGATCTCGCGATTTCGTTCAAGACCGGCAGCGGCGAGGTCCAGGCCGTGCGGAACGCACACCTGACCATCATGCCCGGCGAGACCGTCGCCATTGTGGGCGAGTCCGGATCCGGCAAGTCCACGACGGCGCTGGCCGCCATTGGCCTGCTGCCCGGCAACGGCCGTATCGCCGGCGGGCAGATCCTGCTCGACGGCGAGGACATCTCGCACGCATCCGAGAAGCGCATGATCGAACTGCGCGGCAACACGATCGGCATGGTCCCGCAGGACCCGATGTCCAACCTGAACCCGGTCTGGAAGATCGGCGACCAGGTCAAGGAGACGCTGAAGGCCAACGGCCGACCCAGCGGCCCGGACGACGTCGCGAAGGTGCTGGCGCAGGCCGGCCTGCCGGACGCCGCCCGGCGGGCGAAGCAGTACCCGCACGAGTTCTCCGGCGGCATGCGCCAGCGCGCGCTGATCGCCATCGGCCTGTCCTGCCAGCCGCGCCTGCTCATCGCCGATGAGCCGACGTCGGCCCTGGACGTCACCGTGCAGCGCCAGATCCTGGACCACCTCGAAAAGATGACCTCGGAGCTGGGCACGTCCGTGCTGCTCATCACCCACGACCTCGGCCTCGCGGCGGAGCGTGCCGACAAGGTCGTGGTCATGTACCGCGGCAACGTCGTTGAGGCGGGCCCGTCCCTGGAGCTGCTGCAGAACCCGCAGCACCCCTACACCCAGCGGCTGGTGGCCTCGGCGCCGTCGCTGGCGTCACGGCGCATCCAGGTGGCCAAGGAGCTCGGCGTTACGACGAACGAACTGCTGGCCCCCGCGGAGGCTGCCGTGGTTGCCCCGGCGCAGACGGAAGACGTGCTGCAGATCCAGAACCTGAGCAAGGTCTTCAAGCTGCGTTCCGGGTTCGGCAAGTCGACCGACTTCACCGCCGTCGACGACGTCTCCTTCAACGTCAAGCGCGGAACGACGACGGCGATCGTGGGCGAGTCGGGATCCGGCAAGTCCACCGTCGCGCAGATGGTGCTGAACCTGTTGGAGCCGACTTCCGGAAAGATCGTGTTCGACGGCGTGGACACCTCCGCGCTGAACACCAAGGAGATCTTCGCTTTCCGCCGCCGGGTGCAGCCCATCTTCCAGGACCCCTATGGTTCCCTGGACCCGATGTACAACATCTACCGGACCATCGAGGAGCCGCTGCGCGTCCACAAGATCGGGGACAAGGCCAGCCGCGAAAAGAAGGTCCGCGAGCTGCTGGACCAGGTGTCACTGCCGCAGTCCACGATGCAGCGGTACCCGAACGAGCTCTCGGGCGGGCAGCGCCAGCGTGTCGCGATCGCCCGTGCCCTGGCCTTGGATCCCGAAGTGATCATCTGCGACGAGGCCGTGTCCGCCCTGGACGTGCTGGTGCAGGCGCAGGTGCTGAACCTCCTCGCTGAGCTGCAGTCCCGGCTGGGCCTGACCTACCTTTTCATCACCCACGACCTCGCGGTGGTGCGGCAGATCGCCGACCACGTGTGCGTGATGGAGAAGGGCAAACTGGTGGAGACAGGCTCGACCGACGACGTCTTCGACGCGCCGCAGCGGGACTACACCAAGGCGCTGCTCAACGCCATCCCCGGTGCGCGCCTCATGCTGCCTCCGGAAGTTGCCTGAGCGTCGCGCAGTGAGCTGAACGCGCAGGAGCCGGTGTCCGCCCTCGGGGG
>NZ_AUPJ01000527.1:16816-17129 GCF_000427315.1 Arthrobacter sp. TB 26
CCGCTTAAGAAACGTGCGCCGCTCTCAGCGGTCTGCCGGGGATGCCGCCCGTTCGGACGCTGCCAGCGACGCTGCCCGTTCGGACGCAGCCGGGGACGCCGCCGTCGGCGATTCCGCGGTCCGGAGACCGAGCCCGTCGAGCCGCTGCGCCAGCAGACCGCCCAGCGCGGCGTGCCCCTCGGGGGCCATGTGGACGCCGTCGGCCATGGATTTGGTGAGGTTGTAGCGCGTCAGCCAGTCTCCAACGCTGACAAAGGGAATTGAATGCCTGGCCGCCACCGCTCCCAACAGCGTGTCGACCTCGGTGCGGCGG
>NZ_AUPJ01000528.1 GCF_000427315.1 Arthrobacter sp. TB 26
GGGAGGGACCACTCCCCCGCCGCCGCCGGCAGCCCCGGTGGCCTCGTTCACCGCGACTCCGACGTCGGGCACCGCTCCCTTGGACGTGAGCTTCACTGACACGTCCACGGGTTCACCGACCTCCTGGGCCTGGGCGTTCGGGGACGGCGGGACCTCCACCGCCGAAAATCCCTCGTACACCTACTCCACCGCGGGCACCTACACCGCGACACTGACCGCCACCAACGCCGGAGGCTCGACGTCGGCCAGCAAGACCATCACGGTCAGCCCGGGCACCGCCCCGCCGCCATCGTCAGGGATCACCGTCGGCGCCTCCACCACGACGAACAACACCACGGCCACCACCACCGTCACGCTGAACAAACCTTCCGGAACGGCGGCGGGCGATGTCCTGGTCGCGTCATTCACCGCGGACAAGAACCCGACAGCCAGCACCCCGTCGGGCTGGACCCCGATCGTCAACACCCTCAACGTCGGCAGCGGCGCCCGGGTATTTGCGTACTACCGGGTCGTCGGTTCCTCTGACCCGGCCAGTTACAGCTGGACGCTGAGCACCGCGGTGAAATGGGGCGGCGGCGTCACCGCCTACCGGGGCGTCAACAACAGCACCCCGCTGGACAGCAGCGTTGTCACGGCCGCGAACACCACCTACACAGCGACCAGCATCACAGCCCCCAGCATCACCACGGCCAGCAACAACGCGATGCTGATCGGCGGCGTCGGCTTCGACAGCTCCTCACCGGCGGCAACACCCCCCACCGGCTGGACCGAACGCTGGGAAGCCGCCGATGCACAGATCGCTGAACAGGCCGACAAACTGCAGGCCACCGCGGGCGCCAGCGGCACAGCCACCTGGACATTCACCGCAAAAGCCGTCGCAGTCTGGCGGACAGCGCTGAAACCGGCCTGACCAGGCCACTCCAACGGGACCCCGCTGACAGGCAGCAGGGAGAAAGCAAGAGGACGACGGCGGGAGCTCCCGCCGTCGTCCTCTTTCGTCGTGCCGGTCTGCTGTTAGACGGCCGACCAGCCGCCGTCGGAGGCGAGGATCGCGCCGTTGACGTTGGTGCCGTCGTCGCTGAGCAGGAAGGTGATCGAGGCCGCCAGCTGCGCCGCC
>NZ_AUPJ01000529.1:0-8278 GCF_000427315.1 Arthrobacter sp. TB 26
GCGGGCCGAGCCGCTCGGCTGCCAGCTGGGAACCCCACGTGGCTTCGATGTTGGTGATGGTGGCGCCGGGGGCCACGGCGTTGAAGCGCAGGCCCTTCGGCCCGTACATCACCGAGGAGTTCTTGGTCAGTCCGATGACGGCGTGCTTGGACGCGGTGTACGCGGCACCGGCGGCCGAACCCCGGAGGCCGGCCTCGGAGGCGACGTTGACCACGGAGCCGGAACCGGCTTCAAGCATCAACGGCACAACGGCGCGGGTCAGCCGCATGAGGGCCGTGACGTTGATCCTGAAGACCCGCTCCCAGGTGACGTCGTCAACCTCGTGGATCGGGGCGAAGTGGTCCATGATGCCCGCGACGTTCGCGAGGGCGTCGACCCGGCCGCCTGCGGCGACGACGACGGCGGCGACGGTTGCCTCATCAGCGATGTCGCCGGCGACGGGAACCAGGTCCAGGCTGCTGTTCCCGGCGACCAGCTCGTCCAGCCGCTCGGCGCTGATGTCGGCGGCGATGACCTTGCCGCCCTCCTTGGCAACGCGCAGGGCCGTGGCCAGCCCGATGCCCGAGCCGGCGCCCGTGACGATGACTGTCTTGCCGGCGAAGCGGCCCGAGGTGATGGATTCCTGCCATGAAGCTTCGTTGCCCATGATGTCCTTCCGAGTGTTTCCCAGTGCTGACATCTCCCACCTTATGACACGCTGTGTCATTATGAAAGGGTGAATACTGGTGGGATGCCTTCGCAAGAGCCCAAGCCCCCCGGCATGCGTTCCGCCGGGCGTCCCGTGACCATCGATCCGGACGCCATCGCCAGGCTCGCGCTGCGGCTGTTCGCCGAGAACGGCTACGAACGGACCTCGATGGAGGACATTGCCCGCGAGGCCGGGATTGGGCGCAAGAGCCTGTACCGGTACTTCTCCAGCAAGGCCGATCTCATCTGGGGCGGCATGGAACCGGTGATCCAGGCCTCGGGGCTCGCCCTCGAAGTGGCCGGGGACGGTCGCGAGGGCGGCGACGGCCTCATGGCGGGATTGCGTGCCGCGGCCATCGCCGGAGTGGCGGCAATTCCCGATCTTTCGGTGTCGCGGGGGCGGCTGCGCCTGATCGCGGAGCATCCCGAACTGGCCAGCCGGAGCTATGATTCCCTGGCGCCCCAGCGCGAGAGGGCTCGGCTCTATCTTGTTGATCTCGGGGTTCCGGACGAGACGGCCGGCTACCTGTGTGCGGCCTATCTCGCCGCGACATTTGAAGCGTGGATGCGGTGGGCCGCGGGAACGGACCCTGATCCGGTGCCGTACCTCCTGGCTTCCGTCGAGGTGCTGCGGGTGCCGGAGGCCTGACCGGCGGGGTTCGCTGAGTGCACGGGGCGGGAGGTCACGGGGCGGGAGGTCACGCCGTCGGGTTTGACGTATGGGCCCCTATTGACCACAGTAAGTCAGTGCTTGCGAACGTTGACAACAGTCTCCCGCGCCCCGCGCTGCCGGGGGATCGCCCCCGGCGGCGGCAGAGCGCGGCCTTGCTCGGCTTCCTTGGGGTGTCATGGTGCGTGTCGTTGCTGGGCTCCCTGCCGATCCGGATGAACGGGGACGGCTGGTACGCCGTCGCGGACAAGGCACCCTGGACCCCGCCGGGATGGATCTTCGGTTCAGTGTGGCTGGTGCTCTACGCGGCCATGGCAGTAGCCGTGTGGCTCGTGTGGCGGCAGCAGCGCGTCGCCCGGCGGCCGGCGCTCCAGGCCTATGGCGCCCTGCTGCTGTTGAACCTGGCGTGGCCGTTGATGTTCTTCGGCATGTACCCGATGCTGGGAACCGCTGCCCTGTGGCTGGCGCTTCTCGTCATTGGAGGCCACGCCGTGACGGCAACCCTCGCCGTCCTCAACTTCGGACCCATCAGCAGGACCGCCGGATTGCTGATGCTGCCCTACGTCTCGTGGCTTGTGTTCTCGGCCAGCCTGAACCTGTATGCGGCCGTGAACAACTGAGAACCATGGGGCGGTGGTGGCAAAGTGGGGAATTCACCCGCGGAGTGACATCCTGATTGCATTATGACCGCACACGAAGAGGCACACGACACGTCCCACAAAGTCGGCGAGGCACCGGGCGGCGTGACTCCGGCCGCGACCGGCACCGGGGCTGAGGCTGAGGCTGTCGGGGAAGTTTCGGGCACCGGCCGGAGTCGTCGCGGCATCTTGGCTCGCGCCCTGGCCGGCGGGACCGACCCGGATCCCCGGTTCACGCTCGCCAACGAGCGCACGTTCCTGGCCTGGATCCGGACCTCGCTGGCGATGGTCGCCGGCGGCATCGCCGTCGAGGCCTTCACCGCCGAACTGTTCGACCCGGAACTCCGCAAGACCGTCTCCGTGCTTTTGCTCCTGCTGGGGCTGGTGACGGGCGGCGGCTCGTTCTTCCGCTGGCTCAATGTGGAACGGGCCATGCGGCGCCAGGCTCCGCTCCCGGCGCCCCTTCTCGCTCCGATCCTGGCGGTCGGCGGCGCCCTGGTTGCAGCCGTGCTGATCGTCTTTGTGATCGGGCGGGCGGCCTAGCCGTGGCGAAAACCAGGCCCGCTGCTGTGCATAACGACCCGGGACTCCAGCCCGAGCGCACGGACCTCGCCTGGCGGCGGACTTCATTCACGTTGATCACTGCGGCCTGCATCTTCCTGCGCTGGGTTCCCCACCACGGCTGGTTTGCCGGCACCCTTGTGGCGGCTTCACTCCTGGTCGCCCTGGGCATCGCCCTCACGCAGCGGCGCCGCTACCACCACCATGCCAGCGGTATCGGCGGGGCGGTGATGACCGCGAACATCCGGGGGACGGCGGCGATTGCCGGCAGCGTTGTGGTACTCGCCGGCCTGGGCATCTACACGGTTCTGTATCTGCCGCTGCAGCGGTAGCGCGGCGGGAGCGTGCTTCAGCTCAGGAACGACAAATGGATGTCGCTGCCGTAACGGCGGATGATGTCCTGCTTGGCGCTGTGGAAAGCCGCGAGTTCGCCCCCATGCCCGTGCTGCCCAATGCGCCGCCGGGCCAGTTCGTCGGAGATCACGTCCATAAAGAGTTCGGCGAGCAGGAGCCGGGCTGAGTCGCGGAAGCGCCCGCGGCCGTCGACATAGAGCCGCACGGTCGGGGCGCCGGTGTTGATGATGACCTTGCGTTCCGCGGCGCTGTAGACGGCCCGGTCCGCACTGTTGTGCAAGTTCCGGAATTCGTAGCCGATGAACAGGTCCATGCCGTGGTCCCGGGGCACCCGGTGCGCCGCGGGGTGCTCAGCGGGGTGGCCGGCGGGTCGAACAACAGCAGCGTGCGGAGGCTGGCCTTCGCTGCGGTGGGAGGCATGTTCGGCGACAACGATCTCACACCATGCCCAGTAGGCTCCGGCCCGGACGGTGATCTCGCCCCGCTCCCCCGCGGCATCCCCCGTGACGGTCCACTCGATCCGCTGGGTGCCGTCGAACGAACCGACCGGAACGGGAACAGGCTCAGGTTCAATCCGCATCGACTCGGGCAGAACGAGTTCGAAGGTGAGCTGTTCGCCGTCGGGCAACTGGCCCGCATCGATCAGCAAGGCGACGTGGAACGGGTGCCCCGGCTTCCGGTAGTAGAACGGGGTGGTGAAGCGCAGGGCGGCCGGCGGCTCCTCCTCGGCCGGGATCGGGCCGGCGGCGTCCGGGGAGGACTCGATGCCCAGGTCCACCACGGCCGCCTCACTCATGTGCTGCAGCAGCCGCTCGATCATCTCCGCGGTGCGGCCGGAGGTGGTGGCCCGTTCGAGGTGCGCCAGCTTCTCCTTCTCGTCCCGCACCGCGCTGCCGATCATGGCGCTAACGGCCTGGGAGAACGCTGCCACAAACGGATCCTTGAAGTTCAGCCCTTCCCGCTCGTCGCTGATGACTGCCTTGCCGCGGCCCAGCATCTCGGTCAGCGCAGCGCAGCGGACAGTGCCGAAGAGATACTCCGTTCCCACCTGGTTCTCGTACTCCAACAGCGTGCAGTCGAGCGCCGCCATCCCGGACAGGACCACCAGGCCGTTGGTGCGTTCGTCGCCCTTGAGCGTCAGCTCCACATCCTTCGCCCGCTTCAGCGTGAGGGTAAATGGATGCTCCTGTCCCTCGTGGCTAAAGCTGCCGGGGTGCTCCGGGCCGAGGACCAGCATGGCCGGTGGCTCCTGGAAGCGGATCAACTCGCTGGCGTCGTGCCCGGTTCCATGCTGTCCGCCGCCCCGGCCAGGCACCAGCTCCACCGTCCGGCGGTCCAGCACGTCACGCAGATAGACGTTGTCCGAGAGGGACTGCAGCAAGGTGGCGTGCTGGGTGATCGTGACGTGGGGGTTATCGACGACGATTGTCACCCGGGTGCCGCTCTCGGCGACGCCGGCGGGAATGCCGAGGCGGGCGTAGTCGGCGGGAAACGCACGGCGGTCCTCCTCGCCGTCGTCGTAGAGATAGCCGCCGTTCTCGCCGCGGAAGACGTCGATGCGGGTGAACCGGCCGCCCTTGATGGTCTCAATCCAGCCGTGGCCCAGGCCGAAGATGGCCTGCTTGAGGCCGCGGCCGAAGTATCCGCGGCCGTTGCCCTCGCCGCGGGAGAGCGGGCTGTGCGCGCCGCCGTAGGTGAGGATGCGGGCGGCCTCTTCGAAGGACATGCCCTCCGCCTGGTCCGTCACCATGAGCACGGCGCCGGTGTAGTGCCGCTCGTAGCCGACGTGGATGCTGCCGGTCACGGGCGCCCCGGTTTTCTCCAGCCGGGCGTAGCTGTCGTCGCTGTTGGTGATGAGCTCCACCAGCGCCTTCTCCACGGATGCGAACCGGCGGGAGTCGATCCCGATCACCCGCTGGTCAACCTGGATTTCGGCAACCGTCATGGCGTCTCCTCACTCGCAACCCCGCTGTTGCACCAGCTGCCGGCGCCGGACGGTGCCGATAGCTGGAGCCTAGCAGTTTGGGGGTTGTGGGCTAGGAACAATGTCTAGCTTCAGTAGCAGAAGCGAATCGAGTAATCCGAGAGGCCGAAACGAGAGTAGGAAGCCAATAGACGAGTAGCCGGTACTCCTGACCTTCCGCAGGCCCGCCTATAGCCTGAACCTGAAGAAGAGGATCAGGCCGCCTGCCGAGTCGTAAACGGAAGGACCATCGTGCAACCAGCCACAGGGCCCGGTGCCATGGGGGGCGCACCGGCCGACGGGGGACCACAGCGTCGGCAGCATTCGGTCCTTGCCCTGACCCGAGGCGTGGCTTTCCCATGAAGGGCCGTTCTATGCACGGGCTGTGCTGCTTTCTCATTCTGGCCGGGCTCTCTGGGAGTGCCCCTCAGGCTGCTTTCCGCCTTCCGCAGCCATCTCTTGACTCGGGAAACACGGCATCAGAATCTGTGGCAGTCGATCCGGCGGTCTCCAGCGTATCCGGAGCTGACACGCCGGTGGAGTCGCCTTCCTCCGAAAGCGGGGCTGGCATCCCGACGGAAGCGCCTGCTCCTGACATTGGTGCAGACACTTCCGCCGAAGCGTCTTCCGGCAATCCCGCTGGAGCTGATTTGCTGACTGTCACGCCGGTCCTGGGCTCGGCGCATCGGGTTCCGCTCGGCGTTGGCGGCTTGTCGCATCTGGTTTTCGACGATGACTTCGACACCCTGAACACAGCAGTCTGGACTCCCTACTGGTTCAATGACTGCAACCCCAAATCGGTGATGAACAATGTCAAGACCTGTTCGAGCAACATTAAAGTTGCCAACGGCGAAGCAGTTCTGCAGCTCACCGATGCCGAGTCCGGCGCACTTCTCTCCACCAATCCCAAGGACGGTGTTCGCGGCCATGCGGGCTTCGAGTTCACCAGCGGCTACGCCGAAGCACGGATCTACTTCCCGGGAACCTGCAGCAGCGGGATCCCCAACTGGCCGGCGTGGTGGACCGTGGGGCAGCGGTATCCCCGTACCGGGGAAATCGACATAGCCGAGCCCCTTGCCGGTGATATGTGGAGCGTGTATCACTCAGCGGAGGGCAGGAAAAAGCGAACGATTGCCGGCTGCTGGGCCGGGGAGTACCACACGTACGGTTTGCACCGGAAGGCCGGAGCCAACGACGTCTACTATGACGGCCGGCTCGTTCACTCCTATGCCACGAATGACGGAAACAGCCCCCACTATCTGATCCTGAATGTGGGCGTCTCGGTCGGTCCCCGGATTTTCGGCGAGCAGGGCAGCATGAGGGTGGACTATGTGCGGGTGTGGCAGTAGCCGGTCCTGGCATAACAGCGCGCCGTCGGTGGGGGCTGCCGCGCTAACGCATCGATTGCTCCACAACGGCCGTTTTGAGGGCTCAAAAGGGCCGTTGTGGAGCAATCGATGGTGGGCTAGGCGGTGGTGATCTTCAGCAGCAGGGCGTGCTCCGGGTTGAGGACGGGCATGGGCAGGCCCACCTCGGCCAGGAAGCGGCCGCTCGCCGTGGCTCCGGATTCCAGCCACGCCGGGGGCTGGACCTGGGTGAAGGTGTGGGGGTAATCGGCGTCCCCCGGGCCGGGGAACAGCACGTCCACCCGGTAGTGCGCGGCGGCGTCGAGACCCGGGATGGCGACCCGGCCCGGCTGCTCCGCGGGGGAAGTCCGGGTGCTGACCAGCGCGAACAGCGCCGCCGTCAGGCCTGGCACGGCCGGCGCGCAGTCAGGGTCGTCAGCGGCAGCCGCAACCACGACACCGTGCAGCATCAGCGAGTCATCGGCCACATCAGCGCGGACCATCCGGCCCGAGTGGATCAGGCCGCGGTGCTCCTTGTAGATCCCGATGAAACGCTTGAGCTCTTCGCGCTCGGCACCCTGGACCTGACGCACGTCCCATTCCATCCCGAAGTGTCCGAACAGGGCGGTGATGGCCCGGAAGGACAGGTCGTGGGTGCGGGCCGTCGTGTGCGAGGTGGTGGGGCCAATGTGGCCGCCCACGAGTTCCGGCGGGACCACCAGCCCGGTCCAGCGCTGGATGGTCTGACGTTCCAGGGCGTCGTTGCAGTCAGAGGCCCAGATCCGGTCCGTCCGCTCCAGGATGCCGAGGTCCACGCGGGCGCCGCCGGAGGAGCAGCTTTCAATCTCGACGCCGGGGTGCGCGGCCTTGAGCGCGTCGAAGAGCCGGTAGGCGGCGAGGGTCTGTTCGTGCACCGAAGCGCGGCCGGCGTGGCCGTGCTCCAGCAGGTCCCGGTTCTGGTCCCATTTGAGGTAGCTGATGTTGTTCCCGCGCAGCAGCGCATCCACGCGGTCGTAGATGTACTGCCAGGCGTCCGGGTTGACGAGGTCGATGATGTGCTGGTGCCGCCATTCCAGCGGCAGCCGCCCNCCCGCCGTCCTTGTAGCTCTGCACCGAGGGCCCGACAATCCACTCCGGGTGCGCCCGGACGACGTCGGAGTCCAGGTTGACCATCTCCGGCTCCACCCACAGCCCGAATTCCATCCCGCGGGAGGTGACGGCGTCGATCAGCGGGGTGAGTCCGGCCGGCCAGAGGGTCTCGTCCACGTACCAGTCGCCGAGGCCGGCGTGGTCGTCGCGGCGGCCGCGGAACCAGCCGTCGTCGAGCACGAACCGCTCGACGCCGAGCTCCGCGGCGGAGTCCGCGAGTTCGATCAGGGTGGTGAGGTTGTGGTCGAAGTACACGGCCTCCCAGGTGTTGAGCACCACCGGGCGGGGCTTGCCGGCGCCGGAGAGGCCGGTCTGCGCGGCCCCGGAGGGCAGCACGTGGTGCGGCCGATTCCTGAACCAGGCGTAGAAGGACTCGCTGATGCCGTCCAGGCCGCGGTCCGAGTAGGCGGCGAACAGCGCGGGGGTCGTGTAGCTGCCGCCGGACGCGAGGATGACTTCGGCCGGGCCCAGCAGTTCGGAGCCGCCGATCATGGTCCGGCCGTCCCCGATCGTGTCTGCGAACTGTTCATGGTTGCCGCTCCAGGCCAGGTGCGTCGCCCAGACTTTGCCGTGGCGGTTGCCGAAGCCGGCGGTTCCGGCGGCAAAGAGCAGCGAGGAGTCGTGGCCGGTGCGGCCGTGCCGTCCGGTGCGCACCCAGGTGCCCTGCTGGATGGCACGGTGCTGCGGGTGGCGTTCCCGGCACCAGCGCCCGGTCAGGTCCAGGAGTTCGACGGCGTCCTGGGCCACCGGGAGCACGGTCGCCAGTTCGTCGAGCTGGTACGGCGAGGTCCCGGTGTTGGTGACGGTGTGGCGCAGTTCCAGCAGGCCGCCGTCGTGCAGTGTCAGGAGGGACGACACGCGGATCCCGGCGTCGGCGTCGGCCTGGATGATGACGACGGCGCCGGCGCCG
>NZ_AUPJ01000529.1:8288-8643 GCF_000427315.1 Arthrobacter sp. TB 26
CCACCTCCGCCACGCGGAGCCGGACGGAGAAGTCGTAGCCGGGCACGCCGTCGGCGATCCGGTGTCCGCGCAGGCCGGGGCGGCCGCGCCAGCTGGAAGAGGCCTGCGGCAGCAGACCGGCGGGGACGGCGCCGTCGACGGCGGAGTGCGTGACGGGGGCGCCGAGGATGGCCAGGTCCGGGAGGGAGGGGCCCAGATCGGCGCCCCAGTGGATGACCTCGGCCTCTCCGCTGTCGAAGCTGATCACCAGGCTGGTGCTGGCGGAGCGGAGGTACAGGGGATCCATGGCAGGTCTCTTTCGGTGGTTCGGGGCGCGTCCGGGACGGTGGGCCGCGGGTCCGCAGGGAATCAGGGG
>NZ_AUPJ01000530.1 GCF_000427315.1 Arthrobacter sp. TB 26
CGGCATCCGGGCGGGTGGGCCCTACTTGAAGAGGGCGTTGACCTGGTTGTTGGCGTCGGTGAGGGAGCTGGCCGGCTTCTTGCCCGCGAGGACGGCGTCCATGGCCGGCTTCATGATGCCGTCCACCTTGGCTGCTTTGTCCGCGATCGGGAAGAGGAACGTAGTGCCGTCCTTGACGTGTGTGGTGAAGGCGGAGACGTCGGTGCCCTTGTCCCCGAAGGCCTTGGCGGCGATCTCGGAGGAGCTGGTGATGGCCGGGAAGACCACGGCCTTCTTGGCGACGACGTCCTGGCAGGCGGTGGAGCCCAGGTATTCGACCCACTTGACCGCGGCGGCCGGGTTCTTGCTGCCCGCCCAGACCGAGTCGGCGAGGCCGTTGAACATGCTGGCGCGCTTGCCTTCGGGGCCCTTCGGGGTGGGGGCGAACGCGGTTTCCACACCCTTGTAGCTCTGGTACTGGCCAATCAGCCAGTCGCCGGTGGTGTTGATCGCGGCCTTGCCGGCACCGAAGTTGTCCGCGAGGCTGGCGCCCACGGTGGTTTCCAGTTTGGGCATGTAGCCCTTCTCGATCAGGCCGGCCCACCAGGCGATGGTCTCCTGGAAGCGGGGGTCGTCGTAGTTGAACTTGGTGCCCCACGGGTTCTTGTCCGTGTGGGTCCAGCCGGTGGTTGCGGTCAGGAAGCTCCACTCGGTCTGGCCCTGGCCGGAGCCGCCGCCGGCGAGCCCGAGGCCGTAGACCGCGACGTTGTTCTTGTCGAAGCCGGCTTCGTCGCCGCGCACGCCGTTCTTGTCCACGGTCAGGTGCGCGATCGCCTTTTCGTAGCTGCCGCCGTCCTGCGGGTTCCAGTCCAGGTTCGCCATCTGCTCGGCGGTGAGGCCGGCGGTGTCGGTCATGGCCTTGTTGTAGAACAGCCCGACGGTGTCCCAGTCCTTGGGCAGGCCGTAGCGCTTGCCGTCCTGGCCGACCCACAGTTCGGGCAGGCCCTTGGTGTAGCTGTCGAGCTTGATGCCGTCCTTCGCGACGGCGTCGTCCAGGGACAGCAGTTGCTTCTTCGCCGCGTACTCGGGGTACTTGGAGAGGTGGTTGGTGAAGACGTCCGGGGCGGTGCCGGCGACGAAGCCGTTGGTCAGCGTGGTCCAGTAGTCGTCCCAGCCGCGCTGGGTGATCGTGACCTTGATGTCCGGGTTGGCCTTGGTGAAATCGTCGGCGCACTGCTGGTAGGCGGGGAGCTGGTTGGCGTCCCAGAGCCAGTAGTTGATTTCACCCTTCGCTTCGGCTGAGGGTGCGGAACCGCCGCAGGCGGACAGGGAGAGGGCGATGGCTGCGGCGGCAGCCACGGCGCCGAGGGTCTTCTTCATGGTGAACCTTTCAGGGATGTGCAAGGTGGTTGTGCAAGGTGCGGGTGCGTTGGGCGGGGGTTACTTGATGCCGGAGAAGCCGATGGAGTTGACCACCCGCTTGCCGAAGGCGATGAAGAGCAGGAGGACGGGCAGGGCAGCGATCAGGGTTGCGGCCATTAGGCCGGACCAGTCGGGGGCGCCCTGCGGGGACTGGGATTTGAAGACGCCCAGGCCCACGGTGAGCACGCGGACGTTTTCGTCCTGGCCCACCAGCAGCGGCCAGAAGTATTCGTTCCACTGGCCGATGAAAGTCAGCAGGGCCAGGGTGGCCAGCGGGGCGGCGGCGTTGGGCAGCACGATCTGGAAGAAGATCCGCAGGTGCTTGGCGCCGTCGAGCATGGCGGCTTCCTCCACTTCGCGGGACATGGAGAGGAAGAACTGCCGCAGGAAGAAGATGGCGAAGGGCGTCATGAACAGGAAGGGCAGGGCCAGCCCGGCGAACGTGTTGAGCAGGCCCAGGTTCTTGATCATGAGGAAGTTGGGCAGGGCGGTGAAGATCGGCGGGACCATCATGGTGGCCAGGAACAGGCCGAAGACCACGTTCCGGCCGGGCCAGCGGAGCCGGGAGAAGGCGTAGGCGGCCATGGCGCTGAAGAACACCTGCCCTGCGGTGGTGACGCTGGCGAAGATGATGGAGTTCCGCAGGTACAGCCAGAAGTTGATTGCGGCGCCGGAGCCGCCCTCGGCGATGGCCTCCTCGGGGGTCTGCAGCCCGAGGACCCGTTTGAAGGCGCCGAGGCTGAAGTCCGCCGGCAGCAGGTTGCTGGCGTTGGAGGCGAGGGAGGCGTTGCTGGAGAGGGCGGTGCGGAGCATCCAGAGGAACGGTGCCACCGTGATGATGATGGCGACGACGACGAGGGTCCAGGCGCCGGCGCGGCGCCAGTTGAACGGCTTCCTGCGGGCGCCCTGCGGGGCGGGCTTATTGCCGGGCTTGCCGGCTGGATTGTTGCCGGGCGTTTTGCGGGAGAGTGCGGAGGTTGTCATGGCTGGGTTTTCCTTAGTCCAGATCCGATTCGTTGCCCTTGAGGAACTTCATCTGGATGAAGGCCACGAGGGCGAGAATGACGAAGAGAATGACGGACAGGGCCGAGGCGTAGCCGAAGTCGGATTCACCGAAGGCCTTCTGGTAGATGTACATCTGGATGACGCGGGAGGCGTTGATGGGCCCGCCGCCAGTGGTCACGGCCACGGTGTCGAAGACCTGGAAGGACCCGATCACGGTGACCACGAGGACCAGCACCAGCACGGGGCGCAGGAGCGGCATGGTGATGCTCCAGAAGGTCCGGGTTTGAGAGGCGCCGTCGAGGGACGCGACTTCGTAGACATGGCTGGGGATGGACTGCAGGCCGGCGAAGATCAGCAGGGCCGTGTAGCCCATGTGCCGCCAGACGTTGACGCCGGCGATGGTGGGGATGGCCCACTGCTCGCTGCCGAAGAAGGCGATGCGGGGCAGGCCGAACCAGTTGATGATCTCGTTGACGATGCCGATCTGGTAGTCGAGCATCCAGAACCACAGCAGCGCCACGATCACGTTTGCGACGAGGAACGGCAGCAGCAGGGCGCCGCGGATCAGGGTGGATTTGGCCACCCGGTGCATCAGTAGCGCCAGCCCGAGGGCGATGACGGTCTGGAAGCCGATGTTCAGGCCGACGTACTGGAGCGTGACGGCCATGGCGTTCCAGAACAGCTCGTCCGCGAAGATCGCCGTGTAGTTCCTGGTGCCGATCCAGGTGGGATCCCCCAGGACGCTGTACTCGGTGAAGCTGAGGTAGATGCCGCGGATCGTGGGGACCAGGAAGAAGGCGACGAAGCCGATCATGGCCGGAAGGATGAACAGCAGCGCGATCCGCAGGTCGCCGAGGCGGCGCCCTCGGCCTGGCCGGGGAGTATTGCCGCGGTGCGAGTGTTTGGATCCGCCAGCCACGGGATCCGGAAGTTTGGTGATGGTAGTCATCGTTGACTCTTCCTGGTGGTGTGATGTGGGTAACAGCTGAACCAGAATCTACACGAGTAGATTTGGGTTGGCAAGATTTGATTCCTTGAAATCCGGCGATTTTCTTGTACCAGCCAGTAACTATTGACTCGAGTAGATTCCCGTGGGACGCTTTTGCCGAGCGCCCGCGCGGCACAGCGCCCGGCTGTCCGGGCAGATCGGGAGAGGTAACAATGACGTTTTCCATCGGAGTCGTCTGTGTTGGCCAGTTCGGCGGCCCTTTCGGCTGGCATTTCGCCCACGGCCGCGGCGATGCGCGGGCCGCAGCTAGCTAGCATGTACTCCATGACGACTTCTGCAGTGCACACCCCCCGCGGCCCGGTGACCCGCAAGGACGTCGCCCGCTACGCCGGGGTGAGCACCGCCGTCGTCAGCTATGTCGTCAACGGCGGCCCGAAGAAGGTGGCCCCGGCCACCGAGGCGAAGGTCCAGGATGCCATCCGCATTCTGGGCTACCGGCCCAATGCGGCCGCCCGCGCGCTTAAGCTGGGGTCCAGCGAGACCATCGGCCTGGTCATCCCGGACAACACCAATCCGTTCTTCTCGCTGCTGGCCCATGCCGTCGAGGACGCCGCGGCCGAGCGTGGCTACGCCCTGCTGCTGACCAACTCGGACGGCAACCTCTCCAAGGAGCGCCGGAACATCCGCAACCTCGCCTCGCGCCAGGTGGACGGAGTGGTGCTCGCCAGCGTGCTGTTTGAACCGGACCTCGAGGCCCTCGAATCGGCCGAGATTCCCGCAGTGCTCCTGAACCACGGCGGCCAGGCGCCCGGCTTCAACAGCGTGGGCGTGGATCTGGCCGCCGGTGCCCGGATGGCAGTGGATCACCTGATCGGGCACGGGCACACCAACATCGCCCTCGCCATGGGCACCAACACGGCCCACGATTACGACCTCCGGGAAGAGGGCTGGCTGCAGGCGCTTGCGGCGGCGGGGCTGCCGGAGGGCCCCATTGTCCGGGGACCGTTCAGCCGGGAGGGCGGGTACGCCGTTGGCCGAAGGCTGCTCGCCTCGGCGGACCGGCCCACCGCCATCTTCGCCAGTTCGGATATGCAGGCGATCGGGATCCTGCGCGCCATCCACGAGGCCGGGCTGAGCGTGCCGGGCGATATCGCCCTGACCTCGTTCGACGGCTCCGCCGAGGCCGAGTACAGCTGGCCCGCCCTCACGACCGTGGAGCAGCCGGTCCGGGTGATGGCGGAAGCGGCCGTCAGCGCACTCCTCGGAGCACGCCGCGGCGAGCCGGCGGAGCACCGCATCTTCCCCACCGAACTGCGGATCCGGCAGTCCTGCGGCTGCCCGGCGACGGCTTAAGCCCCATCGGCTGCTCCATAACGGCCCTTTTGAGGGTTCTAAAGGGCCGTTACGGAGCACTCGACGTCAGGACACGCGCTCCGCTCCGGCGGCCGGCGTGACGGTGAAGATGTCCGGGGCGGTGAAGCCGGCGTCGGCGAAGGCGCGGACGACGGCGTCGCGGACCTGTTGCTCATAGCGCACCGGGGTGAGGGCGATCGCCGAGCCGCCGAAGCCGCCGCCGGTCATCCGGGCGCCGATGGCACCGTGGCTGCGGGCCGTGTCCACGGCGAGGTCGAGCTCGGGGCAGGAGATCTCGAAGTCGTCCCGCATGGAGGCGTGGCTGGCGTCGAGCAGGGGGCCGATCCGGGCCGGGCCCTCGGACCGGAGGGTGTCCACGGCCTGCAGCACGCGGTCGTTTTCGGTGACGATGTGGCGGACCCGCCGGAAGGTCACCGGATCAAGCAAACCGCTGGCCTCCTCGAGGTCCGCGACGCCGACGTCTCGCAACGCCTTGACGCCCAGGACCGCGGCGCCGAGTTCGCAGGACGCACGGCGGGAGGCGTAGCCGCCGTCGGCGTGGGAGTGGGAGACCTTCGTGTCGATCACCAGCAGCACGAGTCCGTCCTCCTGTGCCCGGAACGGCACGAGCTGAACGGACTGGTCCCGGCAATCGAGGAAGACGGCCCGCCCGCTCGCGCCGCGCAGCGAGGCCGACTGGTCCATAATGCCGGTCGGTGCGCCGACGAAGGCGTTTTCGGCATGCTGGGTCAACGTGACCATCTGCTCGGCGGTCAGCCCGGCGCCGGTGAGTTCGTTCAGGGCCGTGATCACGGCGCATTCGATGGCGTGCGAGGAGGACAACCCCGCGCCGAGCGGTACGTCGGAGTCCAGCAGGAGGTCGAAGCCGGGGACCTCGATGGCGTACTGCTGCAGCGCCCAGACCACACCGAGGGGGTACTTGGCCCACCCGGTGATGGAACCCGGGGCCAGGGCGGCGGCGTCGGCTGCGACGAGTCCCTGGTCCCCGGCGGTGGAGAGCAGCCGGACGGTCGAGTCGCCCCGGAGCCGGACCACCGTCGTCGCCCGCTTGTCGATGGCGAAAGGCAGGACAAAGCCTTCGTTGTAGTCGGTGTGCTCGCCGATCAGGTTCACCCGGCCGGGGGCGGCCCAGGCGCCGTCCGGGGCCGCGCCGAAGGTCGCCGCGAAACGGCTGG
>NZ_AUPJ01000531.1 GCF_000427315.1 Arthrobacter sp. TB 26
GTCGCCGGCCGGTCCGGCGGCGGTAACGCTGGCCACGTCACTGGCCACTTCGCGCAGCCGGGCAGCGACGGATTCCGGGGTGGTGTCGTTGATGAAGGCGCCCATGGCGGCTTCGGATCCTGCCAGGTATTTGAGCTTGTCCGCCGCGCGGCGGGGCGACGTCAGCTGCAGGTGCAGGTGGCCGGCCCGGCGCATGGCCGGCTCCAGCGGGGCCTGGTGCCAGGCCGCGATGTAAGGGGTCGGCGTCGGATACAGGGCGTCGAAGCGCTTCAGGAGTTCGGGGTAAAGCTCCGCCAGTTCGTCCCGCTCCGCCCCGGTCAGGGCGGCGAGGTCCGGGACCTGGCGGTGCGGGACGAGGTGGACCTCCAGCGGCCAGCGGGCCGCGAAGGGTACGTAGGCACTGAAGTGTTCGCCCTCGAGCACCATGCGGCTGCCGTCGCTGCGTTCGGCCCGGAGCAGGGAGGAGGTGAGCGTCGCCGTCCCGTCCGAGGCGTCGGAGTATTCGCCGGCCGCGGCGGCCAGGACCGCGGCGCGCGGCGTGACGTAGGGGTAGGCGTAGATCTGCCCGTGCGGGTGGTGCAGGGTGACGCCGATGTCGGCACCCCGGTTTTCGAACGGAAACACCTGCCGGATGCCAGGCAGGGCGCTGAGGGCTTCCGTCCGGTGGGCCCAGGCGTCGACCACTGTGCGGGTGCGGCGCCAACCCAGTTCGGCGAACGATCCGGTGTGCTGCGGGGTGAAGGCCACCACCTCGCAGCGGCCCACTGCGGGTGCCGTGGTCCCCCAGCCGGGCGCCGCGGGAACATCGTGCGTGGCGGGGCCGAGGGAGGGGAAACGGTTTTCGAAGACGGCGACGTCGTAGTCCGGCGCCGGGATCTCGGTCTGGTTGGCCGGCGTCGTCGGGCAGATCGGGCACTGGTCCGCCGGCGGCAGGTGGGTCCGCGACTGCCGGTGGGCGGCGACGGCGACCCATTCGCGGCTGAGCGCGTCGAAGCGCAGCTGGCCCGGTTCGGGGCGGGCCGGCAGG
>NZ_AUPJ01000532.1 GCF_000427315.1 Arthrobacter sp. TB 26
CGGGCCGCTCGGCGGTGCCGGCGTCGTCAAAATAGAGGATCTCGCGGCCGTCGGCCAGCCGGGTCATCGTGGTTCGCGTCATGTTTCAGTTGTACACGACAAAACATTTTCAAACAATAGAGCACAAATTGAAGCAGAATGCGTGTGTGTTTGGTGTGCGCAGAAGTTAGGATGGGCAGGAAGGAACCCGGACAGTCGCCGTCGTCCGCTCCCCCACTTTCCCGCGAGCACGCCACGAAGGACGCAGAATGCTAGCCGCAGCCCGCCATTCGGCCATCATCGCCGAGGTCCAGCGCGAGCGGATTGTCCGCGTCGCGGACCTCGCGCAGATGCTGGGCGTGTCCCTCATGACGGTCCGGCGGGATATCGAAGCCCTCGATGCCGCCGGCGCCGTGGAGAAGATCCACGGCGGGGCCAAGCTGCCCGGCGGGGTGAGCACCCACGAGCCCGGCTTCGAGCTGAAGGTGACGCAACTGCAGGACGAGAAGATGGCGATTGCGCAGGAGGCAGCCGCCCAGGTCCGTGAGGGCATGGCCGTGGGGCTCAGTGCGGGAACCACCACCTGGGCGCTGGCGCAACTGCTCTCCGCCGGCCCCCGGATCACCGTCGTCACCAATTCGGTGCGCGTCGCCGACGTGTTTCACCAGAGTTCATCGCCGTCCACCGTAATCCTCACCGGCGGCGAGCGCACGCCCTCCGATGCCCTGGTGGGGCCGCTGGCCACCTCGGCCCTCAAGCAGCTGCACCTGGATGTGCTGTTCCTGGGCGTCCACGGCGTGGATGCCAACGCGGGGTTTACGACTCCGAACGTGCTGGAGGCCGAAACGGACCGGGCCTTCGTGGCTGCGGCCCGCCGGGTGGTGGTGCTGGCCGATCACACCAAGTGGGGCACCTTCGGCATCAGCACCATCGCAGCCCTGGAGGAGGCCGACGAGCTGATCAGCGACGAGGGGCTGCCCGGCGAGGCCCGGCGGATCCTCAGTGATCGAGTGGGGCGGTTGCGGCTGGCAGGCGGCGGAGCCGGTTCGGCCTCCGACGCCGGATAGCCGCACCGGTCGCGCCATCGCCCGCTTGTCTTGCGGGTCCCTGTCACCGGGCCTGATGCCGTGACCGTGGTGGGGGACGGGTCGACCGGTTGTTGGCGGGGTCAATTGATGGGTCGTTGGTATCAGACGGTCGTCAGCACGGGGGCGTTGAGCTTGCCGTCGCGCATGGTGGCGACCGAATCGGTCAGCGGGACGAATTCGGTGTCGTGGGTCACCATGACCGTGGCGACCATGAAGTCGTCGGTGACCCGGCGCAGGAGCCGGACGATGGAGTCGCTGCGTTCGTGGTCCAGGGCCGCTGTTGGTTCGTCCACGAGCAGGACCTTGGGATCGCCCATGAGGGCCCGGGCGATATTGACCCGCTGGCGCTGGCCGCCGGAGAGCTGGTGCGGGCGTTTGTCCGCGCTGGAGCTGAGTCCGACGACGTCGAGCAGTTCCGCGGCTTTGGCCCGTGCGGCTTTGACGGACTTTCCGCGCAGGTGGTCGCCGATGATGAGCTGTTCGGCGGCAGTCAGGGAGGCGAGCAGGTTGGGCTGCTGGAAGATGATGCCGATCTTCTCCCGCCGCAGCGCGGTGAGGTCCCTGTCGCCGAGCCCGGTGGCGTCGGTGCCGTCGATGACCACCAGGCCATGGGTGGGGCGGACGAGGGTGGCGGCTGCGGCCAGGAGACTGGATTTTCCGGAACCTGACGGGCCGACGAGGGAGACCATCTGGCCCGCCTGCACGGTGAGGTTCACGGCGTCCAGGGCTTTGATGGTCCCGTCCCCGTCCGGGTATTCGAGGGTGACGTTGACGAGGTTCAGGGGGCCGCGGGCGGAGGACCGTGGGTCGAGAGGGCTGGGGGTGGAGGACATGGAGTTGCTGCCTTTCGGAAAGTTCTGGGGGCGGATCGGTGACCCGGCTGCCGGCGGGCCGGCTGGCCGCGGAGGGTCTAGTTCCCGCCGAGGGCGATGAGCGCGTCGACCTTGGTGACGCGGCGGACGGCCAGGGCCGCTCCTGCCAGGCCCAAGGCGATGATTCCGAGGATGGGCAGGAGTGTTGTTGCGGGGTTGACCAGGAAGGGGGCTGCCTGGGCTGCGAAAAATCCGCCGAGGACGCCGATCCCGCCGCCGACTCCGGCCCCGGCCAGCAGGACGATCGCGGCCTGGGTGATGGCGTCGCGCAGGACGTAACTGCCGGATGCCCCCATGGCTTTCAGGACCGCGATATCGCGGGTCCGCTGGACGGTCCAGACGGTCAGGAAAGCCACGATGACCAGTGCAGAGATGCCGTAAAGGAAAGCCTGCATCAGCGTCAAGGAGCCGTTCTCGCTCTTGTAGGAGCCCAGCGCCTGGAAGGATCCGGTGCGCGAGGCGCTCACGGTGTGGGCTGCGATGTTCGCGGCGGCCTCGTCCACCGCGGCTCCGTCCTTGTAGGTGATGACGGCGACGGTTCCGAGCTGCTCCGGGTCCGTGAGGTGGGCCAATGTGGACCAGGTGGGAAGCGCGGTCCAGACGACGCTGGTGTGGGAGTACCACTGGTCCTCCACCACGGCGCTGACGGTCAGGTCGTTCCCGCCGACGCTGGCCCTGTCCCCTGTCTTCAGGGACAGCGCTTTGGCCACGGTCTTGCCGATCACGACGGTACCGGCCGTTACCCGGGACGGCGCAAGCTGGCCATCCGGTGCTACACCGAAGACGGCGACATTGGTGGTGCCGGTGCCTGTCCCGGTATCCGAAGCCACGGCCTGGAAGCGGGTCTGGCTGATGCCCAGGGCCTCGGCGTTTTGGACGCCGGCCCGGTTCTTCCAGCTGTCGAGCTGCGTGGCGGTGATTTCGCTTTCGGTAAAGGAGGCCTTCGGCTCATTGGTGCCCGGGGCCCCAAAGACAATGCTGTCCGCCGCTTTGGAGGCGACCCCGCTGCCGTTGCCGGCGCCGAGTTTGTCAATGGCCGACGTCGACTGGTCACCCAACCCGGCCGTCAGACCCGAGAGCATGACGAGCAGCAGGGTGATCAGGGCGACCACGCCGCCCATCAGGGCGAACCGGCCCTTGGCAAAGCGGATATCGCGGATAGCAAGAAACACGTTTGTTCTTCTTTCAGTGGGTGAAGTGCGGCCGAAAGGCTCCTACATCCACTCTCCCGCGCACGGGGCCCGGCGCCATCGCGCAGTTGGCTGATCCGCGGCGGAAGAATGGCTGACCCCCGGGTCAACCATTCGGTTGATGCCGCCTGCCTCGCGATCCACCGGCCACGGTTCTGCGCCACCCCACTTTGACTTATCCACAGCCCGGATGAGCATAATGCAAGAGGACCGCCGACCTTATTGGATCGTAGGCGGACCGCTCGGAACAGTTATGCAGGACCCTTTCCTGCTGACAACAGACACCCATGGCCCTTTCTCCCGTTGCAGGCACAGGCTCGCAGGGATTGATTATCGAGGCCCGGCGCGCAGCCGCGCCGGCAGTGTCATTGAAGAAGTCGTTAACCGCCGTGCGCCTTGCGCCGCCTGCGGGACGGCAGGTTCGCCTCACGGCCACCTTGTGCATTCCGGGCGTCGAATCTGATGGAGAAGATCCAACGAACAGGAGTAGGCATGTCAATGCGAGTAGGAATCATCGGGGCTGGCCCCAGCGGCATGGCACAGCTACGGGCGTTTGAGTCGGCACGGCAGGCCGGAGCCAGCATCCCGGCGATCACGTGCTTCGAAAAGCAGGGCGACTGGGGTGGCCAGTGGAACAACAGCTGGCGGATCGGTCTGGATGCCTTCGGCGAGCCCGTCCACAGCAGCATGTACCGCCATTTGTGGTCCAACGGCCCTAAGGAGTGCCTGGAGTTCGCGGATTACACTTTCGATGAGCATTTCGGCCGGGCGATCTCGTCCTATCCCCCGCGCGAGGTCCTCTTCGATTACATCAAGGGCCGGGTGGAGAAATCCGATGTGCGCAAGTACGTGCGCTTCAACACGGCGGCCCGCTGGGTCTCGTATGACGAACAGGCGCAGGAATTCACCGTAACCGTCGAGGATCTGGTCACCGAGACCACCGAGACGCACGTCTTCGACAAGCTGGTGGTCTCCACCGGCCACTTCTCCTTCCCCAATGTCCCCGAGTTTGAGGGCATTGGGGGCTTCCCGGGCGAGGTGTTGCATGCACACGATTTCCGCGGCGCCGAACGGTTCGCTGGCCAGAACATCCTGCTGATCGGCAGCAGCTACTCCGCCGAGGACATCGGCATGCAGACACACAAGATGGGGGCGAAGTCCGTAACGTTCAGTTACCGCAGCGCACCGATGGGCTTCGACTGGCCCGAGACCGCGACGGAACGTCCCTTGGTGACACGTTTCGAGGGCAGCACAGCGCATTTCAGCGACGGCTCGACCGGAGACTTCGACGCCGTCGTCCTGTGCACGGGTTATCAGCACAAGTACCCGTTCCTGCCGAGTGGGTTGTCGCTGAAGTCGCGCAACGTGCTCTACCCGGACCGCCTCTACAAGGGCGTGGTGTGGCAGGACAACCCGAACCTGTTCTATCTCGGCGCGCAGGACCAGTACTACACCTTCAACATGTTCGACGCCCAGGCGTGGTTCGCCCGCGATGTGATGCTTGGCCGCATCGAGTTGCCGGCCGCCGCGGAGCAGGCAGCGGACGTCGCAGTCTGGCTGGAACGTCAGGCCGCCCTGGCGGACCACGATGCCGAGGCGGACTTCCAGACGGACTATCTGCGCGAACTCATTGCGCTGACGAACTACCCGGAGTTCGATCTGGACACCGTTTCCGAGCTGTTCAAGCAGTGGATGCGCGACAAACAGGACAACATCCTCGGCTACCGGGACAACGTGCACCGCTCGGTGATGACCGGCACGATGGCTGCGCGGCACCACACGCGCTGGCTCAATGCCATGGATGACAGCCTGTCCCGTTACCTGCAGGGGCCGTCGGAGAATGTGGACACCGGAGCCCTCACTGCCCTGACCGCGGCGACCCCCGCGGGAGAGCACCGGTAGGCTCCAAAACTTCCGCGTGAAGCAGGGACTATCCAAAGAGGACGACGGCGGGAACCTCCCGCCGTCGTCCTCCTCGCTCATAGACACCATCTATGAAACGGGCGATCTTTATCTATTGGACTTGTGGCGGGGGTCTCATCAGACTTGGGGTGATAACAACTTCCGCCGGACATCGTCATGTCCGGCTGTGTAGACCAAGGACGTTCACACTATGCACACTCAACGAAAATGGGTCGTCATTCTCTGTTGGCTCACTGTCGTCTTCGAAGGTTTCGACCTCGTTGCTTTGGGCGCCTCCATCCCCACCCTGCTGGACACGAAACACGCGGGCATTGACCCGGCCGGAGCCACCTTCGTGGCCGCGATTTCCCTTGTCGGCGTCGGGATCGGCGCGGCCCTGATCGGCCCAATCTCTGACCGCTTCGGCCGGCGGCTGCCCCTGATTATCTGCGTGGCACTCTTCTCCGTCTTCACCCTGCTGTTCCCGCTGATGCCGAATGTGGGCCTGATGGGCATCCTGCGGCTCCTCGCCGGCCTTGGCCTGGGTGGCTGCATGCCGGTCGCCGTGACCGCCATGCAGGAAGCCGCTTCCAGCAATGGCAAAGCGCACTCCAGCACTCTGACCATGACCGGTTACCACGTCGGCGCCGTCGCCGCGTCGCTGATCGCCCTGCTGGTCGGCCGGCACTGGGAATGGCTCTTCTATGCGGGCGGCATCCTCGGTCTCCTCGCCGTCCCCCTCATGTGGGCCAAGCTGCCGGAAACGTCCCCTGTCGCCGCAGCCTCGAAGACTGCCGGTGCGCCCGCGCCGACGGTCCGCATCGGCAGCCTGCTGCGTCGGCCGTATCTGCGCATCACGCTGGGACTCTGGGTTGCAGCCTTCATGGGCCTCATGCTGGTCTACGGCCTGAACACCTGGCTGCCGCAGCTGATGCGGGGCGCCGGCTACAACGTCGCCGACTCCCTGGTCCTGCTCCTTGTGCTGAATGTCGGCGCCGTCGCCGGCCTGCTGGTCGGCGGCCGGGTCGCCGACCGCCGCGGAGTCAAGGGCACGACGATGTTCTGGTTCGCGGCCGCTGCCGTGCTGCTGGCCCTGCTGAGCATCAAGATGGACAACCAGGTGGTGCTCAACGGCGTCGTTTTCGTCACCGGTTTCTTCGTGTTCTGCGCCCAGGTGCTGGTCTACGGTTTCGTCGGTTACCTGTACCCCCGCCACATCGTCGCCTCCGGCATGGGCTTCGTCTCCGCCGTCGGCCGCCTCGGAGCGATCTCGGGTCCATGGATCACAGGCGTGCTGGTGGTTGCCGGCATCGCGTATCCCTTCAGCTTCTACGTCTTCGCGGCAGCGGCGCTGCTCGGCGTCGCGGCAGTGGCTGTCATCCCGAAGGTCAAGCCCGGCGCCCCGGAGGTTACGGAGGGCTCCTCCCCCACGGCCGCCAGGCCTGCGGGCGTCGTCTAGGGCCCGGGCCCGGACAACCCCATGGGCCACGGTTCGGTGCCCGGACCCGCCAGACGGGACCGGGCGCCGTCGCCAGCTGCCTTACCCGCCCGGCTCGACCAGCGCCCCGGCCACGAGATCCAGGAACCAGGCTGCGGCGCCGGTGGAAGAGACGGCGGCGTCCCAGTACAGGGTCACCTCGAACTGGGGCATATCGAACGGCAGCTCACGGATGGCAACGGGCCACCGCTCCGCCATTCTGGTGGCCATCTGCCGCGGCAGGATGGCCACCATGCCGCAGCCCACCACCACCTCGGCAAGCGCGGTGAAGTGCGGAACCCGCAGCGCAATGGTCCGGTCCACCTGCTGCGCCCGGATGGCCTGCTCCACCTGGTCGTGGCCCGCGGCCGGGTCCATGGCCACATGCTTCAGGGCCAGGAAATCTTTCCAGCCGATGCGCGACTCCGGTGCCGCCGCATCCTGTGGCAGCACACAAACGTAGCGGTCGTCGGCCACGATGGTGCGGCGGCC
>NZ_AUPJ01000533.1 GCF_000427315.1 Arthrobacter sp. TB 26
CCCGCCGGGACCGCGGACGAACAGCGGGTCGTGAAGGGCACGCCGCAGCCTGCCGAGGGCATGGCTGACAGTGGGCTGCGTCAGGGACAGGTCCTGCGCGGCGCGGGTCACCGAGCGGTGGTCATAAATGCTCAGGAACGTACGGATCAGATTCAGGTCTAGACTCACCAGCCCATCATAGAGATTATCTATGAGGGAGAGTCGATTTATTTGTTTGTCGGCATAGGGGTTTGGATCCTAGCTTTGTAGGACAAGCAGCCCCGGGATAGGAAAGCATCACCATGACCACTGTCAACGACGCCACTTACCAGCTCCTGCGCCAGCATGGACTCACCACGATTTTCGGCAACCCGGGCTCCAACGAGCTGCCGTTCCTCGCGGCCATGCCGGAGGATTTCCGCTATGTCCTGGGCCTGCACGAGGGCGTAGTGGCCGGGATGGCGGACGGCTACGCCCAGGCCACCCGTCGTCCAGCCCTGGTCAACCTGCACGCGGCCTCGGGATCGGGTAACGCCATGGGTGCGCTCACCAATGCCTGGTACTCGCACACGCCGCTGGTGATCACCGCAGGCCAGCAGGTCCGCGCCACGATCGGCCAGGAGGTCATGCTGTCCAATGTGGACGCCGCCTCGCTGCCCCGCCCGCTCGTGAAATGGAGCGCCGAGCCTGCCTCGCCCCGCGACGTCGTCCGCACCATCGGCCAGGCCATCCACACCGCAGCCCTTG
This sequence comes from Arthrobacter sp. TB 26, assembly GCF_000427315.1. Classification (GTDB taxonomy): domain Bacteria; phylum Actinomycetota; class Actinomycetes; order Actinomycetales; family Micrococcaceae; genus Arthrobacter. The sequence continues at coordinate 727 of NZ_AUPJ01000533.1, forward strand.
AGCCGTCCGGGCCTGTCTATGTATCCATTCCTTACGACGACTGGGCCCAGGAAACCGGACCTGAGGAGGAACACCTGGCCACACGCGTGGTGGAACACGCCGGTGAGCTTTCCGATGGCCAGCTCGCGGACCTCGTGGCAGCTCTCGACGCGGCCGAGAACCCCGTCCTGGTCCTGGGACCCGACGTCGACTCCGCGCGGGGGAACGCCGACGCCGTCACGCTCGCCGAGCGCCTCGGCGCCCCGGTGTGGGTGGCCCCGTCCGCCCCCCGCTGCCCGTTCCCGACCACACACGCCGCGTTCCGTGGCGTGCTGCCCGCCTCCGTCGACGGCATCACCCGCCTGCTGGCCGGGCACGATCTGATCCTGGTGGTCGGCGCCCCGGTGTTCCGCTACCACCAGTACGAGCCCGGGAACTACCTCCCGGCGGGCGCATCCCTCCTGCAGATCACGTGCGATCCGGGAGAGGCGGCCCGGGCACCGATGGGGCGCGCGCTGGTGGCCTCGATCGGTCCTGCCCTGCGCCGGCTGGCGGGGG
>NZ_AUPJ01000534.1 GCF_000427315.1 Arthrobacter sp. TB 26
GCCGGACTAGTTGACCTGGTTGATGATGGTCTCGGCAACCTCACGCATGCTCAGACGGCGGTCCATGGACGTCTTCTGGATCCAGCGGAATGCCTCGGGCTCCGTCAGGCCCATCTTGGTGGTCAGGAGGCTCTTGGCGCGCTCCACGAGCTTGCGGGTGGCGAACTGCTCCTGCAGGTCGGTCACTTCGCTTTCGAGGGCCTTGATTTCCTCGTGCCGGGAGAGCGCGATCTCCAGTGCGGGGATGAGGTCTGCGGGCGTGAACGGCTTGACCACGTAGGCCATGGCGCCGGCGTCGCGGGCGCGCTCGACGAGTTCCTTCTGGCTGAACGCGGTGAGCAGGACCACGGGGGCGATCCGGGCCTTGACGATCTTCTCGGCAGCGGAGATGCCGTCCATGACGGGCATCTTGACGTCCATCAGGACGAGGTCCGGCTTGAGTTCCTCGGCGAGCTGCACGGCCTTCTCGCCGTTGTCCGCTTCGCCGACGACGTCATAGCCTTCGCCCCGCAGGATCTCGATGATGTCTAGCCGGATAAGGGTCTCGTCCTCGGCGACAACCACGCGGCGCGCCGGCTTGGACGTGGGGTTTGACTCCGTCTGTTCTGACACGGGAACTCCTTGGAAAGGTACGGCGGGGACTGGACCATCTTAGGTTGTCACCGCTGCTGTACTGGGACCGGTTATGTTCGATGCGGCGTCACTGGCGCGATTCTGGAATTCAGCCTATCTGCATGTAGAGTAATTTCGCGCACTGGAAGCGATCGCGTTGCTCACAGCACTGTGGCTGGGCGATTATGACACCGGTGTACTCCGCGCCCGAGTGGCGGAATTGGCAGACGCGCCGCACTCAAAATGCGGTATCGAAAGGTGTGTGGGTTCGAGTCCCACCTCGGGCACAGTGTTTTTCCAGTTCAGAGTCTTTTTGGTGTTTTTTCGTGTGGACAGTGTGCACACTCTCGCCTCTGATCTGATGTTCCGGGTGTGTGGGGTCTCGGATAGACCTATTCGGTTGCGTTGGGGGAGCGGCTGCCTACGGCGGACCGGGTACCGCCTTGTGGTCCCTTTTCTGGGTTTTCATCCTTGTCCGTCCTTCCCTTGAGTTTTGCGTTCACCACTTCATGGTGGCCACGGCCGCGCACGACATGATTTGCTGATTATTCGTTCGATCGACCTTGGGTTTGCGGCTGGTCCGGATTTTCCGTTCTGATACCTGTTCATGCAGGGATGCGGAGGGAACTGCATGACATGGCAGCCGATCCGGAGTTGATCATGAGCTCGCTGAGCCTGGCCAGTCGGTAGGCGGGCCGGCATCGCGAGCGATTGCAGGAACTGGTGGGCTTTGCTGCCATGGCCTCCCACCAGTTACCCCGCCGCCGCAGCCATCATTTTTCCCGTCACCGCCGCATCCGGATTCTGGGTATCCGGCATCGCTGTCCTCTCTATTCTGGCAGTGGAAGCTGGCCACGTTGCCCTCAATCAGATCCCGATGATCTCGGCCTCCCAGGCGTCAACGCATGCTGGGCGTGCAGCACGGCGACGACCCAGACCGGATCTTAACCGATCGGCCGGTGCGATCGAGGCGGTCGAGGCGGTCGAGGCGGTCGATACAAGGGCGTATCACACGGGGAGTCCGCCGCGGCAGTAGGGTGGCGTCAACGGAGCCAGTGCCGTCTCCTCAGACGAACCTAGAAACAGGTCGCGCTATCGAGGTATGACTCCGTTGAGGACCGTCCTTTGGCTTGTCCGGTGTTTCTCCTGCCTCTCTGATCAAGCGTCCAAGCGGTGAAGAGAGTGCGCCGGACTTTCTATTGGGCCTCGAAGGGAGGATGCACGCGCAGTTGGGGGGGCGTCCTGCCATGCCCCGGCCGCCGGATGCCAGCGATGCGATTCGAAGCGTATCCGGAGTATCCACTCGAACGCGTCAGATGGTTCGGGGTGCCAGACGGGAAGGGAACGGGAGAACCAAGATCGGCCCTATTGACAGACTGTACGATTGTCGTACAATCTTTTTAGGGAGCCATCGCAACGTCGCGGCCGCCCCATTCGAGAGTTACGAGGAGGTAACTAGTGAGCATCAATGAAGCTGATATGCAGCATAAGAAGTTGGGCCAGGCCGCTTTCGCAGTTGGCGTTGGCAACTTCATGGAGTGGTTCGATTTCGCCGTGTACGGGTTCTTCGCCGTCATCATCGGCCAGCTTTTCTTCGCGGACCAGAACCCCGTGGTATCCCTCTTGTCATCGCTGGGCGTTTTTGCCGTCGGCTTCCTTATGCGACCGCTCGGCGGGNCATCCTCGGGCCGATCGGCGACAAGTACGGCCGCCGTGCGGCCCTGAGTTTCTCGGTCCTGGCCATGGGCCTGGCCACCACGATGATCGGGTTCATTCCGACCTACGCCGCGATCGGCGTCGCCGCCCCGCTGCTGCTGGTGCTCCTGCGCTGCATCCAGGGGCTCTCCGCCGGCGGAGAGTGGACGGGTTCCGCCGCCTTCCTGATTGAAGGAGCCCCCCGCAACCGCCGCGCCACCTACGCCAGCGTCATCTCGGCAACGGCGGCCCTGGCCACCGTCGCCGGCAGCGGCTTCGCCCTTTGGCTCAACAACATCCTGACCAAAGACCAGCTGATGGACTTCGGCTGGAGGATCCCCTTCTGGGCCGCGGCACCTCTGGCCCTGGTCGGCCTGTTCGTCCGCCTCCGGCTGGACGACACCCCGGTCTTCAAGGAAATCAAGAAGACCCGCGAGTCGTCCTCGGTGCCCGCGCCGAAGCTCAAGCGCAACCTCAAGGCCGTCGGCCTGACCATCTGCTTCGCGGCGGTCCAGGGCCTCGGCTACTACTACCTGGCGACGTACGTCGTGAACTACCTCGAAGTGACCCTCAAGATCCAGCGCCCGAACGCCCTGATGCTCAGCGCCATCGGCCTGCTGATCTACATGGTCTTCTGCCCCATCGCCGGCATGATCTCGGACAAGTACGGCCGGCGCATCCCCAACCTCGTCGGCACGGTGGGCTACGTCCTGCTGCCCATCCCGGTCTTCCTGCTGATGAGCACCGGCAACCCGGCCCTCATCATCCTCGGCCTGGTCCTCCTGGGCGCCATCCAGTGCCTGGTCTCCGTGACCACCGTGGTCATGCTCGTCGAGCTCTTCCCGGCGTCCACCCGGGCCACCGGCAGCGCGATCGGCTTCAACATCGCCCTCGCCTTCATCGCCGGCCCCGGACCCTACATCGGCGCGTTCCTGGCCTCCAGCACCGGCAACCCCATCGCACCGGCCTTCTTCCAGGTCTTCATCGCCCTGATCGCCCTGGTGGTCCTGCTCAAGTGGCTCCCGGAGAGCAGCAAGCAGGATATCTTCAGCGACGAGATCGACTGGCACGCGAAGACGCCCGGGCCGGTCGAGGCTGACAAAGTCACCGCCTAAGCGAGGATTACGAGCATGACGCACAGCGATACGTATCAAGTCAGCATTGTGAAGTTCGGTACCCGATCCACAGTGAAGAGCGACGTGTACCTGAACTTCCACATCTACAAAACGGCTGATGAGCCCGTGGACATGGACTACTTCTTCTGGGTAATCCGCAACGGGCAACGTACCGTCGTCGTCGACACCGGGTTCTCCCGGCACGGCGGGG
>NZ_AUPJ01000535.1 GCF_000427315.1 Arthrobacter sp. TB 26
CCTTCCTGATCGAGCCGGCCGCGGCGTTCGCTGCCCTGGGCGTGGATCCCGGGGACGCGCCGCAGGTGGTGGTCACCCACGCTCACTACGACCACATCGGGAACCTGGACCTGTTCCCGGACTCGGACATCATCATGGCCCGCGCTGAACTGGATTTCTGGCTCAGCAGCTTCGCCGCCCGCAAGCAGTTCCAGCACTCGATCGAAACCGAGGAACTGGACTACCTGAAGCGGGCGGCGGGCGAGGGACGGATCACGACCTTCGACGACGATTACACCGTAGCCCCCGGCATCCGCATCTCACGGGTCGGCGGCCACACGCCGGGCCAGTCAATCGTCACCGTGCAAACCAGCGAGGGCCAGGTGGTGCTCGCCTCCGACGCCATCCACTACTACGAGGAATTCGAACAGGACCTGCCGTTTATGTTCGTCAACGACGTGCGGGAAATGTATGCCGGGTTCGACACGATCCGGCAGCTGATGGACACCACCGCCAGCCATCTCGTGACAGGCCACGACCCCTCCACCCTGGAGCGGTTCACCCCCGTCACCTCCGGCCCGCTGGCCGGACTGGCAGCAACCATCGGCAGAAAGGAAGAACAGTCATGACCAACCTGCGTTTTGACGGCAAAGTAGCCGTCGTTACCGGCGCGGCCGGCGGCCTGGGCAAAGCC
>NZ_AUPJ01000536.1:0-12871 GCF_000427315.1 Arthrobacter sp. TB 26
CCGCGGAGGGCGCGCACGTCGTCGTCGTCGACATCAACGCCGACGCCGCCGACGCCGTGGCGCGGTCACTGCCCACCCGGTCCATCGCCGTCGCGGCCGATGTGGCCCAGGAGGCCGACGTCCACAACTACATGCGGGAGGCGCTGGACGCCTTCGGCCGCGTGGACCTGCACCACCTCAACGCCGGGATTTTCGGCAAGTTCGCGGCCCTGCCGGACGTGGAGGTGGAGGATTTCGACCGCGTCATGAACGTTAACGTCCGCGGGCAGTTCCTGGGCATGCGGGCGGCCTTCCGGCAGTTCGCCGCGCAGGGCACCGGCGGCAACATCGCCATCACAGCGTCCATCGCGAGCCTCACCGGGGCGGCGGACCTGCTGGCCTACCACACGTCCAAACACGCCGTCGTGGGACTGGTCCATGGCGGCTCCGTCTACGGCGGCCCGCTGGGCATCAGGGTCAACGCGGTGGCGCCGGGCATCGTCCCCACCGAACTCTTCGCTGCCGCCGCTACCACCAGCGGCGGCAAGAACGACATGGAGCAGCGCGCCAGCACCACCCCGCTGCGCCGCGCCGGCACCGCCGAGGAAATCGCCGGCGTCGTGGCCTTCCTGCTGAGCGATGACTCCGCGTACGTGACCGGCCAGGTGATCGCGGCCGACGGCGGTGCCTCCATTGTGAACACCGTTCGGCCCAGCGGCGGCGCCGGGGCCTGGGACACCACCAGCGTGGACGAGGCCATCTACGGCAACAACTTCCAGAGGACAGGACAATGAGCGAACTCCGGATTGGATCTATTGGCCTTGGCAACATGGGCGGGCGCATGGCCGCCTGCATCACCAGGGCCGGAAAGGCCGTGCTGGGCTATGACCCCGTCGCGGCAAACATCACCGCCTCCGGGGCGACCCCGGCCGGCAGCGCGGCAGACGTGGTGGACGGCTCGGACATCATCCTCCTCTCCTTGCCTAAGAGCGCCGTCGTGGAGGCCGTCATGCTCGGTGACGGCGGCGTCCTGGAACACCTTCGGGACGGGCAGATCGTCGTGGACCTTAGCACCTCCGCCCCCGCCTCCACCCGCATGATCGCCGGCAAAGTGCTCGCCGCGGGCGCCAGCTACCTTGACGCCGGCATCTCCGGCGGTGCGGCCGCCGCGGAAAAAGGCAAACTGGTGCTGATGGTGGGCGGCGAGGAAAGCGTCCTTGACCGTGCCCGGCCGGCACTCGAACTCTTCTCCGGCAAGATCTTCTACACCGGCGCCTCAGGCGCCGGCCACACAACCAAGCTCATCAACAACTTCCTGAACGCCATCACCCTGTCCGCCACGGCGGAAGCGATGGTCGCCGGCAAGAAGGCCGGCCTGGACCTCGAGGTTTTGCTGGACGTCATCAACAACAGCTCAGGGGTCAGCTTCGCCTCGCTGAACAGGTTCCCGAAGATCATCAAGGGGGACTACCTCAAGGGCGGCCTCACCAACTCCCTGATGATGAAGGACGTGCTGGCCTACGTCGAACTGGCCCGGGACCTCGGGGTGGCGAGCCCCAATTCCGCGGGGCCCCTCGCGAGCTTCGGCCTGGCCAACGCCCTCGGCTACGCCGAGCAAATCAGTAACACCGTGGTCGACGCCATCGGCGATGTGTCCGGCGGCGTCCGGCTCTTCGACCCGGTCCCGGGCGGTGCCGATGCGCCCGACGCACCGCACGAAGCGCCGCACGATGCGCCCGAAGCCAAGGAGCAGCCATGAGGATCATCAACGGACCCGTGCAGGACGGCACGGCAGGCAAAGCCGGTTCGCAGTTCAGCGGCACCGCCTTCCCGTACCTGACGATGGCATCCACGGACGGCGTCACCATCAACACCGTCAACTTCACTCCCGGGGCCAGGACGTACTGGCACCACCACGAAAACGGCCAGATCCTCCAGGTCCTCGCCGGACGCGGCCTCATCCAGGCGGAGGGCGAGGTCAATCCCCGTGTGCTCAACGCCGGCGACACCGTGTGGTGTCCGCCGGGGGAACGGCACTGGCACGGGGCCGCAGCGGACTCGTTCATGACGCACACGGCGATCTCCCTGGGCCCGACGCACTGGGCCGAACCGGTCGAGGAATCCGATTACACCAAGACCGCAGACCTCCGGAAGGAATGACCATGGACACCAACGACACCCACGCCACCACGTACGAAGAGGGACTCGCCACCCGCAAGGAGGTCCTCGGCGCGAGCCATGTGGAGCGCTCCCTCGGGCAGGTGTCCGAGTTCAGCCGGCCCATCCAGGAACTGGTCACCGAGTACTGCTGGGGCGCCGTCTGGACCCGCGAGGGCCTGGACCGCCGCAGCCGCAGCATGATCAACCTCGCGATGCTCACCGCCCTGAACCGGCCCCATGAACTCGGAGTCCACGTCCGCGGCGCCATCAACAACGGCGTCTCGGAGCAGGAAATCCAGGAGGTCCTGATGCAGACAGCCATCTACGTCGGCGTCCCCGCAGCGCTGGAGTCGTTCCGGATCGCGGAGAAGGTGCTCAACGAGATGAAGGTGAGCGAGACACCATGACCACCATCGCGTTTATTGGCCTGGGCAACATGGGCACCCCGATGGCGCAGCGCCTGCTGGCGGCAGGCCACACCGTGCGGGGATTCGACGTCGCAGAGCAGGCCAAAGCCAGGCTTGCGGAGGCGGGAGGGACCAGCTGCAGCTCGCCGGCGGAAGCCGTCGACGGCGCGTCCGCCGTCATCCTGATGCTGCCCAACTCCGACGTCGTCGAAGGTGTCATCTTGAGCCCTGAAGTGAACGCCGGGCTGGCCGCCAACACCCTGGTCATCGACATGAGCTCGAGCGAGCCGCTTCGCAGCCGGGCCCTGGAACAACGGCTGCGGCCAAAAGGGATCCGCTTCGTCGACGCCCCGGTATCTGGCGGCGTGAAAGGGGCGGAAAACGGGGCGCTCACCGTCATGGCGGGCGGAACTGACGAAGACCTTGCGGAAGCCGACGCCATCCTGGCGTGTTTCGGAACAGTCAAACGGGCCGGGCAGGTCGGCGCGGGGCACGCGGCCAAAGCCCTGAACAACCTTATGTCCGCCACCCACCTGCTGGTCAGCAGCGAGGCCATCCTGGCCGGGCAAGGCTTCGGCGTGGACCCGGAGCTCCTGCTGCAGATCGTCAACGGCTCGAGCGGCAAGAGCGGCTCGACCGAGAACAAATGGCCCAACTTCATCCTCCCCGGCACCTACAACTCCGGCTTCGCGCTGAAGCTGATGCTCAAGGACATGAAGATTGCAGTGGACCTCGCCGACCAGGTCCACGCCGCGTCGCGACTCAGCCACGCCGCCGTCCAGCTCTGGGAAGAAGCGGCCGCAGAACTGCCGAACAACGCCGACCACACCGAAATAGCCCGCTGGGTGGCTGCGACTTCACAAGAGTCCGCAGTCAGCCACCGGTAGGATTGCTCAGATCCGCGCGCAGGAAGAAGGAACACGATGACCGTGACCAATTCATTGGCCGATTCATGGGCGTCCGAGCCGCTGGGACGCGTTGCTGCGCCGGTGCGCGAACAAGTTGCCGACCGGCTCCGGAGCGCCATCACCGGGCTTCAGCTCAAACCTGGCCAGCGTCTCGTGGAGCGGGAACTGATGGAGCAGCTCGGCGTCTCCAGGACCACCGTCCGCGAAGCCATCCGGGAGCTGTCCTCCGAGGGGCTGGTGACCGTTGTCCCGCAGAAGGGCGCAATCGTCAGCCGGCCAACACGCTCGGAGGCCGAGGACCTCTATGAGGTGCGTGCCACCCTGGAATCGCTCATTGTCCAGCGGTTCATCGAACGCGGGACGGATCCGGAGATCGGCGACCTGCGGGCGGCCACGGCTTACTACCGCAAGGTGACCGAAGAGCACATTGATGACATGCGGGCGGTGCTCGCGGCCAAGGACGGCATCTACGCCGTGCTGATCGCCGGTGCGCGCAGCGATCCGCTGCGCCAGCTCATCGAGCAGATCCAGGCCCGCGTTCACGTCCTCCGTGCGGCTTCCCTCTCCCACCCCGGCCGCGCCATCGAGGCCGTCGAAGAGATGGAAGCGATCGTCGCCGCCGTCGCCAAACGGGACGTGCCGCTGGCCACCGCGCTGTACGCCGCCCACGTCAGGCGTGCCGCACGCACGGCCCTCGCCGATTTCGACGACTGACCCCGCCAATACCACAGCAGCACCTCACCACCGCCGGAGTAACGAGAGCTGCTCCGCGATGCCCGAAAACGGGCCGGCCCGGGTCACCCGCTGGCCGTCCGACCCATCCCAGTGCCCCACCCATCCCAGTGAAGGAAGAACCATGGAGCTGACAGCCCGCCAGCAGCAAATCAAACAAGACTTCATCAGCATCCGCGGCACGTGGGGCGACTCGTGGGAGGCGATCCTGTCCCTCAGCCCCGAGTTCCTCGCCGGGTACCTGTCCCTGTCCTCGGTTCCGTGGAAGAAGAACCACCTGGAGGACAAGGTCAAGGAGTTCATATACATTGCCGTGGACAGCGCGGCCACCCACATGTACCTCCCGGGCGTCCGGCAGCATGTCCGGGCTGCCCTGCGGTTTGGTGCCACGTCGGCCGAGATCATGGAGGTGGTGGAGCTGGCCAGCACCCTGGGCGTGCACGCCATGAACGTCGGAGTGCCGATCCTCTGCGAGGTCCTGGACGAAGCCGGCGCGCGGCCCGCCCGGCAGCCGCTGACCGAGTACCAGGAGCGGGTCAAGGCGGAATTCACCGAGAACCGCGGCTACTGGAACAAGACTTGGGACGACACCCTGGAACTCGACCCGGAATACCTTGAGGCGTACACCGAGTTCTCCTCCGCCTCCTGGAAGTACGGGCCGCTGGAGCCCAAGGTCAAGGAATTCATCTACATCGCCTTCGACATTGCGGCCACGCACCTCTACGAGCGCGGCACCAAACTGCACATGGAGAACGCGCTCCGCTACGGTGCCACGGTGGAGGAGATCCTCGAAGTCATGGAGATCGCCAGCGTCATCGGCATCCACGCAGCCACGACCGCGGCCCCGATCATCCTCGAAGAGGTCGCCGCGTTCGAAGCAGAAAAGGCCGTCCTGTGACTGTATCTGCCCAGCCCATTGTCACTGCGGAGCGCGAGAGCGCGCTGCTGGCCTCTGTTCCGACCGGCCTGCTCATCAACGGTGAGTGGCGTCCCGCCGCGTCGGGGAAGACGTTCGACGTCGAGGACCCCTCGACGGGCAAGGTCCTGCTCAGCATCGCGGATGCCGGGCCGGAGGACGGGGCGGCGGCACTGGATGCCGCGGCCGCCGCGCAGGAGTCCTGGGCGAAGGTCCCCCCGCGTGAGCGCGGGGAGATCCTGCGCCGGGCCTTCGAACTGGTGACTGCACGGGCCGAGGATTTCGCGCTCCTGATGACCTTGGAGATGGGCAAGCCGCTGGCCGAGGCCCGCGGCGAGGTCACCTACGGTGCGGAGTTCCTGCGCTGGTTCTCCGAGGAAGCCGTGCGCGCCTTCGGCCGGTATTCTGTGTCCCCGGACGGGAAGTCCCGGCTGCTGGTGACGAAGAAGCCGGTAGGCCCGTGCCTGCTGATCACGCCGTGGAACTTCCCGCTGGCCATGGCGACCCGCAAGGTCGCCCCCGCGGTCGCCGCGGGCTGCACCATGGTGCTGAAGTCCGCGAACCTTACCCCGCTGACCTCCCAGCTGTTCGCGGCGGTGATGCTGGAGGCAGGCCTGCCCGCCGGAGTGCTGAACGTGATCCCGACCTCCACGGCCGGCGCGACCACGGGTCCGCTGATCAAGGACTCCCGGCTCCGGAAGCTCTCCTTCACCGGTTCCACCGAGGTCGGCCGCCGGCTGCTCGCCGATGCGTCCGAGACGGTGCTGCGGACCTCGATGGAGCTCGGCGGCAACGCCCCGTTCGTGGTGTTCGAGGACGCCGACCTCGACGCCGCCGTCGCAGGGGCGATGCTGGCGAAGCTGCGGAACATGGGCGAGGCCTGCACCGCGGCCAACCGGTTCATCGTGCACGAGTCCGTCGCGGATGAGTTCGCGGAGAAGTTCGCCGCGAAGATGGCAGGCATGACCACCGCCCGCGGCACCGAGGCCGAGTCCAAGGTCGGCCCGCTGATCGATGCGAAGAGCCGTGACAAGGTCCACGAGCTCGTCACGGATGCCGTGTCCGCCGGTGCGGTCGCGGTGATCGGCGGCGCCGCCGTCGAGGGCCCGGGGTACTTCTACCAGCCCACCATCCTCAAGGGCGTGACGGAAGGCACCCGGATCCTGTCCGAGGAAATCTTCGGTCCCGTCGCCCCGATCATCACCTTCGACACCGAGGATGAGGCCGTGCGGCTGGCGAACAACACCGAGTACGGGCTGGTGGTCTACGTGTTCACACGCGACCTGAACCGCGGGATCCGGATGGGCGAACGCCTCGAGACCGGCATGCTGGGCCTGAACGCCGGCGTGGTCTCCAACGCCGCTGCACCGTTCGGCGGGGTCAAGCAGTCCGGCCTGGGCCGCGAGGGCGGACTCGAAGGCATCGAAGAATACCTCTACACCCAATACATCGGCATCGCCGACCCCTACGCCGGCTAACCCGGAGGGGTGGAAGATGTTCATCAGCTTAGAAGAGGCCACTGGGGTGGGGACCGCCGCCCTGAGGAAACTCGGGCTGTCCGCTCCGGATTCAGACATCACCCTCCGGCACCTCCTCGACTGTGAGCTAAGGGGCTTGTCCTTCAGCGGACTCGCCCGGATCCTCAGCATCGGTGAGCGGTTGGCTGTGAAGCCCATTGGCTCGGACGGCATCCGAATCACGCGGCAGACACCTTTGTCGGCCCAGCTGGATGGTGGGGACAGACTCGGCTACGTTGTGGCGCAGCAAGCCGTGGGGATCGCCCTCGACAAGGCGGCGGACGTCGGCCTGGCAGTCGTTGGAGCGAACAACACCTGGTACACGGGAATGCTGTCTTATTACGCCGAAATGATCACGGCCAAAGGGCTCGTAGCTGTGATCGCATCGAATGCGTCGCCCTGGGTGGCACCCTTCGGTGGGACAGAGGGCCGGTTCGGCACGAACCCGTTTTGCCTGGGCTTTCCCAGCACCTCAACACCAGTGATCTGGGACATCGGGATCTCCGAAATCATTCATGCCCAAGCCGTCCTGGCTCAGCGACAGGGACACCAATTGCCGCCCGGTGTCGCCTATGACTCCGACGGTCAACCTACGACAGATCCGGCACAAGCATTGTCCGGAGCATTTACCGCATGGGGCGGACACAAGGGCAGCGGCCTCGGCGTGAGCGTCCAGTTGCTGGGAATTCTGGCCGGGTCGCCGGTTTTTCCGAAGCCGCTGGAGGACTTTGGGTTTTTGGTCCTCGCCATGCAGCCTGACCTGCTGACCTCAGGGGAAGAATTCGCTGAGAAGGTCTCGGCGTTTTCCGAGGCCATGCGGACAACCCGGCGGGTGGATGAGGAAGTGCCCGTCCGGATGCCCTTCGAACGGTCGGCCGCCCGGCGGGCCGAGCAGCTGGCAGCCGGTGGGTTCGACGTCGACGCTACTGTCTTTGAGGCCGTCACGGCGCTGGCGCAGGAGGATTGATCGCTCGGCCAAGCCGGGAAGCAAGGCTGCAGGACGCAATGCAATCAGCTTTTCCGGCTACGGCGGGGCCGTGCCCGGGAGCGCTACAGAGGCCCTTGCACGAAGCGCTTGTTCTTTGTTTCGGGGGATCTTCCAACGTTGATAACGGATCTAAAGTCAGTTGACGGCCCTTCGAAGCGGGGCGCGGCGCCCTGAATCGGCAAATTGGGGGTGTGGACAGTGTCCACACTTTGGGGTCGCGGACTGGGCCGTACCGGTGCCGGATTGGGCCGGATTTCGCATGTTTGGGCGGGAGTCCAGTGTTTGAAGGACTGGAATCCGGTTCGAGTCCCACCTCGGGCACAGTGTTTTTCCAGTTCAGAGTCTTTTTGGTGTTTTTTCGTGTGGACAGTGTGCACACTCTCGCCTCTGATCTGATGTTCCGGGTGTGTGGGGTCTCGGATAGACCTATTCGGTTGCGTTGGGGGAGCGGCTGCCTACGGCGGACCGGGTACCGCCTTGTGGTCCCTTTTCTGGGTTTTCATCCTTGTCCGTCCTTCCCTTGAGTTTTGCGTTCACCACTTCATGGTGGCCACGGCCGCGCACGACATGATTTGCTGATTATTCGTTCGATCGACCTTGGGTTTGCGGCTGGTCCGGATTTTCCGTTCTGATACCTGTTCATGCAGGAATGCGTCGGGAACGGCATGACATGGCCACTCGAGTTGTAGGAGTTGGTGGGCCTTGCTGCCTCTGCCCTACCACCAGTTGATGAAGGCGATGGCGGTGCGGATGGGGCGGAGTGTCGGGTGCTGCTGGGTGTGTATGCGTGGATCAGCGCCCAGAGCGAGTGTGCTGCGGCATGGTCTAGGTGTTGTGCGGGCACCTCGGCACTTAGGCCTCAGACTCAATGGCTCAGGGCGGTCCTCTGCGATACCGGCGGCGCGCGGCCACTGGGGTGGCGTAACGGACAGGGACTACCAGGCCAACAATCAAGATTGAGACCGCAAGACCACGCTCCATGGCGGTAGACCAGATGGACCAGAGAACGTTTATAGAGGCCGAGTCAGTGCTTGCGAACCAGAAAACAGCCACACCAAGGGCACAAAACCCCAAGCTCAACGGCCCGGCGATGAACACTTTCGCAGGACCCGCGACGGGGTCGATCAAACAAAGAATTGCACCCGGGGCTACCCAGCAGACCACGGTCGTCGATACCCACAAGGAGTTAGCCTGAGCAGCAGCCTCGGTTGTCGTGATCGGACCGATGAGCAGAAGTTGCGAGACTAGGAAAATGCTCCCCGCAAGGCCTGCCGCGAGGCCTAAGACCAGCGGAAACCGGAGCGTTCTGCCGGTCGCTGAAAGTGCGGGGCTCGAATACGTGGCCCCGGATGTGTGGCTCGGGAAATACATCCATTCCCGGGCACCGCGTCGACGTGACATGGGTCCAAGGAGCGCAGCTAGGAAGGCCACGACAGTCAGCAACACTGCCAAACCAATTCCTGGCCATTCGTCGTAGCCATACTGGATCCACATGGAGGCCCCCAACCACCCGAAGCTCGTCAACGCTAGGTCCAGGCTGTCCCCGATCCATGTGGCCACTAGGAAGATAGAGATGTTGAGCAGTACGGCAGGGAGCCAGAAGTGCCATGGACGTGTCACGAGAAGCGCTAAGGGTAGGCAAACAGCTCCGAACGCTGCGCAGATAAATACTGTGCCAAGCCCGGCAATTATGGGGGCGATCAATGTCATGGGGTCCAACAGGGCCGGGGCGTCCTGACCGATCCCTGCCAACGAGACGAGTTGTCCAAGTGCCAAGCCCGCCGACACACCCGCTGCCGTTATGAAGACACCGCGCATCGTCGGTGAGCCGGGCCTATTGGTTCCATGAGCCAAGGAATAGGCGAATTGTGATCTCCAGATGTCCAGACCGACGGTCAATCCCAAGAGTGACCCCGTCACCGCCGCTGATGTCCAGATTCCGCCCAGAACGATTTCTGTTCCGGACAGCAATGGTGTCGCCGTGCTGACCACCAGTGGACCCAGAACTCCAGCAAGGAGTCCCGCACAGAGTGCTTGGAGAAAGCTGCTGCCAGCCGCCAGATGTGGCGACTCGAGGACATCCAGCCGTTCGGTCCGCGTCGGGTGGCGCATGCGCAAGCGCCGAAGCCAATTGAGAGGACTGCCGGCGCCCAGCAGGCCCAAACCGGACCTTACGGCCTCTAGCGATGGTAGCTCCGCAGTGGCTCGAAGGTCCGCGTCGTACTCGCGTGCCCTGAGCACGGCGGCCGTCACGATCTCCACAACAACGGCAAGCAAGGCCGCGCGCCATAGATAGTTGGGGAGGATGGAAGGGCCCTCCCACAAAGCCCCCACTATTGGGAACAAAAGGGCCAACAGCGCCACGTACCAAGCGCTACGTGCCGTCCAGGCCAGTTCTACGTCCCGGTGCCGGATGTGCGCGAACTCGTGGAGCACTACGCCATCCGCCGGCCCTGGCCGCACCAACATGCCCACGATCTTGGGTGGAAGCGCTACAGCGGGCGAGCCCGGCCTCCCGAACGAGAAGGCGTCGCCCATCCTTGCGGGTCCGATGTACAGCCTCGGCATCCGGAGCAAACTTGCCTGCGAAGCCAACTGTGCAAAACGCTCCACCACCGCCTGATGCTTTGGCATCGGCAGCTCAAGCGAACGACGGCGCCTGATCACAGAGGGGACGGCGTATGACACCGCTACAGCGAACCCTGCCACCAGGACTGCACCCGCAAATGACCACAAACCACGCCTGAACTCAGTAGGTGCCGTGCAGCCCCGTTGCTGATCAACTTCCAAGGCTAAGCAGTTATTGAGCGCCTGTATCCACTCTTTCCCCAGGACTACGTTGTGCATCCAGGAACCCACGAATAGGCCAACGCCAAGGAGGGCGGCAATGAACAGGAGATACAACCCCGTGGTAGGTGCCGGAAATGCAAGTACATTGACACGGCGAACCACCACGGTTGAGGCAAACGGGTTCTTTTCCACACTTCCACCCCTCTACTGGGTTTACAGGCTAAAGAAGAACTAGTTGCCAAGCACCCCAATGATCGCGTTTCCTAAGAGAACAGCTTTGTCCTCGTCGAGCCCCAATCGGGCGGACTGCTCTTTGGCAGCCGCAAAAATTTGCGCCCGCTGTGCCTTGGTCAGATCCATCTCATCAGGCGGAGATGCCTGGTCGGTACGCCCCCGCAACACCCGCTTCAGGGCATCCGAGATTGGGGACTTGGCCGCATCTTTGGCGACGTCGCGCAGCAGATCGCCCACGAAACCAATGACAAACTCGGCCACTGCCATGGCGAAGGGAGTCAACAGGACCAGTTCAAGGCCGAATCCTACTGCTTCGTCCTTCTTGATGAGCATTAGAGTCGATTGTGGATCTGCATAGTATTCCTCAACGACTTCGTCGAACGTCAACAACTCATCGGGCGCCGCACGATCAATGACCAACCTGGCCAGCTCGGTAATCAACTCGCGTGACTGGTCCGCTTGCAGGTCCGTTCGTGGCTCTCCCACGGGGTTCTCCCTTAATGAGATTCAGCCAGACTGTGAGGCGTCTGTGGTGGGAGTTATTGTGCCGCTAACAGGGAGGGAGCACAAGTGCTTCGGAGGCGCCTTGCACGCGCTGAGGTGTTATGGGAGGGACAGAATTACACGGCCCGCAGTCCAAACTTCCGAACCGGCCGTCGTTCCTTCTTGCCGGACAACTTCCAGCGGACAATGAATAGTTGAAGGCCGCCGTCCTGCTCGAATCCGCCGCCCGGAACCACCCTCTCGTGGACGGGAACAAGCGCAACTCCTGGACCCTGATGGTGCTATTCCTGTGGCTGAACGGCTACCGGCACGACTTCACCACAGATGACGCCTTCGACCTGGTCGTCGGTGTCGCAGAGGGCCGCCTGGGGCTGGAAGAATCCAGTGCCCGGATCGGGGCCCGCATCTGCTCCCGTCAGCCGTTGTAGATAGGTGTCGCCGGGAAGTACTGGTTGCATCCCCGGAGTCCGTAGTTGTACCCGTAATCAATGGAGTCGGACCGCTCTTGCAGTGTTCCGTGGTCCCTGTTGACTTCAGATTCCGATGAAGCGATGGTCGTTAGAAGCCGCTGGATGTCGCCTAGATCGTTGGGATACTCCAGGAATCCGGACTGTTGGGCGAAGTACACCCAGGCGCCGGCAATGCAGTCGGCCTGATTTTCCAGCTGGATGCTCTCCTGGGGCGTACTGCCTGGCGGCACCCCCATGATGTTCTGAATATGGTGTCCCCATTCGTGTGCGTAGCCGACAGCGGGGGCTGCGTCTCCGATCTCCGAATAGAGCAGCCACAGGCTGTCTTGACCCGTGTAGATCGCCTGATCGCCGCCGCAGTACATGTAGGACAAGTGGTCGTATGCGGCAATATTGCCATCCGATGCATGGCAGGCGGTCGGGCCGGCCTGGTCCGCGGCTATGTAGTAAAAGTTGGAGGGCCGGTTGGCGGCCCCGTAGAGCTCGTCAAACATTGGCGAGATGAGCGCGAGGATGTGGGTCAGGTAGGTGGGCATGTCGGCGTAGTTGTGACATCCCTCGTGCGACCCTCCCGGGCAGAAGACCTGCGGTTGGTTCGCTGCGAGTTCCTGGGCGGGCGCCGGAGCGGCAGCCGCAATTTTCGTGTTGGTAGGTTCCGGCGTGGGTGTGACCACCACGGTTGCGGCCGTGGAGGGCATCACGTCTGTTGGCTTGACTGTGGGGGTGACGGCCGGGGCCCCGCTGGACGGCGGTGGTGGGGGAGTCACTGACACGGTCTGGGTTACAGTCTGGGTTGCGGTGGGGCCGGTGGCGGCAGGGCCTGCCGTGCACGACGCCACGAAAACTGTCGAAGCTGCGATGAAAAGGGTCGGGGCAATACGTCGGATCATGGGATGGTCCTCTGCTTAGCTGAGACCGCAACAGATACCCAACATCCCCTGCGCCTCAGGGTATCGGCTCGGTTCAGGCTTGTCATCCCTCAACACAAGAGGCATCGGATAGCGGCCGGCGCCGGCCCGCGAAATCTACGTCTCCCAGATGTTCAAGAAGGCCTCCGCGTACGCCGAACTGACCTGCGACCGCTGGTACATCCTCTCGGCCAAACACGGTCTCCTCCGCCTGACGAGATCATCGAACCCCTGCGACATGCGGCTCGGAACGAACCACCCGACATCGCCGCCGGCGTCCGAAACCAGCTCGCCGTCGAACTGGCCGACCTCCAAGCCGCCTCACTGGTCGTCCTGGCGGGGGAGCAGTACCGGACGG
>NZ_AUPJ01000536.1:12877-30037 GCF_000427315.1 Arthrobacter sp. TB 26
GGTGGCCCGCCGAGGTGCCGATGAAGGTTCTCGGCATCGGCCAGCAGCTGGGCTGGCTGACCGGTAGGCTCTCCGCGTGAGTATCCCATCCCGCCCGTACTTCTACGCGCACCCGCGCGACGGCAAAAGCGTCCACGCATACACGAAAGAGGAGTGGGGGATCGGAGCCAGCTCCGGCGGCGGCAGGCAGTACGCGATCCGCTCCTTCGACTTCAGCCTCGCCGTCACGGCCCTGTTTGTCCCGGCGGCCCTGGCCTGCGCCGTCTTGGCGGTCGTTGCGGTGTTCAAGTTCCCTGCGATGGTCCTGGCGTTCCTGCTCTTCGGGCCGATCTTCGGACTTGGCGTTGTTCAGGGGTACTTCAACCTCAAGGCGGAATGGCGGGCATCGGCGCCTCTGTCCCGATCATCTCCTGGACTTTGTCGACGAGCCCGACGATGTCCCCGTCGACGCCTGCCTTGCCCGCTTCTCGGCTCTTCGTCCACCCCTTCTTGAATAGGATAAGTGCAGAGACGAAGCCTACTGCGGCCATCCACGTGTTTAGCGTCGGGTTGCTAGACAAGCCCATGAATAAAGATAAGGACACTCGCGGTTTCCTCCGCATCGGTGGGGTGCTTGATGCCGTATTCCATGTAGATTGTTTCCCAAGGAACCAGCCGCTTATTGACCCGGCTGAAGGCGTCCCACAAGAGCCGCCGCATGGTGCTTCCCAAGGGTGTGGCCATAATGCGGTCGTACCCGTTCGGCTTTGAGTTGTGAGTGAACTCCCGCTTCAACTTTCCTTTGCCAGACAAGCTCCGGCTGCCGGTCCAGCCGTGTCTGTGAGATCGAGTTGGTAACAACCTTGATGTCCACCGCCAGCAGAACGCCCACTAGGTAGGCGGCGAAACTGAGCACTCCCACGACCAGCAGCGGCGAAATGTACTCGCTCAGGGCGTTCATCCTCCCCATGAGCCCGTCTCTATGTTCCTTAGCCGGGATCGACTTACCCAGCAGAATCCACAGGCTTTGAAGCCACAGATACCCGGTGACCAAGGGAGTGCGCCCGTGGGGGCCCAATTTTCCGAATCCTATGGCGTTTGTTGAGCGTTTGCCCACTTTTCAAAAATTTGAGGGAGTTCATTGAGTTGTTCCGATGTAACTGTAACCACGTGAATTCCGTGACCACTGGCTAGCGCCAACTTCCGTTGGATTCTTGTCATGTACTTGGGGTCTTTGGGGAACCCCAAGGCCTCTACGAAAGTTCCGTCGATGAGACGCCAATCCGCCCTATACCCGCTCGTATTCAGGATCGGATCGTAGGGGTAGCGCGGCTCAGGGAGGTGGCCTATCCCGTTCTTGTGGAAGAAGTCGTCTATGTGACGCTCTAAGAGCGATCGACAAAGGTGTCCGTCTTTTGCGACTGTTAATGTTCCACGACTTGTTCGTAATCCATCTGACAGTAGCCCGGCTTCTTGAAGCCATTCTGACCACGAATAAATTTTCCGCACCGGTCTCGGTGCCTGGTCACCTGACCGGGGGATCAACATCCTGTAGATCATTAGCAGGTCCGCCTCCGGACTGGTGCTATTCGGCTCACTGTCGAGCTGTGCTCTGGCCGGGGAACCCGGTTCGAGTCCCACCTCGGGCACGTGTTTTCCCTGTTCAGAGGGGGTTTTGCTTTAAATGTGTACGTGACCCTCCGCGGGTCCCTCTGACTCTAGCCGCGGGCTGTGGCTGGCGCCGCGGTGGCCTTTGAAGTTGTGTCGGTGTCGGGTTCAGGGACCTGGCTGGTGGGCCCTACGCCAACTGGGATCTGTGTTTGTTGAACCTCCTTTCTGGTCCTTGGACGGTCCTGGTTGGCCTTCACCTATTCATGTCCCGGGGTTGTGGTGAAGACATGACTGGAGAGAAATTTCCTGAGGATTCTACTCTTCGGTTCGCGTCTTTCTGAGGCCGCGAGGGGAGGGCTTGGGGCCGAATATCCTCCCAAAGGGGTGTGGACAGTGCCCATACTGGTCTACAGGTGGTGGGTTTCCTCATCGGTGTCACTTCCCTACCTTTTCTGCCGTGCCGAGTTGTTGCAGCCCCGCGGGCCTCATCGGTGCTTTTTGTCGGTGGCCGATGCCTGGTTCGCTACTTCGAACAAAATGGCGGCGAGTACAGACGACTTCGAGCGCTCCCTGTCAGGAGCCGCCTGCACCAGCCCAGTACTTTCGCAGGTTCGTCTGGCGGTTCAGGCGATGCCGATGTAGCAGGTTGAACCGCACCCGGGGAGGAGTGCGGCGTTCCCGGGTGCGGACTTATTGAGGGTGTTCTGACAGGTACAGCCGCGCCCTCGCGATGAACCAGTCGACGGCTTCGGGGTTCGCCAGTGACCCGCGATTGACGGCTGTTTCCGGGCTGTGCCCGGCAAAGAGCTTCTTGACGGGCACCTCGATTTTTTTCGAGGCGTGGGTTACGGGTATGGCAGGGACGGCAATGATTTCGTCCGGGACATGTCTTGCTGACGTCAGTTGCCGGATCGTGCCGTTGATTTTGTTCTTGAGTTCTTCGGTCAGCTGGCACCCGGGCGCGAGGGCGACGAAGAGCGGCATGTAGTAGCCGCCGCCTGTCTGTTCGAGACCAATCACCATGGATTCGGTGACCTCCGGGACATGCTGCAACGCCGCATAAATGTCGGCGCTGCCGAGGCGGACACCGGACCGGTTAAGAGTTGCATCGGAGCGACCGTGAACGGCGAAACCGCCTGCGGGAGTTTCGGTGATCCAGTCTCCCTGGGTCCAGACGCCGGGGAATTTTTCGAAGTAGGAACCCCGGTATCTTGCCCCGGTTTCGTCGCCCCAGAAGAACACCGGCATGGACGGCATGGGGCGCGTGATGACCATTTCTCCCACTTCACCGATGACCCGTTGCCCGGAGTCGGACCAGGCTTCGACGGCCACACCCAGCAATGGCCCCTGGAGTTCGCCAAGATGAACGGGTTCCAGCGGGTTCGATCCGATGAAGCCGCTGCAGATGTCAGTGCCGCCGGTGTCGGAACCCAGGTGGACGTCCTGCTTGACCTGCTCGTGGACCCACAGCCAGGTGGAGTCAGGCAGCGGGGAGCCCGTGGAGAGGATGGAGCGCAGCTTCGAAAGATCCCAGGACCGGCCCGGTTCCAGACCTGATTTTTCGGCCAGGGAAAGATAGGCGGCGCCCGTGGCGAACATCGTCGCCCCGGTCCGGGCGATGATGTCGAACTGCCGGTCTTTACGCTTGTATGTGGGGGAGCCGGCATAAGTCACCACCGAGGCACCCGACATCAGGTTGTTGACCAGGGTGTTCCAGACCATCCACGACGTGTTTGCGGCGACGTAGTAGCGTTCCCCGGGGCCCATGTCCTGATTAAGGCCTGTCCCTTTGAGCGCTTCTAGGGTCATGCCGCCATGGCCGTGGACGATCCCCTTGGGCGCACCGGTCGTGCCGGAAGAGA
The DNA here is from genome assembly GCF_000427315.1 of Arthrobacter sp. TB 26. GTDB lineage: Bacteria > Actinomycetota > Actinomycetes > Actinomycetales > Micrococcaceae > Arthrobacter. The sequence goes on from NZ_AUPJ01000536.1 coordinate 16,330, forward strand.
AGAGGACCCAGAGCGGATGATCGAAGGACACACGCGCGTAGCCAGGCTCGGCAGGGTCGTTCAGCAGGGAACTGAAGTCGAGCCTGGCTGTGGGGACCGCAGTCTCTTGGCCGGTATTGCGCAGGAGGATGGTGTGCTCGAGTCCGGGCAGCCCGGTTTCAACGTCGGACAGGTGCTGGAGCCTGTCGAAGTCCTTTCCGTTGAACCGGTAGCCGTCGACGCCGATGAGCAGCTTTGGTTCGAGCTGGCGCAGGCGTTCCAGTGTCGCCGCGGGGGAGAGGTCGGGTGAGCTGATCGTCCAGACGGCTCCGATGGCGGCCGTTGCCAGCAGCCCGATGATTGCTTCCGGGACGTTGGGGAGCGCAGCGGCGACGCGGTCTCCGGATCCGATACCGAGTCGCCTAAGGTGGGCTGCCAGCGATGAGACCTGGGATTCCAGTTGGCGCCAGGTCAGTTCCGTGACCGAGTCGTCTTCCTGGATGGTCAGGATGGCCGTGGAATCGGCCAGGTCGGGGTCCCGTGCGTGGCGCAGCACGTTCTCGGCGAAGTTCAGTTTTGCGTTCGGGTACCACACCGCTCCCGGCATCCGCTCTTCAGCCAGTGCCGGTCCGTCGAATCCTTCTCCGATGACGTGGAAGTACTCCCGGACCGAGTCCCAGAATCCTGAGAGGTCATCGACCGACCATTGCCAGGTCTCCCGGTAGCTGGTGAGGTTGACGTTCCGGTGTTCGGCTACCCAGCTCATGAAATCCCAGAGCCGTGAGCTTTGCAGCTCCTCTGCGGTGGGCTTCCAGGTCACCGGGGGGCGCTCGGCCGCCGTGCTTTGGATTGACATCGTTGTCCTTTCTTCATGTATCGACGTATCAGCGGTGGGCGCTGCCCTTCGCCGCCCTGTCAGCCCAGCCTCGCGGCCGTATCCTCGGAGGCGAGGGAGAACAGTTCCACCAGCTCCGACAGGCCGTCCACGACGAAGTCGGGCCGTTGCTCCGGCGGGGCGGCCGCGGCGTCAGCGGCCGAGTGCGTTCCGGTGGTCACCAAGGCGCCCAGGGCACCGGCAGTACGGGCCATACTGCACTCGAGGGTAAGGTCGTCGCCGATGATGAGCATCCGCGACGGCGTGACCCGCAGCCGGTGGGCCAGGACGTTGATGGCCTCCTGCGAGGGCTTTCCCAGCACCCGGTAGGGCCGCCCGGTGACGTGGCTGAGGCCGGCCGCAATGAAGCCGGAAACTCCCACGTTCAGGCGCTCCTTGGAGGCGAAGGAAGGCGCATCTGAGGTGGCGTAGATCGCTGCGCCGGCCAGCACCGCCTCTGCCGCGGCCTGAAGTTTGTCCTTGCCGAAGTCGGTGTCCCATCCGATGACCACGGCGGCGGCGTTGGTGGGCTCACCGGCCAGGGCCCGGTCAATATCGACGAGGTTCAGTCCGCGGCGTTCAAAGTCGTCCCGGACGCCCCTGCCACCGAACACCAGGATCGGCCGGTCCTGGTAGAGGGTCTGCATTGTTTCCGCGGCGACGACGGCCGGAGTGAGAACTTCGTCGTCGCGGAGGTCCAGCCCGTGGGCTCGCAGGGACGCGCCGATCTGTGCCGGCGTCTGCATGGAGCCGTTGGTGAACGCTGCGACGCTGCGCCCTGTCCGGCGGACGAGTTCGATGGCTTCCCGCGCCCCGGGCAGCACATCGCCGCCGTGTCCGCTGGGTCCGTCCGAGAGGACCAGACAGCCGTCGATATCAAACATGACGCCGCGGACGTCCGCGAGCCGGGCCTGGAGTTCGTGCCGGTTCATGCGGTTTCTCCACCCTGTGAGCGGCGCAGTTCGACTTTTTCGGCGCCGCGGCTGACGGCCAGGTACTTCCACTTGGGGAGTTCATGGGCTGCCCTGATGAATTCCGCGATATTGGTGACCGGGGCGGGGGTCCGGTTGGCACCAGTTGGTGTCCACCGGGGCGCGGGGCCGGCGGCGAGCATGCCGTCGACTTGGTCTGCCGGGAGCACCATGCGCAGCAGCAGTTCCTCTTCGCTGAGCGGCCGGCTGAACTTCTGGCCGTACTCTTCGTGGAGTTCGGCCAGGGAGCGTTCTGTCGGGGGCTCGGCCAGTTCTTTGGCCCGGGGCAACTGGGACACTTTCTCCATCACCTCCGGGGCGATGTCCCCCTCTGGAGCACCGAAGTTGCCCAGGACGAACCTGACGACCTCGTCGGGGATGCGGCTGTAGCGGTCCTCGCCGGCTTTGATGGCCAGGACGTTCATCAGTGCCTGGCTTCCCACGAACTGGCTGAAAGGGGTGACCATGATGGGGTAGCCGAGGTCGGCCCTGACGCGCCCGGCCTCCTCGATGACTGCCGGCAGCTGATCAAGCATGCGCAGTTCGCCGAGCTGGCGCTTGAGCGTTGACATCATGCCGCCTGGGACCTGGTGTACGTGGGGGCTGAGGTCGTACTCGGTGGGGACACCGGCCGGGAGGCCTTGGGACTTGGCGATGGAGTAGAGGATGTCGGCGGCCGCGGCTGNGCTGCCGCTTCGCGGTTCACGTGGACAGGGATGCCGAGGGCGTCCAGGTTTCCAACGAGGTTTTCGAGGCCTGGCTGGGCGGTGCCGTTGGACAGGGGGCCGAGCCCGGTGTGGAGCACGTCGACGCCCAGTTCCGCGGCAACGAGGTACAGCTGGGAGGCGGCGCCCGTTGTGCAGTGGCTGTGCAGCTCCAGGGTTTTGGCTCCTGCCGCGGCGCGAAGGCCGGGGATGAGTTGACGGGTGCGTTCGACGGTCAGCAGGCCGCCGGGGTCCTTGAGGTAGACGGCATCGACAAATTCGCTGGCGCTGCAGAGGCCGGCGTTCCGGCTGTAGCTTTCGTCGGTGTGGACGGGGCTTTCGGTGAACGTCACCGCCGCGACGACCTGTTCGATCCCTTCCTCTTTAGCCCATTGCGCCACCCGCAGGAGGGACTCGACGTCGTTCATGGGTTCGGCAATCTGGAGCCTGCGTAGTCCGTGGGAGGCCATCAGGCGCAGCGCCATTCGCATCACGGTTTCGGAGGCTTTGTCCCAGGACATAAAACGCATGCCGGTGGTGATGGCAGAGAGCGGCGTATTGGGCATGACTTCCCGCATGCGGGAGATGCGTTCCCAGGGGTTTTCCCGGTGCCACTTCACTCCCATGGACAGGTTGGTTGAGCTGGTGAAATCGATGGCGTCGTAGCCCACCTGGTCAAGGAGGGGGCCAACGGCTTCGACCATGCCGGTGGTAAGCCCGGTTGCGCCCCAAAGGCTTTGGTTGCCGTCGCGCAGGCTGGTATCGACCAAACGGATGGTCTTTTGATGCTTCGAAGGCTGGTCCCTGGCCTCGGCCCGGGTTTGCGGGGTTGCGGTTGCGGTCATTTGACGGCCTCCTTCAGTTGGGCGTTACGCTGCTCCCAGGCGGGTGCGAACCATGAGGTGCTAACCCCTCCCTGGATGAAGTCGGGGTGGGACAGGACAAATTCGTGCAGGGGGAGGGTGGTCTTGACCCCTTCCAGGACGACTGCGTCTGCGGCCGAGCGCAGGGCTTCCACGGCGGCGCTGCGGCTGTGGGCGCGGACTATCAGCTTCGCCATGAGACTGTCGTAGAAAGGCGGGAACGCATACCCCTCCCGGATATGGGTATCGACACGGATGCCGGGTCCGTCGGGCCAGTGCACGTCGGTGATCAGGCCAGGATTGGGCCGGAAATCATTGTCCGGGTCCTCGGCGTTGATCCGCACCTCAATCGCAACCGCCGGCGGGACGGGCGGCACGTCCGGAAGTCCGGGGTTCTGCCCGAGGGCGAGGCGCAGCTGGGCGGCGACAAGGTCGATGCCGAATGCTTCCTCCGTGACAGGGTGCTCGACCTGGATGCGGGCGTTCATCTCCAGGAACACCACGTCTTCGGATTCGGTGTCGACGAGGAATTCGACGGTTCCGGCACCGCGGTACCGGAGGGCTTGAACGAGCGCGCGGGAGGCATCGTGCAGCACCGACCGGCGGGACTCCGAAAGCCCGGGTGCGGGGCATTCCTCGATGAGTTTCTGGTGTCTGCGTTGCACCGAGCAGTCGCGGTCCCCGAATATCTGGACGCCGCCGTCTCCGTCGCCAAATACCTGCACTTCCACGTGCCGCGCCGCGGGGTAGAAACGTTCCAGATACAGGGAGCCGTTTCCGAACGCCGCCTGGGCCTCTGCTGCGGCTTGGGGTGCCAAGTCCGCCAATTCAGCGGAATCGCGTACGAGGCGGATGCCGCGCCCGCCTCCGCCGTGGACGGCCTTGATCAGCAGCGGGTAGCCGATGGCGTCGCCGAGTGCTGCGGCAGCGGCCGGGTCATCGATTTCAGCGGCGACGGCCACCGGGACTCCGGCCGCGACAGCAACGCGGCGTGCGCTGCTTTTGTCGCCGACTGCGCGGAGTGTTTCCGGTCGCGGGCCGACGAAGGCAATCTTCTCGGCTTCGAGGAGTTCGGCGAGTTCGGGTTGTTCGCTGAGGAATCCGTAGCCGGGATGGACGACGTCAGCTCCCGCGTGTACGGCAGCTTCGGCGATGTACTCCGGCCGGAGGTACGACAGGCCGGCCTGTGCGGGTCCTATGACGATGACCCGGTCCGCCAGGCGCGCGGCCAATGAGTTGGTGTCGGCGGCGCTTGCGGCCAGTACCGGGCTGGCGCCGATCCTCCGGGCCGCGGCGATGATGCGGACTGCGATTTCGCCCCGGTTGGCAACCAGGACTATCGGTTTGTTCACTTCCTGCGGTCCGTTCACGGCGAAGCTTCTTCGGCGATGACCGCCAGCGGCTGGCCGAATTCGACCTGGGCGTTGTCCGCGACCAGGAATTCGGTCAGGGTACCCACAGCGCCGGCGGTGACCGGGTTCATCAGTTTCATGACCTCGATGATGCCGATTGTGGTATGCGGCCCCACGGTAGCCCCCGGTTCGACGAAGGGAGGCGCTCCGGGGGAGGGGCTGCGATAGAAGACGCCGATGATCGGGGCAGTAACCACGGTGCCGGTAGAGGCGGGCTGGGCGGGAGCCGGGACCGCAGGCGCGGTTTCAGGCACGGCGGGGGCCGCTGGGGGCACAGCTGCGTGGGCAGTCCCGTTCGTTGACGGCGCGAGGGACTGCGGCGGTGTCATAGCCATTGGAGAAGTGACGGGCATGTCTGCCGAGCGTGAGAGGCGGACGGAGACGTCGCCGAACTCCACGGCGGCGGACTCGTAGGCGCCGTCGTCGAGCTGGGTGACGAGGTCCAGGACATCCTGCCAGCTCGGTGTGGACGGGGTGCTCATTTGGTACTGCCTTTCGCTGCGGCGGTAACGAACCCAAGCAGGTTGGACGTTGCCTTGGTGGTGTTCTTGCCTTTTTCTTCTTTGCGCTTCTTCCAGTTGGTTTCCGGGCGTGACTGCAGCAGCATGACCTTGGGAGTGCCGTCGGCGTCGTGCTCCAGCGCCCATTCGATGTCCTGCGGGCAGCCGTAGTGCTTCTCTACGCGCAGGGCGATGTCGGCCAATTGCATCAATTCCGGTTCGCTGAGACAGGCCACCTTGCGGCGGGAATCCTCTACATCCCGGAGTTCGACGCCGACGCCGCCGGGGGCTGGAACGTATTCGTGGGCCTTGGATGCGATGCGGGTACTGGTCAGGGTGGGCCCGATTTTGTTCAGCCAATACTCGTCGGGGGTCACTTCACCGGAAACGACGGCCTGTCCAAGTCCCCAGCTGGCGTTGATGGCGATAACCGACCGGTCACCCGTGCGCGGGCTGACGGTGAAGGTGACGCCGGCGACGTCGGCGTGGGCCATCAGCTGAACGGCCACGGCGATTTTGGAGGCATCCGAGGCTTCCGCGGCCGACATTCCGGAGCGGTAGGCGATGGCCTGCGGCGTGTACAGACTGGCCCAGCATTCACGGACCTTGGCGATAACGTCATCTTCACCCACGACCCACAGGTAGGTTTCCTGCTGGCCGGCGAAGCTGGCGGCGTCGCCGTCTTCGTCCGTCGCCGAGGAGCGTACCGCGACCGGAATGCGGTCGGCGTCGCCGACGCCGCGCCGCTGTGCGGTCTGCCGCGAGAGCTCCAGGTACGTTTCCCGGATCTCCTGCTCGATGGCGGGCGGCAGTTCGCGGCCCAGGATCAGCTCGACTGCTTCGTCGTGCGCCTGCTGCAGGGAATCATTGTTTTGAGCGTCGGCTCCGAGCACAATCCGCAGCAGCTGCTGACGAAGGTCCGAGGCGTCCCGGTAGTCCTCATAAGCGTCCACGGTGACAGCGAAGCCGTCCGGCACGGGCAATCCGGCCTGAACCATTTCGCCCAGACTGGCGCACTTGCCGCCAACCAGCGGCCGGTCGGTGCTGCTTAGCTCGTTGAATTTCCTTGTGTACTTTCCCACGGTGTTCTTCTTTCTGGGGTGGGTGTCGGTTCCGCCGGCAGCTTGTGTGATCGGCTGCCGGCGGGTGATTGTGGTTGCGGGGCCAAGGGGCCCGTGCCTCTATCAGACGTCGGTGGACTCATCGAGGATGGTGACCGTTCCGGCGTCGCCGTCGACGCGGATCAGCTGGCCGGTCTTAATCGTGGATGTGCCGAATCCGGTCCCGACAACCGCCGGCAGGCCGTATTCGCGCGAGACGATGGCCGCGTGGCACATGATGCCGCCAATATCGCTCACTGCGCCGCGGATGCGCCCGAATACAGGTGTCCAGCTGGGGCTTGTCACGGGGGAGACAAGGATTTCGCCTTCCTGCACGGTGTCCAGCTGGTCGGGACGGAGCACTACGCGCGCACGGCCCTCGGCGATTCCGGGGGATCCGGCGAACCCGGTCAGATGTGTCCGGCTGCTGCCGCCGTCCTGGGCCGTAAGCCATCGTTCGACGGTCTCCGGTGTGATGCCCCAGAGCATGATGGTCAGCGGCTCGTTGACCTCGCCGGGTACCGGGCCCAGGGCCGGCGGCGGGTTCCAGTTGCTGAGAGCTTCGTAGATTTCCTTGCGGCGCTTGATGATCTCGGGCCAGTGATAACCGCCCTGGGGTTTACCGCCGGCAGCCCAGGCCATCTGCAGGTCCACGATGGCTTCTTCGACTTCGGCCCGGCGCAGGAAGAAGATGTCTTCAACATCGTCCCAGAAGCCCCACGTCTGCAGTAGCGTGCTGAATTCGCGGGCCTTGTTCCAGAAATTCGTCAGGAACCAGTGCTCGACATAGAAGTTGTGGTTCTCCACGTAGGGGAAAACCGTCCGGGACAGGCCAAGGGCCGCATCGAAGGCCGGCAGGTCGTCCTCGTCTAGGTGCGAGCGGTAGTGCTCGACCAGTTCGTCACGTTCCGCCTGGAGCTTATCCAGTGGCCTTCGCAGGTCGTCGCCACCGCGCAGACGGACGATGTAGTCTCCGATCGCCTGGATGGGGAGGCGGAGGTCGTCGATCCAGCTGCGGTGGGAGTGGTACATGCCGGACCCGTACGAGAAGTTGAACCACGGGTCTTTGCTTTCGTCGAGGGAGGCCAGCCACGCTTTGCCGGCCTCGGAGTCTCCGAGGCTGCTGAGCAGGTCTTCTTCATTGTTGGCGGCTTGGACGAGGTCGCCGACACCGAGTTCCTCGGCCTTCCGGGCCAGAGCCCGAAGTTCGTCATCGGGGCGGAACAGCAGCACGTCGACGCCGCTGACCATGCGGGAGATGGTCTGGTCATCGATCTCCGGGAAGTGCTCCTTGCACAGGGTCAGGAACTGAAGGTAGGCGGCGTAGCCCAGGTTCAGGAATTCCGAATGCAGGGTCCAGATCTGGTCGCCGTGCTCCAGCAGCCGGTGGTAGGCGGACAGGAGCAAGTTGCCCTGGCTGGGTCCGCGGTCTGCAGTGACGCGCTCGATGGCCTCGAACTCAGACAGCGGCGGAATTTCCAGCTCATGGACGGCCCGGATGGCGCCTGTGACACGGCCTTCCCATTCGGCGTAGAGGGTGTCCCAGTTCTCAAAGTAGTAGCCCGCCCGCTTGCCGAATTCCTCAGCCCGTCGTGCCTGTTCCTCGTCGTCCGGACTGGGAATCGTGGACATGTAGGTGTAGCCGTTGATAACGCGAACGTCGAGGCCCTTGGCGGGGGGCAGCGCAAACACGCGGGTGTTCGTCACTCCGGTCCCGGTGAAGGCACCGTCGATGGTGACCTGGTCAAACGGATAGGAGACTTCCGGGTAGTGCAGTGAGTTCCGGAACCACGTCTTGGCAGAGTCTTCCGCGCGGCGCGTGGGCAGGAAACGGTTGTGGTACGCGTACATCTCCTCCCACCCTTCGGCTCCCTCGGGTGTCTCGATCTCGTAGGGATCCGGGAAACTGCGTTCCTGCGGTCCGTTCTGCACTGGAACGGAGTTTTCGTTCAATTCGCTGTCCGTGGTGGTCATGACTGCTCCTTTGCGTCCATGGGTGTCCGGGTGACAGGGGGACTGATTTCCAGTGTGGGAGGGTGTGACTCCAATCACCACCCATCTTTTCACTGAGCGAAAAGAATTTTTGCGCCCAAGCGTATTTACAACCGACAGGAGGGTAGGAATCAGAGAGTTTTCATCAGGTGAAATGGAGGCTAGAGTGGCCGTGACAGCAGGAAGGGGCCGCGACGTGAGGAGGGATATGGCACGCGCAGATGCAGTTCCGCCGGGGAAATCAGTCACGGAGCGCGCCTTTGCCGTGCTCATGTCCTTCGATATGGCGCACCGGCAGATGACCCTGTCGCAGATTTCCCGCCGGAGCGGGCTGCCCGTGGCGACCACCTTCCGCCTCCTCAATCACCTCGAAGCCATCTCGGCGGTCCAGCGGGATCCAGCCGGCCGCTACGCCATCGGCCCGAAAATCTGGCAACTGGGAATCCTTGCACCCACGCACGACGTCATCGGCATGGGAACCCGCCCTCTTCTGCTTCGTCTTGCGACAAAATCCGGGATGATGGTCCGTGTGTTCGTCTGCAACGGAGAGCAGGCGCTCTGCTTGGAAGAGGTTTTGGCCAATGGTGCCAGCGCGCCGGGCAGCGGGCCTGGAATGACCCTGCCCCTGGTCGATTCTGCCGCCGGACATATCCTCATGGGAGGGATGACCCCGGCAGCCAGGAGCTCCATGCCCTTGACGCGTGCCCAATTTGTTCGCGTGGAGGAGAGCATCACTGCTGCCATGGAACAAGGTTGGGCGAGGCGGTCTGACGTCGCTGGGCACGTCGAATATGCCGTACCGATCCGGGCTGAAGGCCGGCCGCCCATGGCACTGTCCCTGAGTACACCGCCGACGGATTCAGCCGCCACCAGGCCCACGGCTTCCATTGAGTCGATGATCCCCGAGATGAGGGGAGCCGCCCACAGCCTTGCGGTCATCCTGGCATCTGTGCCGGATCCCAGCGGATCCCAGGCGCCTGGGACCGACCCGCCGGCCGCAGGAACCAGCAAAAGGGACGCCGGCGATGAGTGAGGAGCCTTATAAAAGCTCGGCGAAATCCGTCACCGCGAGGGCCTTGGCCGTACTCGCCGCGTTCGATGTCGAAAATCCGCTGCTCACCCTCAGTCAGCTCGCCCGCAGGGCCGGGCTGCCGGTGGCGACCGTATACCGTCTTGCCGGTGAGCTCGAAGACGGACGTTTCCTTGACCGGGACAGCGCTGGCCGGTACGGGCTGGGGGTGCGGCTGTGGGAGATGGGCCTGCTCACGCCTGTCCATGGCCGGCTGCGGGAAACAGCCATGCCGTTCCTGCTCAACCTGCAGTACGAGTGCCGTGAAACCGTTCAGCTGGCCGTCTGTGACGGAACGAATGCCATCTACGTGGAAAAACTTACGTCCGAAGTTTCCGTTCCTATCCAGAGCCGCATCGGTGCCCGCATCCCCCTCCATGCCACGGGCGTCGGCAAAGCATTGCTCGCATTCAGCCCGGAGGCCTTTACGGACGCAATACTCGCCATGCCCTTCACCCAATACACGCCGGAAACCATCACGGACCGGAGAACGATGTCACGACAGCTGGCACAAATCCGCCAGCGCGGCTACGCCCAGAGCCACCAGGAATACCAGCTTGGATCGACTTCCATCGCTGCTCCCGTCCTGGTGGACGGCACCGTCCAGGCAGCAATCGGAATTGTCAGCTACACGCTCAGGACCGACCTGACCCGGTACGCGCCCGCCCTGCTGCGCGCCGCGGACGGGCTGGCCCGTCGTCTGGAAACCGCGGCCGGAACAGCCTATCCGAGCATCAGCGATCGCATCTCAGGAAGCGACGTTCACGGCGGTGACCCAATGCCGCCGCAAGCATCCTAAACCGCTCCCCGGCAGAGCCACAGCAGGGTGTGGCTTGTCACGGCTTTTCCCAAGGAGGAACGACCTATGCCGTACGAGCCCCACGTCGAGGTTGAACTGCTGGTGGCCATTGGCGCGCACGTCCATGGCCACATCGGAGCCCTGGACCCGGTTGCCGCGACGGTCCGATGCCCGGCCGGGCAAAGAGGCAGCCATGGCTGGCGGTAGCCGTGATCCCGGGAGGGGTGTCACCTCCAAGGTGTTTGCCATCCTAGAGGTCTTCGAAAAGTCCGACGGGGCGCTCACCATGGCGGAGATTGCGTCACAGTCCGGTCTTCCTGTGAGCACCACCCACCGATTGGTGCAGGACATTGTTGAATGGGGAATGCTGGAGCGCACCAGTACCGGGCGGTACCAGGTAGGCATTCGCTTGTGGGAGCTGGCGCAGAAGGCGGGGCGCCAACTGCGGGAGGCCGCACGGCCCTGGATCCAGGATCTGTTCGCTCTCACCGGCGAGACGGTCCTGATAACTGTGCGCCAGGAGCGGGATTCCCTGGTGGTTGACCGTGCGCACGGCGCTAAGAGGGCCGCCCGCACGTCCCGTGTCGGTTCGCGCCTTCCGCTCCACAGCACGGCCATGGGAAAGGTTCTGCTCGCCTATGAGGAGGAATGGGTCCGCCAGTCCTACCTGCAGGGCCCTCTGGCTCAACTGACGCCAGCCACGCACACCAACCCGCAGCGATTGATCGAGGAGCTGGCCCAGATCTGCGAACAGGGGTATGCGCTGAGCATCGAGGAGGTGCGGCAGGGAGCGTGCGCGATCGCGGTCCCCGTTTTTCACACCGGACGCATCGGAGCCAGTCTTGGGATTGTGACCGACGCCAAGAATGCACCGCACCTCAAACGCTACCTGCCTGCACTTTTAGGCACCTCCGCGCAGATCGAAAGGGCAACGCGGCGGATCCCCTTGGAGACCTTGCTGGGTGCCGCACGCTAATGTGCCGGAGAATCCGGATTCGGGTCCGCGGACAGGGACAGCTGCTATTCGTTCTCACTGAGTGAAAAAGTATGGGGCGGAATAGAAACTTCCCGGTGCAGACTGGTCAGCAGACCGCGTGACGCGGATCACGTAGACACTTCAGCAAAGGAGCTGACATGACAGAGTCCATCGTTGCACCGGAATCCTCGGGTTGCCCGTTCGGCCACGGCGCAGAGGCCCCTGCCGGCCATCACGGCTACGAGCCATTCGCGCAGAAGAACCCTTTCCCGGCCTACGCCGAACTCCGGGCCGAGCAGCCCGTGATGTTCGACGAGCGGGTCGGCCTCTACGTTGTCTCCCGCTACGACGACATCCGGGCCGTCTTCGACGAGTGGGAGACGTTTTCCAGCGAAAATGCCCAGGCGCCCGTTCGGGAGCGCGGTGCCGCTGCGAAGAAAATCATGGAGGAAGGAGGGTTCACCGCATATTCCGGTCTTTCCGCCCGTGTCCCGCCGGAACACACGCGGATCCGTGGCATCGTCCAGAAGGCTTTCACGCCGCGCCGCTACCAGGCACTGGAGCCCTTCATCCGCCAGAACGTGGTCCATCTGGTCACAAACATGCTTGCCCGCCCCGAACGCCGCGGCGACTTGTTCCGCGATCTGGCTGTGGACCTGCCTACCATCACGATCCTCACGCTTATCGGGGCGGATGTGGCCATGATCCCGAGCTACAAGCGCTGGTCCGACTCCCGGGCCGCCATGACCTGGGGCAATCTGAGCGACGAGGAGCAGATCCCGCACGCCCACAACCTGGTGGAGTACTGGCAGGAATGTCAGCGGCTGGTCGAGGTGGCCCACGAGGAGGCCGGCGACAGCCTGACCGCAGACCTGGTCAAGGCGCAGTCCGAGGGTGCGGAACTGAGTGATCACGAGATTGCCTCCGTCCTGTACTCGTTGCTCTTCGCCGGCCACGAGACCACCACCACTCTGATCGCCAACATCTTCCGCCTCGTCTTGGATCGCCGTGAGGACTGGTCGCGCCTCATCGAGGATCCCAAGAAGATCCCCGCCGCGATCGAAGAGGTCCTGCGCTATTCGGGATCAATCGTCGCCTGGCGGCGCAAGGCGCTTAGGGACGCTGTGGTCGGTGGGGTGGAGATTCCCAAGGGTTCAGGACTGTTGCTGCTCCTGGGCTCGGCGAATCGTGACGAGTCAAAGTTTCCCGACGGTGAGGCTTTCGATATCGACCGGAAAAACGCCCGTGAGCACCTCTCCTTCGGTTTCGGTATCCACTACTGCCTGGGCAACAAGCTTGCCAAGCTCCAGGCGAAGATCGCCGTGGAAGAGGTTGTCCGGCTGGCGCCCCAGCTGCAGGTCATGAATGCCGATGACATCAAGTTCCGCGAGAATCTGTCCTTCCGCGTCCCCGAGACCGTCCCCGTCAGCTGGAAGGCCTGAGAAATATGCAAAGCAACGAATACATCCAGTTCTTCGACGGCGGCATCGAACCGAAGCTGGAAAACCTCGGCGGCAAGGGCGCCTCCCTGGTCACCATGACCTCCGCCGGCATGCCCGTCCCGCCCGGCTTCGTGGTCACCACCGCCCAGTTCGACGCCTTTATGGAGGAAGCCGGCATCACCCGGCACATTCACCAGCTCCTGGCCGATCTTGACCCCGAGGACATGGGCCAGGTGGACAAGGTCTCCGCCGCCATCCGCGAGGACATCTGCTCCCGCCCGGTGCCGCAAGCGATGCGCGAGCTCACCGTCGGCGCCTACGAGGCCCTGATGTCCCGCTTCGAGGCACCCGTCCCGGTGGCCGTGCGCTCCAGCGCCACCGCCGAGGACCTCCCGGACGCCTCCTTCGCCGGACAGCAGGACACCTACCTCTGGCTCGACGGCGTCAAGGCCGTCACTGAGCACATCCGGCAGTGCTGGGCCTCGCTGTTCACCTCCCGCGCCATCATTTACCGGCTAAAAAACAACATCCCCAACGAGGGCCTCTCGATGGCCGTCGTGGTGCAGAAGATGGTCAACGCCCGCGTCTCCGGCGTCGCGATCACCATGGACCCCACCAACGGCGACCGCTCCAAGATCACCATCGACTCCTCCTACGGGGTCGGCGAGATGGTGGTCTCCGGCCAGGTCACCCCGGACAACATCATGCTGGACAAGGTCACCCTGACCGTCATCTCCGAACACCTCGGCGACAAGCACGCAGAGCTCGTCCCGGACGCCGCGGCCGGCCGCCTGGTGGAGCGGGAGGTCGACGCCGAACGCCGCGGCCGCCGCAGCCTCAGCGACGCGGAACTCACCGCCGTCGCGCAGATGGCCAAGCGCGCGGAGAAGCACTACAAGTGCCCGCAGGACATCGAGTGGGCCCTCGACACCGACCTGCCCGACGGCGAAAACCTGCTCCTGCTGCAGTCCCGGCCGGAAACCGTGCACTCCTCCAAACCGGCCGTGGTCACGCAAACAGTCCCGTC
>NZ_AUPJ01000537.1 GCF_000427315.1 Arthrobacter sp. TB 26
CCGCCGGCCAGCACCACCAGTGCCGCGGCCCAGAGGGCCCGGGCACTCCGCGGTGCACGGCCGGGCAGGAACAGTGCAGCCACGGCCAGGAGCAGGACGGGCAGACCGACCAGGAGGGCGAGCAGGAGCGCCCACGGCACGGCAGTGCCTGCGCCGAACACCGGGAGGCCGGTGAGGCCGCCGTCGGCTCCGAAGCGCAGCGGCTGGCCCAGGGCCTGTTGCCACAAAGGTGCGGCGTCAAAGCCCAGCGGCAGGCCGGGGTCGGCAAGGAGGGCGCGAGGCCGGTCAATGGTGGAGGCCAGGAACGGCACGAACAGCGCAAGGCTGGGCAGCAGCGCCCACCAGACGGTCCGCCCGCGACGGCCCAGGAGCGTGCCGCACAGTGCCACGAGGACGACGCCGGGCAGCAGCAGCGATGGGGCTGCCGCGGTAACGACCGCCAATGCCAGGCCGGCCGCGGCGGCGGCGGTCCAGGAGGGTGTGCCGTTGATCCCAGGTTTCGCCGGGGGCGCTTCCGTGAAGCGCCGCTCCCCGGGGGCCGGAACGGCGTAGCGACCGCGTCCCGCGGCGGTGCCGGTGGCCCGCAACAGGGCGAGCACCAGCAGGGGCATGAGGACGTGGACAACCAGGGCTCCGACGCGGCCCTGGTTGAGCGCGACCTGGAGGGCGGGCGCTCCGGCCCACACGAGGGCAGCGGCCAGGCGGAGGCGGCGGCGCTGCGTCAATGCACCGGCGGCAAACCAGGCGCCGAGGGCGGAAAGCGGCATGGCCAGGATCAGCAGCCAGCCGAGTGCGCTGTTGGTATTGCCGGCACCGAGCACCCCGAGGACCCACAGGACATAGCCGAAGGGGTCGCCGTGGCCGGGAAGCCCTGCGCCGAGGGTGATCCACCAGCCGGAGGCATGGTTCCAGATTTCGCCCAGACGCAGCGAGACGGGAATCATCGCGCCGCCGGAGACAGCTTCTGCCCGGAAGATGTTGAGCAGGCCGATCAGTGAGGCAGCGGTGGTGATCAGGATGGCGAGCAGCGCGCCATTGCCCACCCAGCCACGGTCGGAGGTGGTCAGTGCAGCGAAGTCGTCGGCCGAGTCGCCGGTGGGCTGTTCGGCCAGCGGGTCGTTCCCGGTCAGGCTATCCCCGGAGTCGTCCGCGCCGATGGCTTCCATCAGCGAGCGGCGGTGCGCCCAGACCTCACGCCGCGGGGTCTGCAGCCCCTTGATGACAGAACGCCGGATACGGCGCGTCCGGCGCGCGTTTCGCCGCCCCCGGATCACGGCCCCGGGGCGCCCGAGTGCGCCGAACGTGGCCAAGAGTTGCGAAAAACCGTGCCCCGGATCTTTCACCGCGATACTCAGGACCAGTTTGAAAATGCTGCCCAGCAGGGCGCCGGCCGCGTGCAGCGGAACCTTCCACGCCGGGGCGTGCTTGAGCCGGAGGTGCACCTGTGCCTTGCGCGCCGCCGTCGCGTTGCCCAGCGCGTGCGGGCGGTGCGAGACGTGGAACATCCTTGCGCTGGGGACCACCACCACCCGGTGTCCGGCCAGCCGGTTGCGCCAGCAGAAGTCGACGTCGTCGCCGCTGCCCGGCAGGGCGGGGTCGAAGCCGCGGAGGTCTTCCCAGACGTCGCGGCGGACCAGCATGCCGGCTGAGTTGACGGCGAAGGTGTCGCTGCGGCCGTCGTATTGTCCCTGGTCGAGCTCGTCAGCTTCGATAAGGGTCAGCCGCTCGGCCCAGCGGCTTGTGGAGAGCCCGACGTCGATCAGCCGGCGCTCGGAGTACCAGTCCAACTGCTTGCAGCCGGCCACCGTGACGGACGGAGCGCGTTCCACGGCTTGGAGCAGTTCGGCGAGGGCTTCGGGAGCGGGGGCGGCGTCGTCATGCAGCAGCCAGATCCACTCGGCCGGCGCGCCGGCAACGGNCCGCTGCCGGAAGTGCCGCCGTCGCCCCGGGGGGCGAGCGCGCTGAGGCCTGCCTGCACGGCCCCGCCCATGCCGCTGCGGGGCTGGTCGAAAACGGTGACGTTGGCTGTGCCGAAAGCCTGTTCGAGGAGGGCCGCGGACTGGTCGCGGGAACCGGTGTCAACCCCGATGCAGGTGTCCGCGGGCCGGGTCTGACCCGCCAGCGCCGCGAGGGTCCTGGGGAGAAAGTCACCGCCGTCGTGGGAAACCACGACGGCGGTGACTCGTACTTCCTGAAGAATTAGATCGCTCGCTTCCTAAGCCGGCGCCGCTCGCGCTCGGAGAGGCCACCCCAGATTCCGAAACGCTCGTCGTTGGAGAGGGCGTATTCGAGGCACTGGGAGCGGACGTTGCACGCCCCGCAGACCTTCTTGGCGTCGCGGGTGGAGCCGCCCTTCTCAGGGAAGAACGCTTCCGGGTCGGTCTGTGCGCAGAGCGCATCCGTCTGCCAGCCGAGCTCGCCTTCGTCGTCGAAGTCCTGTTGGGAGGGCAATCCGATCCATACCGGCTGCGTCGTGGTGCCCGCATGGAGGGTCTGGAGTTCCATCGGTGGATCGTGAAGGTCGTTGTCCTGGTCCGGACCGGCCAGAAGTTCGTCATGCGCCGCGAGGAAGGCGGTCGCCTGGTCCTGCAGCGAGTCTTTGGTGTGTTCGTTATAGCGGTCCGCTGCGTCCGGATCGGCCGGATCTACATACCAGTCGCTCGGCACTCCGCGTGAACGGTACTTGGCCGTGGCCTGCCCAGCAACGACGGCCTCTTCATGGATACGCTCTGCTAGCCCCATTGGCGTTCCCTCTCTGAT
Organism: Arthrobacter sp. TB 26; assembly: GCF_000427315.1. Classification (GTDB taxonomy): domain Bacteria; phylum Actinomycetota; class Actinomycetes; order Actinomycetales; family Micrococcaceae; genus Arthrobacter. The sequence continues at coordinate 2,761 of NZ_AUPJ01000537.1, forward strand.
TTGCAGCCCTTGCCTGACCCTTGAACACTCGGTTGAGTGCCGGTTTCCGCGCATTGGCCTTCGATACCTAATTACACGTGTGTAAGTATCCGGGAGTCAAGCCACGGCGGAGATAATAATCAACTTGAGACCCAAAGCCGGGGCACGCCACGCCCGGGATTTTTCGGCAACACCCCGGAGAACGCGTGGAATAATCAGGGTACTGAGCACTTCGGAGAGTTTTTGCTGAATTCCCGGGGAACTTTCCCGCACGGTCCCGGGCAGCCACCCGACGGCGGTCCGGAGGCGTATGACAGAGATCACACAAGCGGCCGCCGTGGCAAGATGAACCCATGAGCATCCCGGCAATCGAACTGATGACAGCCCTGCGTTCCGGCCAGTCGACCTCCCCCAGGCTCACCTGGTACGGGCCTGACTCCGAGCGGGTTGAGCTCTCCGGCCGGGTCCTGGACAACTGGGTGGCGAAGACTTCCAACCTGCTGCAGGACGAGCTCGATGCCGAACCCGGGACGCGGTTGCGGCTGGACCTGCCGGCCCACTGGAAGTCAGTGATCCTTGCCCTCGCCGCCTGGCAGCTCGGCATGGAGGTCGTGTTCGACGACGCCGGGGCGGACCTGCTGGCCACCGCCGATCCGGGTCCCGGTGCGGCACAGGGGGCTTTCGACGCCGTCCTGGCAGTGGCACTGCCGGCGTTGGCCATGCGGTGGCCGGGCGAACTGCCCACCGGCGTCGTGGATTATGCCGCCGAGGTGCGCTCCCACGGCGACGTTTTTATGCCGCACGTGGACCCGGAAGCCTCGCGGCGTGCCGTGCTGGCCGCCGCGGGAACGGAACACACCCACGGCGGGCTGCTTGACGGCTTCGCGGCGCCGCACGGGGACGGCGTGCGGCTGCTGGTGCCCGCCGGCGACGGCCTGGAGACAGCCCTCGCCCATGCCCTGGGTGCCTGGCTGGGCGACGGCTCGGTGGTGCTGGTGCACCCCGACGTCGCAGTGACGGAGAAGCTGCTCGCGGATGAACGCGTCAGCGGCAGCTGAACACTGCCGTTAGGCCGGAGGGCCCGGCAGCTCGGAATCCTTGACGGAGCGGCCCTGGACTGTGCGGCCCTGGACTGTGCGGCTCTCGACTGTGCGGCTCTCGACGGTGCGGCTCTCGACGGCGGGGCTCCCGACGACGGGGCCGGGATGGGTGTGCGGGTGCCGTTCGATGATCTCGTGGTCGTGCGAGAACTCCGGCTCTTCGTCGAGTTCCTTGTTGAAGACCAGGAAGCGGTAAGCGAAGAAGCGCACCACCGTGGCGACCAGGATGCCAACGATGCCGGCGGCGAACAGCATGTTCTTGTCCGTCACGCCGAGACTGTACTTGGCGAGGGCGGTGAACCCGGTGGAGATGCCAATGCCGATGCCGTTGATCAGGATGAACATCGCGAACTCGCGGAGCACATTGTCCTGGCGGCGGTGGCGGAACGTCCAGAAGCGGTTCGCAATCCAGGAAAAGATGGTTGCGACGGTGGCGCCGACGAAGCGGGCTTTGGCCTCACTGTCGGTCATCGGACCGTGCATCAGGTAGTACGTGAGTCCGTTGTCAATGATGAACGCAACACCGCCCACCGCTCCGAACTTGGCCACTTCGCGCCAGAAGAGCGAGGCAAGCCCGCGCAAGCGCTCGGTAAGTGTAGTAATCATGACCCTCCGTGGCCTTCTTGAACTGTCGGCCAGTGGGCCA
>NZ_AUPJ01000538.1:0-898 GCF_000427315.1 Arthrobacter sp. TB 26
AGGTTGCCAGCGCGGTCGACGCCGGCGACGCCGCCAAGGATGCCAGCAAACTGGAGCCCCGCGCGGCAGGGCCCGAGCTCGAGGTCCGCACCCAAAACTACAAGATCCGTTCCCAGGTCGGCTCGTACGAGGCCCGCATGCCGGTCCGTGCCACCAAGCTCCTCACCACGGTGGTCACCGACAAGCGCAGCTGGCCGCGCACCGTCATGGCGGTCACCCAGGGCGAGGGCAACGTTGTTCCGCAACTGCTCACCCTGACCCAGGCTTCCCCGCGGGAGAACTACAAGCTGGTCCTCACCACGCCGCTCCAGCCGGGAACCACCTTCCCGGGGATCGCGCGCGGCGGCACCGAGACGCTGGCACCCGCGGACAAGTCGGGGCTGCTCTACAGCGGCGAGGAAGCGCTGGGCGGCCTGGGCGACCGGCTGAACTCCGCTGACTCCGCGTTCAAGGACAAGCTCGCCGAGGGCGCATCCTCCCCGTACATCGCGGACACGCTGGCCTACCAGGCCGATGTGGTGAACTCCGGTGTCAACGGCACCTTCTCCTTCACCCACAAGCTGGTCCCGGAAAGCGTTGTGGTGTTCCGGACCGCCGACGGCGGGGCGCTGGCACTGGGCCGCCTGAACTTCGGCTTCGATGGCACCCCGAAGGCGTCCGGCGACAAGCTGACGATCGGCGATGACGCAGCCGCCCTGGCCGGCGGCAAGGAGACCAGCACCGGCATGGTGCTGAACTTCGCCGAGTCCGTGGCCGTCTACATCCCGCCGGCAGGGTCCCAGGACCCGATGAAACTCGTGGCCGCCACCCGGGGCCTCGTGGGAGCCAGCTTCAAGTAGGCCCGGCCGCAAACGGCACCTAAAGAATCAGCACCGACAGAAGAGACCCGGCCGCGAGG
>NZ_AUPJ01000538.1:904-1065 GCF_000427315.1 Arthrobacter sp. TB 26
TCTTTTCTGTCGCCCGGCCCCTTCGAGTGGCACCGGCCCGGGCCGATGTGGCTAGAGTGGAACCATGACTTCGCCAGCTTCCCGCCCGGTCCCGCCAGCTGCCGCCAACCCGCTCAACCTGCGGGGCGCCGTCGACCTGTCCTCCTTGAAACAGCGTCCCG
>NZ_AUPJ01000539.1:0-5587 GCF_000427315.1 Arthrobacter sp. TB 26
CCGCCACGGGATGTGGGTCAAATCCTGTGTATGGATTTGGCCTGCTTCCCTGTGCCGGCGGGGCAAATCCGGGGTCACTAAGCCTGGCAAAGCTTTGGGCGGCTCGGATGCGTGCTGGTCTCTGGAATGTCTGGTTTGCGGCCTGACACCGGTCCGGAACAAGCAGGCGGTTGCGGGCCGGCTGCGGACCGGAACTGCGGACGGCGCCGTTCGCCGTCCGGGGCGCCTTTGAACACGGTTACGGCCCTTAGGTCCGGTGTTTGCGGCGTGTCCGTGTCAAAGTGCCCCCGGACCGCATGCGACGGGCCGAACCCAGGACGCGCCCGAGTCCGCAGACCGTTATCACTGGCCCCGAGCAGCCGGCTTAAAGCAGAAGGTCCGGGACACTGTTTCCAGTGTTCCGGACCTTCTCTTCAGTTGCGGGGACAGGATTTGAACCTGTGACCTCTGGGTTATGAGCCCAGCGAGCTACCGAACTGCTCCACCCCGCGTCGCAAGATCAACTCTACCTGCCGGTGAACTTGAGGCCAAATCGAGGTGGCGTGATGTGCGTCTCCCGAGACCGGGGCATGACGCGCCCCGTGGATTGGCGGGAGCGGAAAAGGCCGGGTTCACGCTCCAGAGGAGCGCGAACCCGGCCTTGGACCGTGTATCAGTCAGCCTGCTTCAGTTGGCCGTGCGTCAGCTGCTCGGCGTCGGCGCGGGGGTTGCGGCCGGCGTTGTGGTTTCCGGCGCCGGGGTGGCCGTCGGTGCTGGAACCGGCGTCGCCGCGATCTTGGCCTCGGCGTCAATCGCTCGCTGCAGTGCCGCGGAGAGCTTCTTCTGCTGTTCACCGTAGGCTGCGAAGTCGCCCTTGGCGAGGGCGTCCTGGCCGGCCCTGATGGCGGCGTTCGCCTCGTTCAGGGCAGCTTTCAGCTCTGCCTTGGCGTCTGTGCTGCCCGGCGCGGGCGTAGTGCCGCCAGGCGCCGGCGTCGCGGGTGTCTGCCCGTTGTTGGCCGAATCGCCGGCACTGGCTCCCGACTCACCGCCGAACAACTGGTTCAGGGCCTCATCCAGGGTCGGTGCGAAACCGATCTTGTCACCAAACGCCACCAGAACGCGCTGCAGTGTGGGGTACGAGGTCTCCCCCGTGGAGCGCAGGTAGACGGGCTGCACGTAGACCATGCCCCCACCGACAGGCAGTGTCAGCAGGTTGCCGTTGAGGACCGCCGAAGCACCCTGGCGCAGCAGGTTCAGGGCCTGCGACACCGTGGGATCAGAGTTGAACTTGTTCTGGGCCTGGCCGGGGCCGGGGACATTGGCTTCCGGCGGGATCTGAAGGAGCCTGAGCTGGCCGTAGCTCTCTGCCTTCACTCCCTTCTGGTTTCCCGCGTCGGAGTCCGCGGCCAGGAAGCCGTACAGCACGTTGCGGGCGTTGCCGTTGACCACCTGCGGAATAAAGGAGGACGTCAGCTGGAAGGCCGGTTTGTCCTGGTCGGGCATCTTCAAGGACATGTAGTACGGCGGTTGCTTGACGTCGTCCTGGACGGTCGGATCGTTCGGGACGCTCCAGGCGTCATTGTTGGTGTAGAAGTTGTCCGCCTGGGTGACGTGGTAACGGCCCAGGAGTTCCCGCTGGACCTTGAAGAGGTCTTCCGGGTACCGGACGTGGCTCATGAGCGCCCCGGACATTTCCGAGAACGGCTTCAGCGAGGACGGGAAGATGTTCTGCCACGCCTTCAGGACCGGGTCCTGGTCGTCCCAGGCATACAGCGTTACCTTTCCGTCGTAGGCATCCACGGTGGCCTTGACCGAGTTGCGGATGTAGTTGACCGAGGTGTTCGGCAGGGAGGCTGTCCGCCCGGAGGTGGTCTGGGAGTCCGCGGTGGCCGCGGAGAGCTGTTCCTGCTGGGAGTAGGGGTAGTACTGGCTGGTGGTGTAGCCGTCCACGATCCACTTCACCCGGCCGTCCACGACCGCGGGGTAGGCGTTGCCGTCCACTGTCAGGTACGGGGCAACCTTTTCGACGCGGTCCCGGGGATTACGGTCGTACAGGATCTGGGACTCGGGGTTGACGCCGTCAGAAAGCAGCAGGTCCGAGGACTGGAACTTGATCGCGTAGAGCACCTTGTTGAAGAAGCTGCCCACGTTCGGGCCGCCGTCGCCAGTGAAGGTGTACTGCGTTTCGCCATCGCCTTCCTTGGCGGCTGGCCGGTCCTGCTCGCGGTGCTGGGAGCCCTCGGGGGCGCCGACCACTGAGTAGTCGGGCGAGTTCTCGCCGAAGTAGACCCGCGGCTGGTAGGTCGAGTCATCGCCGAGCACGCCGGTGGACGGGATGCCGGACTGCAGGAAATCGGGCTTGCCGTCGACGGTAAATTTGTTGCCCTTCGCGGCGACGACTCCGTAGCCGTGGGTGTAGACGACGTGGCGGTTCAGCCATGACTGCTGGTTGGCGCTCAGCCCGTCCGGGTTCAGCTCGCGGACCGCAATGACGGTGTCCTGGATCTTCCCGTCGATCTCGTAGCGGTCCACGTTCAGGGCGCTCGGGAACTGGTAGTAGGGCCGGTACTGCTCGAGCTGCGAGAACGCGTCCGAGATCAGGTTGGGGTCCAGCAGCCGGATGTTGGCCGTGGTCTGCGCGTCGGGAGCCAGGGCGCCGGTGGTGGCGTTGGTGGTGGCGTTGTACCGCGTCTCCTGGATCTTATCCAGGCCATAGGCCGAGCGGGTGAGGCTGATGTTGCGCTCGATGAACTTCTTCTCGAGCGTCTGCTCCGAGGGCCGGACCTGGAACTGCTGGATCACCCAGGGGTAGACGCCGCCGGCCAGGATCGAGGTGATAACGAGCATGGCGGTACCGATCACAGGCAGCCGCCACTTGCCGATCACGGCAGCGACGATGAACAGGACTGCGACGAGGGCCGCGGCCACGGCCAGGATGGATTTGGTCGGGATGACGGCGTTGACGTCCGTGTACAGCGCGCCGGCCCAGCGGCCGCCGCTGTTCTGCACGGAGCTGTAGCGGTCCAGCCAGAAGTTGACGCCCAGCAGCAGCAGGAAAGCTGCACCGGAGACGGCGAGATGGATCTGCGCTGCGCGGCTGGTGAAGATGCCGCGTTCCATGATCCGGATGCTGCCGTAAAGGTAATGGGTCAGGATACCGGCGATGCCGGCAACGATGACGACGCTGATCAGGAATCCGGTCACGAAGCCCAGAAACGGCAGGGTCATCAGGTAGAAGCTGATGTCGAGCCCGAACTGAGGATCGTTCTGGCCAAAGGGTTCCTGGTTCAGGAACAGGAGCACCTTCTGCCACTGGCTGGCCGCGGCGCTTCCGGCGAACAGTCCGAAGAGGACGGGCAGGCCGATCATGACGACGCGGCGGATCGGTTCAAGCTGGACCTGGTAGCGGTTCAGGTTGTCCCGGATCTCGGAGTCCGGCGCGTACACGGGGCGGGCATGGTAGGCGATCCGGATGGCGAAGAAGACGGCGGAGAACATCAACGCGAAGCCAACCAGGAAGATGACGATGCGTGCCAGATTCTCGGTCAGGAAAACTTCGAAGAAGCCCAGCTGCTGGTACCACAGGACGTCCGTCCAGACATTGGCGAAGAATATGAAGCCGACCACGATCAAGGCCACAACAATTAACGTCGGCGTCAGTGCGCCTCGTCGTTGCTGGGGTCTTCCGGGTGGGACTGTGCTGGCTGGACGGGACAAACTCGGTACCTCATAGCTGGTCGACAGTTACTGGTTTTTAGTTATCAGTGCGGCGCTTCGTTGCCGGAACTCAGTTGCTGCCTTGAAGCGGCCATCGGCCCCACCCCCCACTGGGCGGCGAAGCCGTCATAGGTGCCACGAGTGGCGGCGAATCTTAGTTCCGCGGCCAGTCTAGTTGCTGGAACAAACCGGAAGCCCCGATGTGTCGGCCCCTGACGCGGCAAGTTCGACCGCTTTACGTGCATCGGCCAGATTCTCGACCCGAACCACCTGCAATCCGTCCGGGATATGCCCGACGACGTCGTCGCAATTGGCGGCCGGCGCGAGGAACAGGGTGGCACCGCCGGACCGCGCGCCGTGCATCTTCTGGCTGATCCCGCCAATCGGGCCGACCGCGCCGTCGGGGGTAATGGTTCCGGTACCTGCGACGTGCTTCCCGCCGGTCAGGTCGCCGGGGGTGACGGTGTCCATGATGCCCAAGGCGAACATCATCCCGGCGCTGGGACCGCCGACCTTGTCCAGGGAAATCTTGACGTCGAAGGGGAACTTGAATTTGTACTGCAGCATGACCCCGAGGATGAACCGGCCTGCGGAGGTCTTGGACGGAGTGATGCTGGCCGTCACGTTGCTGCCGTCACGGTCGACGGCGACATCCACCGGCGCGCCGTTGCCGGCCGCCAGCTCGGACTGGACGACGCTCAGCGCCGTCGCCGGCTTGCCGTTGACGGACACGATCACGTCGTTGTCCTGGAGCTTGCCCGCGGAGGCCGAGCCATCCGGGATTGCCGCGACCTGCATCTTCTGTTCGAACGCGATGCCCAGTTCCTTCAGGGCTGCGGCGACGGCGTTCTCCTGCGAGGTGGTCATCGCGACGGCGCTTTCCTGCTGGGACTGTTCCTTCGTCACACCGGTGGGGAAGATGAGTTCCTCCGGGTAGACGGCTTTGGCGCCGTTGAGCCAGGCAGAAAACGCCTCGACGACGGTCACCGGCCCGTTGGGGCCGCCGTCGACGTAGACGGTGGTCAGGTCCAGGTTGCCTTTCGCGGGAAACGTCTCGTGGCCGGTCACGCTGATAACGGGTGTGCCGTTGTCCTTGCCCAGGGTGTTGAACGTCGGACCGGGTGATTCGACGACGTACGGGACGGGCAGGCTCACGGCGGTGACGCCGAGCGCCAGGGCCAGCAGACCTGAGACGAGCATGGCTGAGGACCGTTTGTCCCGCTTCCGGCCCGAACCGGATCCGGGGAGGAGGGAACGTCGGCCCCGGGACTGCCCGGCCGCCTGCCCGCTGGCGGGCTGGTCACCCTGCGTAATCGTCAATGAAGGACCTCTCCGTGCCGGCGCCCGGGGATCCTGCGGACCCCTGATCAGCGCACCGCGTCCGCGGCCTGCGCCGCGGCTTCCGCCTGCCAATATTCCAGTTTCCAACACTACGCGCTCGGCTGCCGGCTGGGCTCTTTGCCGACAGCGAACGTGGCGGGGTTTCAGCAGACAGCCCGCTGGCTGCGGGGTACCGTGAACGTGAGAAGCAGCCACACCGACGATCGGCGGGATCATGACCTCCAACCCACTTAATCCGTCCAATGGCGACGAGGAACCCAAGGATCCGCTGGCAGAAATGCTGAAGAACCTGATGGGCGGCCAGGGCCTGGGGAACATCGACCCCGCGGAACTGGCGAAGGCCGCGGGCCTTCCGGATGACCCCAACCTCCTCGCCCAGATGTTCTCCCAGGTCCAGGCCATGATGAGCGCCTCCTCGGAGGGCCCCGTCAACTGGCAGCTGGCCCATGAAAACGCCCGGCGCGTGGCCGCAAGCGGCTCCGACCCGTCCGTCACGGCGCAGCAGTCCCGCGAGGTCGATGAGGCGCTGCGGCTCGCCGAGCTGTGGCTT
>NZ_AUPJ01000539.1:5593-7087 GCF_000427315.1 Arthrobacter sp. TB 26
CAGGTCACCGGGCTGCCGGCCACCGGCCTGATCGGCCGGGCCTGGTCCCGGGCGGAGTGGGTCGAGGAAACGCTCGGCACCTGGAAACGGCTGACCGAGCCGGTCGCCAACAGCATCGCCAACGCACTGTCCACCGCCATGACGGAGCAGATGCCGGAGGAAATGAAGTCCATGATGGGCGGCGCGTCCTCCATGCTGCAGAACATGGGCGGGGCGATCTTCGGCATGCAGCTGGGCCAGGCCATCGGCGCCCTGTCGGCCGAGGTGGTCAGCTCCACGGACATCGGTGTACCCCTCGCCGACCTCGAAATGGCGCTGCTGCCCTCGAACGTGGCCAAATTCGGCGAAGGCCTCAGCCTGCCGGAGAACGACATCCGGCTGTTCCTGGCCGTCCGCGAAGCCGCCCACGCCCGGCTGTTCGTCCAGGTACCCTGGTTGCGTGGGCACCTCCTCGGCGCGATCGAAGCGTATGCCCGCGGCATCCACATCGACACCTCGAAGATCGAGGAACTCGCCCGCGAGCTGGATCCGGGCAACCCGGAAGGCATCCAGGAGGCTTTGTCCCAGGGCGTCTTTATGCCGCAGCGCACCCCCGCCCAGGACCAGGCCCTTGAGAAGCTTGAGACCGCACTCGCCCTCGTGGAGGGCTGGGTGGATGAACTGAGCTGGGCCGCCACCGAGAAGCTGCTGCCCTCGGCCGCGGCGCTGCGCGAGACGGTGCGCCGCCGCCGCGCCACCGGAGGACCGGCTGAACACGCATTTTCCTCCCTCGTGGGACTGGAGCTGCGGCCGCGCCGGCTCCGGGAGGCCGCAGCGTTGTGGGCCTCGCTCAAGGATGAACGCGGAATCGACGGCCGCGACGCGATCTGGCAGCATCCGGATCTGTTGCCCACCGCCGAGGACCTGGAAGATCCGAAAGGCTTCAGCGAACGCCGGAAGCTGGCTGAGGCCAGCGACTCCGAGGTGGACGATGCGCTGCAGAAGCTGCTGAGCGGCGGATTCGACGAGCCTGAGGATGACGGGGCAGCCGGCGACGGCTCCGCCGAGACTGGTGGCGCCGAACAGCCCGGCGAGCCCGGAACTGACGCCGCACCCGGAGAGGGCGACAACCCCAAGCCCTAACAGGCTGCCGCGCTAGTCGGCGAAGGCGGCAGCGTCGGCGACGTCGATGTCATCGTCGTCGCCGGCAGGCATGAGTCCGCGGGAGGTGGCGAAGGAGACGCCTTCGAGGAAGGCCTTGGCCCGGCCGGTTTCCGGGTAGGCCTCGAGCAGCCGCCAGAACGCGGCGTTATGGCCGGCGACGAGCAGGTGCGCCAGCTCATGCAGCAGCACATAGTCGATGACCCACTGCGGCATCGGCTGAAGCTTGTCCGACAGCCGGATGGTCCCGTCCGACGGCGTCGCGGACCCCCAGCGGGAGTTCTGGTTGCCCACCCAGCGGACCGAGGACGGTACAGCCCGGCCGCCAAAGTACTTGGCGGAGAGCTCGGCGGC
>NZ_AUPJ01000540.1:0-1857 GCF_000427315.1 Arthrobacter sp. TB 26
CCGTCGTCGTAAGTGGGCTCACGGATCGGTGCTTACTTCACCGCGGCAGGGACTTTGTCCGCTGCAATCGCCAGCTGGGGCAGGAAGGTGTCCAGGGCCCAGGGCAGGCTCAGCGGCGAGGAAGCGGAGATGGACAGTGTGAGGGTGTTGTCCGAGTCGGCCACCAGGGCACCGTTTTTGATGGCCGGGATCTGGCCCAGCAGGGGGTCGGTCTTGATTGAATCGGCGGTTTTTAAGTCCGGGACCCAGGTCACGAAGACGTCGGACGTGAGTTCGTTGGCCTTCTCGGCGGACCAGGGGATGAAGAATTCCTTGGAACCCTTGGAATTGTCTTCCACCACGGGGGCCAGCTTCATGCCGATCTCGCGGAGGAAGCGGGGGCGGTTGTCGTTTGCGGTGTAGACGTTGACGCCGTCACCCTTGGCCGGTTCCAGGTTTCCGTAGATGAAGCTCTTACCGGCCAGCTGCGGGTATTCCGAAACCTTGTCCTGGATGGTGGCCTCGGTGTCGGCGACCAGCTTGGCGGCTTCGGCTTCCCTGCCGAGCGCCTTGCCGATGATGGCCGTGGAATCCTGCCACGGTGTTCCATAGGCCACGTCGGGGTGGGCCACCACGGGGGCGATTTCGCTGAGCTTCTTGTAGTCCTCTTCCGTCAGGCCGGAGTAGGCGCCGAGGATGACGTCCGGGTTGAGCTTGGCGATCTCGGTGAAGTTGACGCCGTCGGCCTCGGAGAACTGGGCCGGGGCCTTCGCCGAACCGAAGCCTGCGCCGAGCGCATCAAGGGCGGCGTCCTTCCACGGGGTGGAACCTTGGCCGTTGCCGCCCCATTCGTTCTTCGGGACACCGACCGGTACCACGCCGAGGGCAATCGCCACGTCGTCGTTGACCCAGGAGACGGTGACGACCCGCTTCGGCTGTTCCTTGATGGTGGTCTCGCCAAACACATGCTTGATGGTCACCGGGAACGCGGAACTGGCCGACTGGCTGGGGGCACCGGCCGCGGGCGAGCTGGCCGGGCCGGTGGAGCAGGCCGTCAGGGAGAGCGCGACGGCGGCCAGGACGGCAGTTGCCTGGCCGGTGGCGCGGAGGAAGCGGCGCGTGGGCACGGCACGGCTCGGGGCAGGGAGAGGCATGGGATTCCTTAGGTCAATGATGCGAATCTAAGTAAGGCTAGCCTATCCTTGCCATAATTAAGCAAATCTTTCGTAACGTAATTGCCTGGCGGCCGCTTTCCGCCCCATAACCAGCAACGCGGGGTCACTCACGGCCCATCCCGGTGGGGATCATGGGCGGTAAGTGACCCCGCGTTGGGGTTGGACGTACGCCGGTCAGCGGAGGACGATGTCCACCGGGTTCGCCTCGGAGCGCCAGGTTCCCTCCGGTACGGGGCGCGGGCCGATCACGGGGGCCGTGAGCACACCGGAGCGGTTGGTGCGTTTGTCCCGCAGGATCTCGGTGACGGACCCCAGGTGCCGGGACAGGTCGATCACGTTTTCCGGCGCGGCCAGGAGCAGCTGGAAACCGAACTCGTGCAGCGCCTTGATGCCGGCGCCGGCGAATTCCTCCGAAGCCAGCACAAACGCCTCGTCCATCATCACCGTGCCGTAGGTGGTGAAGCCCTGCTCGGCGATGCCCAGCTGATAGCTCAGAGCCGCCGCCATGATGAACGCGGTAAAGCGTTGCCGCTCGCCGCCGGACATCGAGCCGGTGTCCGCATGCATAAAGACTTCGGCCTTCGTCCGACCGCCCTTGGCCGCCGGCTTGGAACCAGAGCCCTGGACCTCGCGGTGCTCCTTGCACTGGATGAAGAGGTGTCCCCGGACGTCCAGCACGTCGGCTCGCCAGCGCCGGTCCTCC
>NZ_AUPJ01000540.1:1867-12319 GCF_000427315.1 Arthrobacter sp. TB 26
GAGCCGCTTCACGAGCGTTTCGAGCGATTTGTAGCGGGTGGTGAGCTCGGCGTCGTCGTCCGTTTCCGGGCTGGAGGCACCCGGCGCCAGCGCGGCGGACGCTGCAGTCACGGTCTTTCCCGGACGGCTGTGACGGACCTTGAGCGCGTTCTGGATCGCGTCCTTGAACTGCTTCGCCGTGGCGGGCAGGGTCTGCTTGATGTCGAGTTCCAGGAAGCTGCCCTCGTGGAAGTTCACCTCGGAGAGGATCCCGTTGAGCGGCAGGATGCGGCTGGTGATCGAACGGCGTTCCTCGTCCAGGAGGTGCAGCAGCGTGCTGAAGGATTCATGCGTGCGCTGGTTGAAGAACTGCCGGAATTCGGCCTCCTGCGCGGGCAGGCCGTCGCTGACAATGGCGTGGTAGCGGGACTCGAACTCCCCCGCGGCGCCGATCGAGGTGCCGTGGTCCGCGGAAATCGCCGTCCCCCACTCACGAACGAAGCCCTCGAAGGTCCGCGTGAGCCGCTCCGAGGTGGCCTGCCCACGGGATTCGGCCACATGCAGCTCGGCGAGGAGCCGGGTCCGGACCTGGTTGGCGAGGTTGTCCAGCTCATGCATCTCGAGCACGTCGCCGAAGTCCGCAAAGTACGGTTCCAGCGCCGTGACAGTGGCGTCCGACGGCGGTTGCTGGGCCAGGCGCTGCCGTGCGGCGTCCAGTAGGGAATCGGCGGTGGACAGCTGCGCGTCGACGGCCCTGTATTCACTTTGCAGCACGGCCGCGGCCTCGGTGCTGGACTGGTGCTTGTGCCGGGCCGCCTCGATGTTGGCGCGCAGCGGTTCCAGGTCCGCCTGCGCGGTGAGGGCGTCCTTGAGGCGCTGCTCGATCCGGGCGAGTTCGTCCGCCGCGACGGCGGCCGACACCTGTTCCCAGGGGCGGTGGTCCTCGGCGACGCGGCGCAGGGCCTCGAGCTGCCGGCTCATCCCCTGGTGCGATTCTTCCCGGCTCTGCGCGAGCTCGGCGGCCTTGGTCAGTTCCTGCTGCAGGTCCTCGACCTGTGCGGCCACGAGCTCCAGTTTGGCGGCGTTGTCGAAGCCGAGGACATAGTCCTGCCGGGACGTGTTGCGGTCGTCCTTTTCCACGGTGTGGCGGTTGCGCTTGACCACACCGCCCAGGCTCAGGCCCTTGTCCAGGCGGGCAAGTTCGTCCGGGTCTTCAACACACGGGTAGGCGAAATCGAGGGCGATCCGTTCCCGGATCCACCCGCCCGCGTCCGCTGCCGCACCCACGGCGAGGATGTCCAGCTTGGTGAGCAGATCGCCGTCGGCCGCGTCCTCGACGGCCAGCGCGCCGCCGGCAAGGGGCTTCGAGACGTCCACCGCGCGCAGCGCACCGCGGACGGAATGGTCGTTGAGGTAGCGGGTGATGGCGGCGAAGTGCTCGCCGGGGACCAGAAGCGTGGTGGCGAGGCTGCGCAGGGCACGCTCGGCGGNGGCCGGCCGCCATTGTTCGTGGCCCTCGGCGAGGTCGATCAGTTCGCCGCCGAACGGCATCTGCTCCTCGGGGACGCCGGTGGCCGCCGCGATCGCGCTGCGGTTTTCAATGCTCGACGGCGGCAGCAGGGACTTGCGCGTCTTGAGCGACACCAGTTCCTGCTGGGCGGCGGCGAGCTCCCGCTTCCTGGTCGCGTGGCCGTCGAAGGCCTCGAAGCGCAGTTCCTTGAGCGCCTCCGAGTCGTCCTTGAGCTCGGCCGAGCGGGCGGCCGCGTGCTCGTGCGCCTGCTCCCAGCCGGCCGGGGACCACTGAAGTTCCAGGCCGGCGTCGGCGAGGGCCTTCCGGGCTGATTCCTCCACCTGCTGGCGGAGCTTGAGCCCCACCCGGGCGTTTTCGAGCGACTGCTCGATCGCGGAGATCGCGTTGCCGCCCTGGTTGTTGTAGTCCGCCTCGAGCTGGCGCAGCTCCTTGGCCAGTCCGTCCCGGATGCCGCGTTCGGCGCCGAGTTCCTTGGCTTTCGCCTGGGCCAGCGCTTTGAATCGTTCCAGGGTCTTCTCGTGGACCGTGACGGCCAGTTGCTGCCTGTACGCCTCGAATTCCTCGCCGGCGAGGTCCCGCAGGCGGTTCGCGTCGAGCAGCGACTGGGCATATTCCTTGTTCAGCCCGGGGACCGGTGCCAGCTGGTCGCGCTGCTGCCGGACGTCCTCGAGCCGCTGCCGGATGGACATCAGGTTACTGAACTCCTCGACGACGTCATCCGCCGCGGCCAGCGTGGCGGGCGCGTCCAGGACCTGGTCGCGGAAGAAGTTGTTGACGCTGCCGCCGAGGCCCTTGCCGGCCTGGATGACGCGCAGCAGGGGCAGCGCCTGGTCCGAGTTGATCCCGAGCAGGCGCCGGAAGCGTTCCGCGAAGGCCTTGTGCACATCGAAGACCTGGGCGTCCGGGAAGATCGCGTCCAGCGCCGATTTGGTGAAACGCTTCTCCGCGATGCCCTCGATAGCAGTGAGGTCCAGCGGCTTGTTGTCGATCAGGTAGTACCGCCCGACGCTGGACTCCGTGCCGTTTTTGGGCAGGTCGAACAGCGCCGACACCGTCACCCGGGTGCCCGCGGCGTTGTCGAACGTCAGGGCGACGGCGGACCACGTGGCGCCGGGGCGCTGGAACGCGCTGGCCGAGCCCTCGCCGACCGCCTTGTCCCCCACCTTGCCGCGCATGTACGTGAATGTGGTGCGTTTGTCCTCAACCGCGCCGCCGGCACGCTGGGCCGCGGCCTCGTTGGAGCGCGGCCTCGCATCGAAGACCCGGAGCATCGCGTCGAACAGCGTGGACTTGCCGACGCCGGAATTGCCGGTCAGCAGGGTGCCGTTGCGGTCCACGTGCATTGTGTGGGCGCCATGGAAGGTGCCCCAGTTGACGACCTGGACGAGGGCCAGGCGCATTTGACCCGGGTTGGTGAGCTCGCCCATCGGCAGCATTGTCGCGATGCTCACTTGGCTGCCTGCGCTTCGTTGTTGGCGGGGCTGGGTGACGACGACGGNNNNCCGCCCCCGCCCCTTCGGAGTGGTCACCTTCCGCGGCGCCACCGGACACATGCTCTGCATGCTCGCTCGTTCCTCGCTTAGACGCATGCTGCCGCATGTCCCCGGGGTCGCCGCTGCTGTCCGTCACGGAATCGTCGTCGTTTGCGTCGTCGTCCTCAGCGTCGTCCTCCGCGGGCTTCTCCGCGTCGAGCTCCAGCAGGGGTTCTGTGCCGGAGGGGTCGGTGGAGGCCGCAATGAGGGCGTCGATTTGGGCCGGGATGTCGCCGATGTTTTCGAACGGGAGGGCCAGGGGGAGGGCGTTGGAGATCGTGTAGACCTCGTCCAGGCCGGTGGCCAGGAGGAGCTGGCGGGCCAGGAGCTTGGTGATGGCGCGGTTGACGACGTCGGAATCGCGGAGGGCGTCCTGCTGGCCGGCGGGCTGGTAGTGGGCGACGAGTTCGGCGATTTCCTCGCGGGTGATCGTGGGGTCCGTCTGGGCGGTGACGTGGCGGTCCAGGAGCAGCCGCAGGCGGAGCAGCACGATGGTTTCGACGCGGCTCAGGGCCCGCTGCTGGCGCAGGATGCTGGAGCGGGTGCTGCCGCCGATGGCCTCGGGGTCCACCGGGCGCAGCACGGCCACCTTGCGTTCGTGGTCCAGCTGCAGCGTCAGGAAGAGTTCGGACAGGCGGCTGCGCAGGATCAGCTGGTTGTCCAGCAGGGTGGTCCAGAGCTTCTCGTCCCGGCCGCCGTCGATGTACGGGCCCTTGAGAAGTTTCACGAGGGCCTGGCGGACCTTCATCGGGAGCACGCCGGTGTCCCCCGCGAAGAGCGCGGCGCCGTCCACGAAGGTGTCCCGCGGGGTGACGGTGAAGGGGTCGGCGTGGACGTGCTGGGCAGGCTCCGCAGGCGCGGGCTGCACGTCCGCCGTTGTGATGTCTTCAGTCATCTTCAGTCCTTCTTGAGCGTGACGACCGGCAGGTACGCGGTGCGCGTGGAGCCGTCGATCTGTTCGAAGTCGAGAGTTTCCCAGGCCCCGCGGTCAAAGCCGGCGCCCTCGTGCAGGGCGTGGGAAAGCAGGGCACGGATCGAGTTGATGTGGCGTTCCCCGGCCGGGAGCTGCGCCCAGGCCCCGGCCAGGGTGGAAGCACCGGCGAACGCGGCGCGGACCGCCTCGGGACTCGCTTTCCCGGTCCGCGGCGAGCGCACCCGGTCCGAGTCGCTGAAGGCGATCGGGTCAGCCAGCTTGGGCGGAGCCGCGAATTCGTCCGGGTCGAACAGCTTGACCATGGCCAGGGATTCGAAGCCGGCGTTGAACAGCACCGGGCCACGGACCAGCCCCGGGCGTTCGCGCTCGTACGGCAGGGACCGGATGGCCTGCTCGGCCTCCCGGAGGACCTTGCGGAGCCGGACGGACTGGCGGAAGTCGTCGCTCTGGACGTACGTGTTAAGGCTTTCGCTGAGCTTGCCGTAAATGCGCTGGATCTGGCTGTGCTGGGTCCGCAGTTCCGCCACCAGGTTCTTCAGCGTCTCGCGTTCGTCATGGCTGAGGTCATCCGCGAACTGCCGGCTCAGGACCTCGCCGATCGCCGAACGGAAACGCAACTGCTGCTGCGGGTCCTCCAGGAACGCCGTGAAGGAACGGAAGGTCCTGCCCTCGGGGCTCTGCCGGAGACGCTTGTCCGCTTCCAGCACCTGGGCCATCGTGGCGCCCTTACTCAGGGACTCCTCGATGATCTGGTTGCGGAGCTCGCCCACCAGCTCCTCGATCCGGTCACGCATCTTTTTGTAGTCCGCGGGCAGGCTCGCCGCGAGATCCAGGATGTTCCCGGCGGCTTCCACGGCTTCCTCGTCATCGAGCAGGCCGTCAAAGTCGCCCGAGCTGATGTCCTGGATCAGCTGGCGCCGTTCGCCGATCTCCTCCTCGAGGGACTCCAACCGGGCGCTCTGGTCCGGGTTCGTCTCGTTGGCGAGCTTCTCGACGTCGCCCAGCAGCGTGCCGAGCCGTGAACCATTAAGCGTGGAGCGTTCGCTGGAGAGACTGTCCAGGAAGGCGAGGACCCGGGCGGCGGGTTCGGTGACCTCGTACACGATCTGCCCGGACTGGTTCCGGCGGGTCAGGAAGTTCTTGCGGGTCCACTCATCGCCAAAGGTCTTCCCGTTAGCGGAACCACCCAGCCCCGGGTCCTGGCGGCGGAGCTGCTCAAGGAAGGCGTCGACGTCGGCGTGGAACTGTTCCAGCGGAAGCTGCGGCCGGGTGCGCGTGAAGGAGGCCTGCAGCACGGCTATCACCCATGGCGCCGAGCGGGTCAGCGCCCAGGCGGGACCCTTGGTGAGGAGTTCGAGGTCGCGCAGCCGGGCGCTGATGGCGTCGGCGGAGGACAGGGCGGAGCGGGACACGCACTCTCCTTCAGCTGCCGGGGGATCTGGATGGGCAGCGGATAAGGAAAACTGCCAGCTACAAGGTTAACGCAGGCCCCGGTTTGCATTCATCGTTGTGTGCCGTTGCCTGCGGGAGCAGACTATGAACATCACATGAGAGGAGTTTGTCATGGGCAAAAAAGCACTGCTGATCACGGGAGTGGCGGCCGCGGCGGCGATTCTCGGTGGCGCCACAGTAGCAGTCGCAGCAAGCACCCCGACCGCCGCTTTCCGGCTCCCGGATGCCAGCAACGCCAAGGTCGAACTCGAGCGGTCGCTCCGGGTAGCCACCGCCGACGCACCCGGACACGACGACGATGCCAACCTGCCCGCGCTGACCGCCGAGGACCGGGACAAGGCGGGAAACGCCGCCCTCGCCCGGGTCGGCCAGGGCACGGTGCGCGAAGTCGAGCGGGAAAA
Source organism: Arthrobacter sp. TB 26 (assembly GCF_000427315.1). Lineage (GTDB taxonomy): Bacteria > Actinomycetota > Actinomycetes > Actinomycetales > Micrococcaceae > Arthrobacter. The sequence goes on from NZ_AUPJ01000540.1 coordinate 7,697, forward strand.
CGAGGGCGGCACCGCCTACGAGGTGGAGGTGCGGCTCAACGACGGCACCCAGGTTGAGGTGCAGCTCGGTGCCGACTTCCGGGTGCTGGGCCAGGGCTCCGCCGAGCGGGACGACGACTGACCGCGGCGACGGACCACAGCGCGGGATTTCACGGGGCGTGACCGGCAGGCCGTGAGGTCGCCGCAACCGCCCCGTGACCTACGCCCCGGTAGCATTTCGATCCCATATCAAGAACCCCGGCACGCGCCCTGGACTCTGGCTAGCCCATCTCCCGCAACCTACGCTCGGGCTACTGATTCAACCGAAGCAATGGTGCAGGGGGAAGAATGCAGTTCGACCTAAGCGCAGTGGAAACGGCAACGCTGGTGTTCATCGGAACGCTCATGTTCGCCCTGGTACTCACAGTCTTCATGATGACGGCGTCCTTCGCGGCCATGGTCCTGGTGGGTGTCGGCCGGCTCGCCTGGCTCATCGCCGCGACCATCCTGCTGGGGCTCGTCCACGGCATCAACCACGCCTGGGACCGGCTGGTCCATCACGCCGCCAGGGTGGAACTTCCGGGCGGCGGCGCCGGTGACTTCGTCGGGGACATCGCGGCCGAAATTATGGGCCAATCGACCCCTAGCACCGGCACCTACCCGCGGGTAGTCTTGCGGGACAGCTGAAGGGTCCTCCACCCACGGCGGATCCAGGGCTCGAGCCGGTGACCCCGGTCAGAGGAGATGCCCGATGAGCTCCGCCGTTGAAAATCCAGCCACTGAGAATCCCGCCGACAGCCCGGCCGCGGATGTCCCGGTCCCGTCGGAGGCGATCGGTCCCGACGCCACCGCGGCCGACGCGCGGGCCATCACCGAGGCAGCCCGCGAGGCCACCTGGGACCGGCCCAGTTTCGCCAAGGGGCTGTACCTCGGCAGCTTTGACCTCAGCCTCATCCACCCGTGGCCGGAAGCCCCCGCGGACGACGTCGAACGCGGCGACGAATTCATGGCCCGCCTCACGGACTACTGCCGCACGATGTCCGGGCGCACCATTGAGCGCGACGCACTGATTCCGGATGACTATCTCAAGGGCCTCGCCGAACTGGGCGTCTTCGGCATGAAGATCCCCCGCGACTACGGCGGCCTTGGCCTCTCGCTGGTCTACTACGGACGGGCGCTGGCGCTGCTGGGCTCCGTCCACCCCAGCCTCGGCGCCCTGCTCTCGGCGCACCAGTCCATCGGCGTCCCCGAGCCGGTCAAGGTGTTCGGCACCCCGGAACAGAAGCAGGAGTACCTGCCGCGCTGCGCCGCCGGGGCTATCACCGCATTCCTGCTGACGGAGCCCGACGTCGGCAGTGACCCCGCCCGGATGGGCAGCACCGCGGTCCCCACCGACGACGGCGAGTCCTACATCCTGGACGGCGTGAAACTCTGGACCACCAACGGCGTGATTGCCGAACTCGTGGTGGTCATGGCGGTGGTCCCCTCCCGCACCGGCGCGGACGGCACGGTGCACAAGGGCGGAATCAGCGCCTTCGTCGTTGAGATGGACTCCCCCGGCATCACGGTGGAAAACCGCAACGCTTTCATGGGGCTGCGCGGCATCGAAAACGGCGTCACCCGCTTCCACGAGGTCCGGGTGCCGGCGGCCAACCGGCTGGGCCGCGAGGGACAGGGCCTGAAGATCGCCCTCACCACGCTCAATACCGGCCGGCTCGCGCTCCCCGCGCTCTGCGTCGCTTCCGGGCGGTGGAGCCTGAAGATCGCCCGTGAGTGGTCCAACGCCCGCACCCAGTGGGGCCGTCCGGTGGGCAAGCATGAAGCCGTGGGCAAGAAGATCGCCTTCATTGCGGCCAGCGCCTTCGCCCTGGACGCCGTCTTCGAGTTGTCCGCTGAAATGGCCGACGCCGGGCAGAAGGACGTCCGGATCGAGGCCGCCCTGGCCAAGCTGTGGTCCACCGAGATCAGCTGCCGGATCGCCGATGAGCTGGTGCAGATCCGCGGCGGACGTGGCTTCGAAACGGCGGACTCGCTCGAGGCCCGCGGCGAGCGCGCGGTGCCGGCCGAGCAGCAACTCCGTGACCTGAGGATCAACCGGATTTTCGAGGGATCCTCGGAGATCATGAAGCTGCTGATCGCGCGCGAGGCTGTGGACGCGCACCTCGCGGCAGCCGGAGACCTCGCCTCCGAGGACGCGAGCCTGTCCGACAAGGCCCGGGCCGCCGTCGGCGCTTCCGGTTTTTACGCGAAGTGGTTGCCCAAACTCGTCGCCGGGGCCGGCATGGACCCGCGTTCCTACAGCGACTTCGGCCGGCTCGCGAAGCAGTTGCGCTTCGTCGAACGGTCCTCCCGGCGGCTGGCCCGGCAGACCTTCTATGGGATGGGCCGCTGGCAGGCGAAGCTTGAGCACAAACAGGCGTTCCTGGGCCGGATTGTGGACATCGGGGCGGAACTGTTCGCCATGGCGGCGGCCTGCTCCCGGGCGGAAATGCTGCTGCGGACTTCCCCGGAGAAAGGAGCCTCCGCCTACGAACTCGCCGAGGCGTTCTGCGAACAGGCCCGCGTGCGGGTGGACGAATATTTTGACCAGCTCTGGAGGAACACTGACGACGGCGACCACATGCTCTCCCGCAAGGTCTTGGCCGGCGACTACGAATGGCTTGAGGCTGGTGTGCTGGACCAGTCCGAAGGCACGGGGCCGTGGATTGCCGACGCCAGCCCGCGCGCGTCCGTGAAGGTGAACCTGCACCGGAAGTACCGCTGACATGGCGCGTCAGCCGTGAGCGCCACCCGGGATCAATAGTAAGCATCCTTGCTACCTTGTGTTGCCCGTGATTAGCTGGACGTGGGACCTGCACACCGGTCTCCGCCTTGCGGTGCCCGGCCCAAACAATGGGCCCGGGTCATTCAGTGAAAGTGAGCAGTCCTCATGAGCAACCCAGCAGGACCCGAAGATCGCACTCCCCGACGCGCACGTGACGAGGAAGCGGCCGTCAGCCAGGACGCCCGGATCCACGATGCCCGGCAGGATGCTGCACGCGACGACACTGTCCGCACCAGCGACACCCGCGCCATCCCGACCGGCGCCGCGGCGGAAACACCCACACGGTCCCAGGATGCGGTCCGCACTGAACCGGTCCGAAGCGAACCGACCCGCAGCCAGCCGGTGACGGCCGTGCGCCACGACGAGCCCGTCCGTGGCACTGTCGTGGAAGAAGTCCCCACCCGCGAAACCGTGGTGGCCCGTGAAAAAGAGCAGTTCGGCGGCATTAAGATCGGTTCGGCCTTCTTTGGCTGGCTCGCCGCCACCGGAATGGCCGTGCTGCTGACCGCGCTGGTCGCCGCCGCCGGCACCGCCGTCGGCCTCGCCACCAATACGGACGTCAATGCGACAGTCACCTCGGGCAACGAGACCGTGGGACTCGTCGGCATCATTGTTCTGCTGGTCATCCTCTTCGTGTCCTACTATTCCGGTGGCTACGTCGCCGGCCGGATGGCCCGCTTTAACGGTGCCAAGCAGGGCTTTATGGTGTGGGTCTGGGCGCTCATCGCCGCCGTCGTCGTCGCCATTCTCGGCGTCGTGGCAGGCCAGCGGTACAACATCCTGGCCCAGCTCAACAGCTTCCCGCGCATCCCCGTCAACGAGGGCGAACTGACCACCACCAGCATCATCGCCGCAGTGGTGGTGGCCGCGGTGGCCCTGCTCGCCGCTGTCCTGGGTGGAACCGCCGGCATGCACTTCCACCGCAAAGTGGACCGCGCCGGGTTCACGCCGGTGGAAACGGTCGAGGACCGCTAGGCGCCAGGCGCTTCGTCAAGGTAGTACCAGCGGCGGTCGACCCGCAGGAAGCGGCTCGTCTCGTGATGGACTCCGCGTTCGCCGTCGTGCCGGAAATGGGCCTTGAACTCAACGGTCCCTTCGGTATCCAGCGGGCCGCCGCGCGTGGTGGAGACGATGTCCAGCCGCCGCCACTGCATTTCCGGATCCAGTTCCAGTGCGGCCGGCCGGGTGTCCGGATGCCAGGTCCGCAGGAGGTAGCCGGCGTCCAGCACGACGAAGGCGCTGTACCGGGAACGCATCAGTTGTTCGGCCGTCGGAGCCTGCGCCGCGCTGCTGTGGAATCGGCTACAGCATTCGCTGTACTGCTCCCCGGAAAGGCACGGGCAGTTGCCGCGGAACGGGGCCGGAGCGGGGCTGGGGGCTCCGGGGTGGGCGGCGTCTGGGGGCGTCATAATCTGTCCTTTCCGGGGGCCGGACCGTGCCGGCAGGGCTCCGTTTCGACTATAGACGCACGATCCGGCGGCACTGGGAGGGCGGAACCCATAACAGCTTTGACACGTCTCCGCGGCGAGGCCGCCCGCCTGCGTGTCCGGGGAAAAAAGTACGTATGGTTAAGGGGTGCCGTTACCGCCGCTCTGGGTGGGACGCGTCGCGGCAAGGCCGGCTAGGAGAGGTGAAATGGGAGATCCGACAACCATCGCCCTCAACCTGACCTTCTTCGGGACCTTGGCAGTGGCGCTCGTCATGTTCTTCGGTCTTTTTCTGGTCTTCGTGGCCACGCTGGTGATCGCTGGCCTCGGCCGCCTGACCGCGGTGACTGTCATGGCTCTGGGACGAGGCCTGTTCAGGACTGGCGGCAGAAC
>NZ_AUPJ01000541.1 GCF_000427315.1 Arthrobacter sp. TB 26
CCAGGCCCGCCAGGCCGGCCAAGAAGGAACCCGCACTGTCGCCGGACTGGGCCGCGGCCGTCGCCCGGGCTGATGCCCGCGCCGCCGCCCGCGCCAAGGCGGAGGCCGCCCCGGCCGTCAAGGTCTCGGTCCGAGAACTGCCGGACCCCGCAGCTCCGGCACGCGACCTCTCCGCAGTCGCACCGCTCGTGGCGTCAGCCACGGACCGGAACGGCCACCTCGGTACCGTCCCGCCCGCTTTCAAGAAAGCCCCGATGCCCGCCGCGAAGTCCCTGCTGGACACGGGCTCGCTGGTCTCCCTGCACGGCAGCCTTCCGGTCAGCAAGTTGAAGCAGCCGGCCCAGGAGCGCAAAGCCGGCTGAGGCCTTACCCCCGGCAGTCAAGTCGGCTACGTTGGAACCCATGGAATTCAGATACCTCGGGAACAGCGGCTTCAAGATTTCGGAAATCACCTTCGGCAACTGGCTTACGCACGGCTCGCAGGTGGAGAACGAGGTCGCCACCCAGTGCGTCCGGGCCGCGCTCGACGCCGGTATCAGTACCTTCGACACGGCGGATGTCTACGCCAACACAGCCGCGGAGACCGTGCTTGGCAAGGCCCTCCAGGATGAGCGGCGCGAGTCGCTGGAAATCTTCACCAAGGTCTTCGGCCCCACCGGTCCCAAGGGCCACAACGATCTTGGGTTGTCCCGCAAGCACATCATGGAGGCCATCAACGGCTCCCTGACGCGGCTGCAGACGGACTATGTGGACCTTTACCAGGCCCACCGCTACGACTACGAGACCCCGCTGGAAGAGACCATGCAGGCCTTTGCGGACATCGTCCGGCAGGGCAAGGCGCTCTACATCGGCGTCAGCGAATGGACGGCCAGCCAGATCCGCGAGGGCCACGCCCTCGCCAAGGAACTCGGCTTCCAGCTGATCTCCAACCAGCCGCAGTACTCCATGCTGTGGCGGGTCATCGAGGCCGAGGTGATTCCGACGTCCGAGGAGCTTGGCCTCTCGCAGATCGTCTGGTCGCCGATGGCGCAGGGTGTGCTGAGCGGGAAGTACCACCCCGGCAAGCCGGCCCCGGAGGGCAGCCGCGCCACGGATTCCAAGGGCGGTTCGAAAATGATCGAGCGCTGGATGTCCAACGAGGTCCTCACCGGCGTGCAGCAGCTCAAGCCGATCGCGGACGAGGCCGGACTGACCATGGCCCAGCTGAGTATCGCCTGGGTGCTGCAGAACAAGAACGTGGCCTCCGCCATCATGGGCGCATCCCGGCCGGAGCAGATTGAGAAGAACGTGGCGGCCGCCGGGGTGAAGCTGGACACCGGGATCATGGAGAAGATCGACGCCGCGATCGGCTCGCTCGCCGAACGCGACCCGGCGCAGACCAAGTCGCCCGCCTCCCGGGAAGCCTAGTCCCATGACCGGCCCGCCCATGCTCGCCGTCACCGGTTCAACCGGGCACCTGGGCGGCCTGGTGGCCCGCCAGCTGGCCGACGCCGGCAGCCCGCAGCGCCTGCTCGTGCGCGACCCCAGCCGGGCGCCGGAGCTGGAAGGCGGCGTGCCCGTCGTTGTTACCTATGCCGATCAGGTGCTCGCGAAAGCGGCCCTCGAGGGTGTCAAGACGCTCTTTATGGTCTCCGCCGCCGAGGCCGAAGACCGGCTGCAGCAGCACTACACCTTCGTGGATGCGGCGGCCGCAGCCGGCGTGCAGCACATCGTCTACACCTCGTTCTTCGGCGCGGCGGCCAATTGCACGTTCACCCTCGGCCGGGACCACTTCGCCACCGAGGAGCACATCAGGGCCTCCGGGATGGATTTCACCTTCCTGCGGGACAACTTCTACCTGGACTTCCTGCCTTTGCTGGCCGGCGCGGACGGTGTTATCCGTGGACCCGCCGGGGACGGCGCCATGGCGGCCGTTGCCCGCGCGGACATCGCCCGTTCCGCCGTGACCGTGCTCCGCGACCCGGCCCTGCACATCGGCCGAACGTACGACCTGACCGGGCCGGAGGACATCTCGCTGGCGACGGCCGCGGACCTCCTCACCGCCGGGACCGGCCGGACCATCACGTTCCACAACGAGACCCTCGAGGAGGCCTACGCCTCGCGCGCCTCCTATGGGGCACCGCCGTGGCAGGTGGACGCCTGGGTGAGCACCTACACTGCGGTCGCGGCCGGCGAACTGGCAGGACCGACCTCTGCCGTCCACGAACTCACCGGCCGTGAACCGCTGGGCCTGGCGCAGTTCCTGGCCGGGGCGCACACGATTTAGCGGCGGGGCTGGCCCAGTATTGACGGCCTCCGGGCTGGGGCGTAGACCTGAATACGGGTGACACCGGTCCAAATCCGGGCTGGTCCGGAACAGAATCGCAGTGCCATGCCAAAGCAGCTGTCGCGCCACTCGTCCATCCTGAAGACACCGCGCCACGGCCGGAAGCTCACGCCGCACCCCGGTGAACCGAGCCATGGCCCCCTCACGGCCGAGGAACTCCAGCTCGCCGTGCGGAACCATTCCATGCCGCTGGAGGCGCTGCGGAACGACACCACGCCGCCCGGGCTGCACTATGTGCTGACCCATTTCGACATCCCGTTCATCGACGCCGAGCACTGGCACCTGCAGATCGGCGGCGCCGTGCAGCGGTCCCTGGAGCTGAACCTCAAGGCGCTCCGACGGGCGCCGCAGATCAGCGTCCCCGTGACCCTGGAATGCGCCGGCAACGGCCGCTCGTTGCTGCGTCCGCGCCCGCTGAGCCAGCCCTGGCAGCTCGAGGCCGTTGGCACGGCGGTCTGGACCGGGGTGCCCCTTGCCTACCTGCTGGCCCAGGCCGGGGTGGAAGATGACGCCGTGGAGGTGGTGTTCACCGGCGCCGACACTGGGGTCCAGGGTGGCGTCCGGCAGCAGTTCGCCCGGAGCCTTCCGATCGCCGAGGCGCTGAGGCCCGACATCGTGCTGGCGTACCGGATGAACGGCAATGAGCTGCCGCCGCAGCACGGCTACCCGCTGCGGCTGGTGGTCCCCGGCTGGTACGGCATGGCGAGCGTGAAGTGGCTGTCCTCGATCAAGGTGCTGACCAAGCCCTTCGATGGTTTCCAGCAGGCGGTCGCCTACCGCTACCAGCAGGACGCGGACGACGCCGGCACTCCGGTCAGCTGGATCAAGGTCCGCTCGCTGATGATCCCGCCGGGCGTGCCGGACTTCTTCACCCGGAGCCGGATGGTGCCGGCCGGTCCGGTAATGCTGACCGGCCGGGCCTGGTCCGGCGAGGGTGCGGTGCAGCGTGTCGAGGTGGGAATCGACGGCAAGTGGGCGCAGGCGCAGCTGGCCCACCCGGCCGCTCCCTTCGCCTGGTGCGCCTGGTCCATGCCGTGGGTGGCTGATCCCGGCGACCACGAGCTGGCCTGCCGCGCCACGGACGCCACCGGGGCCACCCAGCCGCTGGAGCAGGCCTGGAACTACCAGGGCATGGGCAACAACGTGGTGCAACGGATCAAGGCGACGGTCCAGTAGCCGGCAGCCCTCCAAGACGGGCTCCTAATAGTCAACGATCGCGCCGGCGGAGATGTTGACTGTTGCATCGGTGATGGCCCCGGCCTTGTCCGAGGCCACAAAGCAGGCGACGTTTCCGACGTCGGCCAGGGTTGCGGTGCGGTTGAGATGGGCGGACTTGGCGATCTCCACGATGATCTCCTCGCGCCCTTCCGTCTGCCACGGGATCGTCTCGATGATGCCGCCGGACACCATCGTCACCACCCGGATTCCGTGTTTGCCCAGTTCCAGGGCCCATTGCCGGCGCAGTCCTTCCATCGCATCCAGGGCCACTTTGAAGCCGCCGAGCCCCGGCAGCGTCTGAGGTCCGGAGCCCCCGAACATCAGGACCACCCCCGAGCGCTGCTTGATCATGTGCGTCGCCGCGGCCCGGGTGGTGAGGAAATGGGTACGGGTGGCCAGAGTGATGGGCTGGGTGAAGTCGTTGACGTCAATGTCCATGAGTGGCTGCTGGATGTCGCCGAAGGAGATGGCGTTGAAAGAGATGTCGATCCGCTTGTTCTTCCTGGCCACCCGGTCCACAAACGCGTCGACGTGTTCCTCGTCCAGGGCGTCGACGACGGCGGTTTCGGCCCGGCCGCCCTCCTCCAGGATGTCCCGGGCGACTTTCTCCAGCCGCGACTCAGTGCGCCCGGCGAGGTGCACATAGGCGCCCTCCGCCGCGAAAGCCCGGGCCACGGCGCCGCCGATGGAACCCCCCGCACCGTAGACCAGCGCGGTCTTGCCCTGCAGCAGCCCGCCTCGCGGCACCTCGTTGTTCAGCATGGTCGCCTGCCTCCCGCCGTGGAGTGGTAAATTCCCTCCACTATGTTCTTGCCGGGGTCCGCTGGCAAGAGGCCGATCGGTTCAGGACGCAAGGGTTCCGCGGACAATGCTGACGCTGGAGTGCGCAGGGTTGCCGTCGACCGGTTCATCTGACACGTCCACGATCGGGTACTCGCCCAGATCCAGGCCGGCCGGCACGGAAAAAGTCCCGGACTCGGAGGTCATGACCCCCAGGCTCACCAGCCGGGACAAATCCGGGGCGATCAGCCAGACCTCCTGGTAACCGCGCGCCTCGTTCTTGTCGACCCGGACCTCCAGGGCGCGCTGCCCGTCCTTGGCTTCTACGACCCGGGCCGAGCCGGTAGCGGAATGCTGGTCCACGGGCGCCAGTTTGGCCTGGGCCAGCGGGGTCACCGCCGGCTGGTTCTGCTGCACGGACCAGAAGACCCCCGCCGCCAGCAGTGCTGTGGCCGCGGCGGCCGCCAGCCACACGCCGGGACGGCGGAACCAGCCCGACCCCCGGCCGGGTTCCTGCCTCCGTCCGGTCCTTTCCTCCCGGGCCGGGAGGGGCGTTGGGGAGCCGGACGGCGTCGGCGACGGAGACGACGTCCGGGATCCCAGCGGGTCGTCGGCGACAGCGGCGGAAAGCCCCAGTGAGCGGTGGATTCCTGCCCACACCTGCGGCCCGGGGGGTTCCAGCGCGGTGGCGTCCGGCGGTCCGGGCTTCGCCGCCATGACGGCGCGGCGGAGGCCACGGTACTCCGCTGCGCAACTGGTGCAGGAACGGAGGTGGTCCGCGGCGTCGTCTCCGAGTTCTTCGCCGAGGGCCAGCAGGCTCAGGGACTCCGGGTCAAGATGTTGCACGGTCTACCTCCAATCGGCTTCTGAGCTGGGACAGGCTGCGGCGGATGTGGCTTTTGACCGTACCTAGCGGCAGGTCCAGTTTCTGTGAGATCTGCGAATGCGTCAGGTCATCATAGAAGGCGAGCTTGAGGATTGATCCTTGCGGCTCCCCCAGCTTTTCCAGCTCCCCGTCGAGCAGCAAACGGTCGGCCAGCACTTCCGCGGCTGCGTGGCCGGCGGCCTGCTCCGGGTCCGGGGAGAGTTCGACGGCGGCCAGGACCTTCCGGGTTTCCCGCACCGCGGCCGCCTGCGCGTCCGTGATCACGTTCCGGGTGATGCCCACGATCCAGGCCGGTAACCGTGCTTTCGCCGGGTCGAACGCGGACCGCGAGCGCCACACCCGGATGAACACTTCCTGGGTGACGTCATCGGCCGCGGAGTTGTCGTGCAGCGAGCGCAGCGCAAGCGTGTGCACCAGGGGCGAGAACTGCCGGTATGCCTCTGCCAACGCCGTTTCGTCGCCGGCGGCGAAGGACTCATTGAGTCCCGCGTTCCAGGCGGAAGAGGCCTCGAAAGGTGCCAAGCCCGGCTCCTTCCCGCTGCTGGTGGCGACGGTGGGCGCTGCGTCCTGAATCATGCCGGCACCGCCGTGACAATCACATTGTCGCCGTAGTCCTGTTGCGCGTCCAGCCATCGGCCGCCGCAGGTCACCAGCTTCAGCTGGGGCGGGCCGTCGCGCCGGAAGATGGACGCGCCGTCGAACGCGTCCTTGGCCATGAGTTCCACGCGTGTCACCCGGAAAGTCAGGGGCTTGGCCCCTTCGCGCTGGACCGTCACGAGGGTGCCCGGCGCGAGAGATTTGAGCTGGGAAAAGGGCGCCGACTCGGAGGTTGTGTCGACGTGCGCCGCGACCACTGCGGTGCCGGCGGCGGCTCCGGGGGTGGGGCCGAAGCGGTACCAGCCCGCTTCGTGGAAGGGCTCTGGGATCTCCATCGCCCCGTCAGGACTGACTCCCACCTCCACGATCGGCATGTCGATGGTGGTTCCCTCCACGGTGAGGAACCGCGGCGCCGGGTCCTTGGGCGCCGGAGCCAGCGGAGTTGCCGGCCGGACCGGGACTGCTGACCTCGGGACGGGAGCGGTTGTGGCTTGCGCCGGAGGCCCGGTGCGGGGTGGCCCGACGCTGGGGACCGTACTCTCCGTGGGCACGCGTTGCGGAGTGGCGGCCTCCTGGGGTGCGGTGCAGCCCGCGATCAGCAGCGCCATCGTGACGGCTGCGATCCGCGCGGCGGGGGCTAGGGCGGCTGTCCGGAGAGCAGGCGAAGAAGGGCGCCGGGTGGCCTCCGCCGTCGTCGTCCGCTTCATATCTGTCCT
>NZ_AUPJ01000542.1 GCF_000427315.1 Arthrobacter sp. TB 26
GCGGGCCGCGGCAAGGACGCGGTCCTGGGTGGGCTGGCTGATCCGGGTGTTTCCGCCGGGGCGGCCTGAAAGCACGTAGGAGACGGTGGTCAGGGACACCCCCGAGGCCTCTGCGACGTCGCGGATGGTGGACTTGGATCCGTGCCGCACTGATGACTCCCGGGTACTTCTCCGCCGCTGAGTCGCGGCGTTGCTGAATCGATAATACCTGTCGGCCACCGGGAATCCGGCCCGCTCTGACCTGCAGGGGATGTTACCTGGTGTGTGGTCAGCGGGGACCCCAGTACTACCACCGCCAGGGAGGCGTAGCGTTCAAATATGGCAGACAACAGATACACCACCGAGCGGGACTCCTTTGGGCGGCTCCTGTGACGGTCCTCGGCAGCAGCGAAGGCCCGGTATCCGAGGAGCAGCTCCGGGACTGGTCCGAGGAGGCCAACGAAACCCTCGCCCTCCTGCTGGCCGAGTCTTGGTACGTGGAGGTCTTCGACCCGGTGTGGGGACGGAACGGCGCACTCCTGTCCGCGGCGCTCGAGGCGATGGCCGCCGCGGAATCCAGCGGCTCGGG
>NZ_AUPJ01000543.1 GCF_000427315.1 Arthrobacter sp. TB 26
CCGGTCCCGGACTAGACCCGGACCGGCCCCGATCGTAAATCCCGGGGCTCATAGATCCCGGGTCATCAGTGTTTTGCCCTAGTCGCCGCAGGTGCAGCGCTGGTCCTGGGGTACATCGGCCATGACCGAGTCGACATGCTCGCCGCAGCCGGCCCAAGTGATTTTTCCGCAACGATTACAACGAACTGCAGCGCACATAGGATCTCCAAAATCGGGGTGCCGCGGATGCAGCACCTACATACAACAATAATACCCCATAGGGTATATTGAAAGTGTCCCGGCCGCAGGGGCCATGCCCGGGAGCAGCGAAGGATCACCATGAGCACACATGAACGGCCGGAAGGCCTGAAGCCAGTCCAGCCCACCAGACCGGGAAGTCTCGCACCCCAGGCCCAGCCCGGACCGGAAATTCCCCGCCTGCAACGCCGCGTTGTCTCCGTGCTCGTCGGAGGCCAGATCCTCGGCGGCATCGGCATGGGAGCGACCCTTTCCCTGGGCTCCCTGCTTGCAGCGCAGCTTTCCGGGTCCAACGCGTGGTCCGGCATGGCCGCCACGATGAGTACCCTCGGCGCCGCATTCGCCGCCGTCCCCCTGGCCCGGCTGGCCCAGGCCCGCGGCCGGCGGGTCTCGCTGTCCACCGGCGCCCTGATTGCCGGGGCGGGTGCCGTCACGGCAATCACCGCCGCCTCGCTGGGCGTCTTCCCGTTGCTGCTGTTGGGCCTGATGCTCCTCGGCGCGGGCTCCGCCGTGAATCTGCAGGCCCGTTTCGCCGCAACCGACCTGTCCCGCCCCGGGTCCCGGGGCCGGGACCTCTCGATCGTGGTGTGGTCCACCACGATCGGCGCCGTCCTGGGTCCCAACCTGTTCGGGCCCGGCGAGATCGTCGGGGCCGCCCTTGGCCTGCCCCCGCTGACGGGCGCTTTCGCCTTTTCCGTGGCCGCCCAACTGGCGGCCGCCGTCGTCTATGCAACGGGCCTGCGGCCCGACCCCCTCCTCACCGCGATGGCCTCCCGGGTTACCGATCTCGCAGCACCCAAGCCCAAGAGCGGCCTGAGGATTCTGCGAAGCAACCCCAGGGCAAGGTATGCGGTGGCCGCCGTCGCCCTCAGCCACGCCACGATGGTGGCGCTCATGTCCATGACGCCCGTGCACCTGCGCGACCATGGGGCCAGCCTCACGGTGGTGGGCCTGACGATCAGCCTGCACATCGCCGGCATGTACGCACTGTCTCCCGTTTTCGGCTGGATGGCGGACAAGGTCGGGCGGCTGCCCACCATCCTGCTGGGCCAGGCAATGCTGCTGGTGTCACTCGTCCTGGCCGGACTCGCGCCGGACTCCGGCACCGCCGTCACCACGAGCCTGATCCTGCTGGGGCTGGGCTGGTCTGCCTCGGTGGTTGCCGGGTCTGCCCTCGTGGCCGAGTCGGCGCATGTGCAGGACCGGCCGGCGATCCAGGGCGTGTCGGATCTGAGCATGAACGCGGCCGGGGCGACCGGAGGCGCGCTGGCCGGACCGGTGCTGGCCGCCGTCGGGTATTCCGGGCTCGGTTTCCTCTCCATCGCCCTGGTGGCCACTGTCATCATCTGGACAGCCCTGCAGCCACGGCGTCCCGCCCAAGACCAGGAGCAGCCATGACCGTCAATAGCACACCCGAAGAGAACACCCGCCCGGTCACGGCCGAGGCACCCGCAAGCCGCAGCAGGCTGCGGCAGCTCCCGCAGGTGCTCCGCAACTGGTCCAGGGCACGGGTGGCCACGTCCATCGCTGCGGCGGTCTTTGCCGCTGTCTTCCTGGTGGCTGCCAACGGCATGATTGCCGGCGTCGGCACCGGCTGGACGGGCTACGCCCTAGTGGGTGCGGGCTCGATCCTGGCCGGCTTCCTGGCTGGGAGCTACGTGAACGCACCGATCGGCGCGGCGGCGACGCTGTGCGATCTGCGCTGGCCCGTCCTGGGCCTCTTCGGCACGGTGTGGGCGAGCTCGGCGAGGGAAGCGCTTCCGTCAGTCCAGGTCGCCGTCGGACTGCTGTCCCTGGCCGTGATGGCATGGGCCTTGCACGGTCGACTGGAGCTGGAGCGCAAGGTCACGCTAGGCCGCAGCGGATCAGGAGATTCGGACGTCGACGTCTGCACCGACTGCCGCCCGCTTTTCCCCACAAAGCCGCGGCCGCAGGGCTGAGCTGACAGGGAGAGCGGGTACTGGCTACAGGCGGAGGTAAGCCCAGCCGTCCCATTGACGTTCGGCAAGGTGGGCGATGGCCGCCGGAACCATCCCGACGCCGGGCAGCAGGTGCTCCGCAGCCACCCCCGCCGACCGCAGGCTGTTCCCGCACGCCAGCACCCGGACGCCGCTGGCGACGGCGGCGGAGATGGCTTCACCGAAAACCGAGCCCTCCGCCAAGTGCGCCACCCCGGGCCCCTGGATGACAGCCTCGATGGGAACCCCTGGTCCGAGCGCCGCAACAGCGTTCTGGCTGCTGCGTAGCACCCCGGCAAGTGCGTCATCCGGCAAAGGACCGGCCGAATGGGCCACGAGCCCGCGCCGGCCCCGCCCCGCGCGCTCGCCCCGACGGGTCCCGCCGTTTTCGACGGTGCCCTCGGCATGGCAGTCGGACGCAAATTCAGACATGCGATCTCCTTCGGCGCGGATGGCCCGCCCGCTTCGGAGCCGGGCCGGTCGTTTCCTGCATGCTAGCGCCTGCCCCTTGGAAATGTACAAACATTCCCTCGAAGACGGACCGGCGTAAAGCGGCCCAGCTTCCCGCCCGGGTCCCCAAGTGGGGTTTTGGGTGTTTTACAACGCCACATATGTCACGTAGCCTCGCAGACTATCAAATGTCTAAACATTTCGTTCCTCGACGGAACGCCTGAGGAGTCCGGATGCCCACTTTGACCAAGCCCGGGCCTGCAGCCGCCAAGCCACGCCCCCGCACTGCATCGATTGTCTTGCCTGCACTGGGCATCGCCGTGCTGCTGCTGTTCGTGGGACTGCTCTCCTACCAAGGTGCAGCGGCCCAAAAAGACGCCACCGAACAACAGCAGCAATCCCAGGACCCCAAGAGCCCTGCCGGCGAAAAACTGGACATGTCCCGCCGGATAGCAGACGATCCGACCGCAATCGGAAGCCAGGATGCTCCGGTCGTCCTGGTGGAGTATGCCGACTACCGCTGCCCTTTCTGCGGGCTGTTTTCCCGAGACACCCTTCCCCCGCTGGTGGCGAAATACGTCGACCGCGGCGACCTGAGAGTGGAGTGGCGCGACCTGCCGGTCTTCGGGGCGGAGTCGTCCGCCGCTGCTGTCGCCGGACGTGCGGCCGCCGAGCAGGGCCGGTTCTGGGAATTCAACAAGGCGGTCTACGCCATCGCGCCGGAACGCGGCCACGCAGAGTTGCCCCGGGAGCGGCTCGTCCAGCTTGCCGGCGACGCGGGAGTCCCTGATTTGAAGAAGTTCGAAGCGGATCTGGACTCCGCCGACCTCAAGGCGGCGGTGTCGAAGGACGCCCAGGAGGCCGCGTCCCTGGGCGCCACCGGCACCCCCACCTTCCTGGTGAACGACACCCCGCTCGTTGGGGCCCAGCCGCTGGCCAGCTTTGAGAAAGCCATCGACGCCGCACTGAAGTCGGCCAGGGGCAACTGATGGACATCGGCTACGCTGGCGCATTCCTGGGCGGCGTCCTGACCCTGTTGAGCCCTTGCTCCGCCCTCTTGTTGCCGGCCTTCTTTGCCTACGCCTTTTCCACCACGACCCGGCTGGTGGCACGGACGGGGCTGTTCTATCTGGGCTTGCTGAGCACCCTGGTGCCGCTGGGCATATTTGCCGGGGTTCTCGGCTCCCTTGTCACGCTGCACCGGCCAGTCCTGGTCGGCGTTTCGGCGGCCCTGCTGATGGTCCTGGGCGCCGCCCAGATCGCCGCCATCCGGCTTCCCTCCGGGCTCACGCCAACGGCGGGCACCGGGTCATCCCGGTTGTCCGTCTTCGCCCTGGGAACCGTCTACGGCGTCGCCGGGGTCTGCACCGGGCCCATTCTGGGCTCCATCCTGACCGTCGCGGCAGTCGGCGGCAACGCCGCCTACGGTGGCGCGCTGCTGGCAGTCTTCGCGCTCGGGATGGCGTTGCCGCTCTTTGTCCTGGCCCTCTTGTGGGACCGGCTGGGCATCTCCGGCCGCCGCTGGTTGCGTCCGCGGCCGCTCACCATCGGGGCGTGGTCGAACTCCTGGCTGATGATCATTTCCGGCCTCATTTCCGTCGGCATCGGCGTGCTCCTGCTGATCAGCGACGGGACGGCGGGGCTGGGCGGCATGCTGACCGTTCAGGACCAGTTCCGGGCAGAATCGGTTGCCACCGAGGCAGCCGCCGGCATCCCCGATGCCGCTGTCGCCGGGGTCGCCGCCCTCGTTCTCGCGATCGGCATGGCACTGTATTTCAAGAACCGGCGAAACGAGCCACCCACGACCCACCGAAAAGCCCCCGAAGCCGCCAGCCAACACAATGCGCCGGAGACCACGGCCAACCGGACCGCCAGTGCCGCCGGCCCGTACCAGCCAAAGACAGGGATGACCGATGATCCGCAGTAAATGTGAAACCTTGCTTGCTGCCCTGGCGCAGTGGCCGGCGCGGCGCTGGCTGGCCGCGGCCGGCGTCGCCGTCCTCACCTACATCGTGGTGGCGGTGCCCACGGACCTGATCGATACGCCGCTTTTCAGCCGCGAGGTCCCGCCGACCTGGTGGTCCTTCCCGGTTCTCGGCGTCACGGCCGTCCTCACCGGGTTGCTGCTGGCCACCTACGTTTCCCGTGAACCCGCGGCCGACGACGAGGACGGCACGGAAGAGTCCGACAGCAAAGGCCGCTTCGGGGCTGCCGGCACCATCGTCTCTTTCTTTGCCGTGGGCTGCCCGGTCTGCAACAAGCTCGTTCTGCTGGCCCTCGGCACGTCCGGCGCCATGCAGTACTTCGAACCGATCCAGCCCCTGCTGGCGGCCCTCTCCATCGCCCTGCTGCTGTGGGCATTCGCGAAGAGGGCCACCTCTGAGGACCGTTGCCCGGTGCCTCGCGTGCCGGCGGCCCCCTAGTCCCGGCGGAGCGGCGTGGCCTTGCAGCCAAAGGCGGTCGCGATGGCCACCCGGTCGCCCAGGACATAGCTGCGCCGGAATTCGAGGTCGCGCGCCCGGTGGCAGCCGGTCCGCTCGATCAGCAACAACGCGGAGCCCTCCGGACACCCGAGCAGGGCCGCATGTGCGGGGGTGGCGAGCACGGCAGTGAGCTGCTCCGTGCCGCCGTCAAGCACGACGCCGCAGCGCCGGTCGAGCTCCCCGTACAGGGACGCGTCACGGAAGTCCGCCTCCAGCAGCTTCTCGGCGGTCGCTGCGGGGAGCCAGACCTGGTCGAGGCCGATCGGCTCGCCGTCGGCGAGGCGGACCCTCGAGAGGTGGAAGAGCTCGGCGTCCGGATCCAGGGAAAGCTTTGCCGCCACCTCCGGGTTGGCCACCAGGTGCTGTTCCAGGACCACACTCCGGTGTTTCATCCCCGACTCCCGGATGGACGCCAGGACGCTGTAGATCGGTCCGTACGCCGTACTTCTTCCGGCGACCACCGTAGGCTTCTTCCCGCGGTGCGCGGTGATGTGCCCGGCATCGCGCAAGGGTGCCAGGGCGGCCCGGATCGTGCCACGGCTTACTCCAAAGCGTTGGGCCAGTTCCAGTTCACCGGGGAAACCTGCCTCAAACGCCCCGGCGAGGACTTCTTGCAGCAGCTCGGCGCTGACGGCTTTCCAGAGAGGGCTGCCCTTGGTCCGTTCAACAGTACGCCCCGCGCGGGAAGCGGACGCTGGCCCCTGGTGATCCTTCACGTCTCTCCCGACCGATTTACTCCACAAAGCTGCTGGCATTATGACGTTACTGCATCACACCCGCCTGGTATCCGAGCCGGAACCCCAGGAGGCACCAATGAAGTCTTCGACAGCCGGTAGAATTACCCGTGAGCAAGGAGGAAGAATGACGGCACGCGGTCTGCGCCTTGTACGCGGCTGGATTGGCGCCGCCGTCGCGACTTCCATCGCCGCCGGTTCGCACTTCCTGGCCGGCGGGAACGCTCCCGAACTTCCGCTGCTCCTCCTGACGCTGGCCCTGTCCGGGCTGGCCTGCACCGCACTCACGGGCCGCGGGCTGTCCCTGTGGCGGCTCTCCGCCGGCGTGGCTTTGAGCCAGGGACTCTTCCACTGGGTCTTCAGCTGGGCAGCGGCTCCGCATGTTTCCGGTGCTCCGGCCGGCGGCCACCTGACCCACTCGTCCCTGCTGGAACCTGCCGCCGGAACGGTCTTTTCCCCCACGGCGGACCACGCCTCGCCGCTGATGTGGCTGGGACACGCCGTTGCCGCCGTCCTGACCGTGGCCATCCTGCGCCACGGCGAGGTCGCCGCCGTCCGGCTGGTGCAGGCGATGCGGCTGCACGTGACGGCTTTCCTCCCGCTTTTCCAGCCCCTGCCGGCGTGTCCGGCCGCAGCCGCCCTGCCCGCCAACCGGCCCGTCAGGCCGCTGCGGAACCTCGGCGCGCCCCTGCTGGTGATGCGCCACCGCGGACCTCCCCTGCTTCCGCTCGTGTCCTAGGCGCCCTGCGCCTTCACCCGATACGCCCCGCAACGCTGCCAAGACAGCGCCGGGGCGGGAAGCAGCCATGACAAGAAATAGCTTAAAAACATGGCGGAATCCTGGCTTGGGAGCAACACTGCTCGCTGCCCTCCTGCTCTGCGTAGGCGCCAGCCTCCCAGCAGCACCGGCGGCCTTCGCCCACGACCAGCTGATTTCGTCCAGTCCAGCGCCCGATGAGCGCCTGAACAAGAGTCCCGCCAGCATCATCCTGTCCTTCAGTTCGCCCCTGCTGGCGCTCGGCCATGAGGTCCGGGTCGTCGATGACAACGACAAGAACTGGGTGGCCGGCGCACCGGTCCTCACCCGGGAAACGCTGACCCAGGCGCTCCCGGAACTCCCCGACGGCGGCTATCAGGTCAGCTGGCGGGTGGTCTCTGCAGACGGTCACCCGATCAGTGGCGGCTACCGGATTCATGTCGGCAATCCTGCCGCCGCGCCGCCGGCGGCCTCCGCCAGCGCTGGTGCCAGCAGTGAACCCAGCGGGGCCGCCGCAAACGGCACCGGTGACGGCGTACCGGGTTGGATGCCTGCCGCCGGAACCGCTGCGGCCGCCGGTCTCGGCATCTACCTGGCATTTATCGGCCTTCGGCGCATCAAGCGCAACACGCAATCCCCCAGCGAATAACACTTACCGGGCCGGCCCGCTGCGGCCGGCTGCGACGATTCAGGAGTATCACCATGTCCAAGAAGCTCGCTTACCCTACCCTTTCCCTTCTCGCGGCGGCGGCCCTGGCACTCGCCGGTTGCGCCCCCTCAGCCTCGACGCCGGCACCATCCCCGTCTGTCACCGCCACCACCCCGGCCAATGCGGCCGCCGCGCTGGCGGTCAGCCAGCCGTGGGTCAAGGCCGCCGTTTCCGGTATGACCGGCGGTTTCGGCGTCCTCAAGAACACCTCCGACGCCGACATCACCGTCACCGGCGCCTCGACCCCGTCGGCCCGGATGGTCGAGCTGCACGAAACAGCCATGGGACCCAACGGCGCCATGCAGATGCAGGCCAAGCAGGGCGGCTTTGTGATCCCTGCCGGCGGCGAACTGAAACTTGAGCCAGGCGCCAACCACATCATGCTGATGGGGCTTACCGCGCCGATCAACCCCGGTGCTGACGTCACGTTCACGCTGGAGCTGGCCGGCGGCGGCAGCTTCGAATTCACCGCCGTGGCGAAGGACTTCAGCGGCGCCAACGAGAACTATGTCGAAGAAGAAGGCACCGGCATGTCGCACGGCCAGCCCTCCAGCACCGGCAGCGCACCCGGTTCGGCGCCGTCGTCGACCTCAAAATGAGCGCCGGGGACCAGCGGCCCGCAGGCGCAACCGCGGGCAGTGAGGAGCCCGGTGCCCCGCGGAAACTGCCGCGGCGCGGACTGCTCTTCGG
>NZ_AUPJ01000544.1 GCF_000427315.1 Arthrobacter sp. TB 26
GCTGCCGCCCGGTGTCCAGCAGGCGCCCGAGCTCCGTGGCGGCCGCGACGCGCCTGACGTCCGGCATGATCCCAGCCAGGGGCAACCCGACGGACTCGGCAATCAGCTCCGCGTCCAGGCAGGCCCCGGATTTGCCCCGCACCACCAGCGCGGTCTCGACCGCGGGAAGGTCCTGCAGGAGCCGGGCCGTTGCCACGGCAGCCCGCAGCAGCGCGGGCGCGACGACGATCAACCGGTCGCAGTCCCAGGCGAAGGTCCGCAGGGCTTCCCGTCCCCGGCCAATGTCCACAATGACGAGCTCGTAGCCGCGCCGGGCGGCGTCCAGCACCCCGGCCACGACTCCGTTGTCCACTCCGGAGTGGCGCTCCTTGTTCCCGGGCCAGGAAAGGAAGGGGAACCCGCCGGCCAGGGGCAGCGAATCAGCGAGCTGGCGGGGATCGATCGTGCCCCTGGCGTCGGCCAGATCCGGCCAGCGGAGGCCGGGGGTTTCCTCGGCGGCGAGCGCCAGCTCCAGGCCTCCGCCCCACGGGTCGCCGTCCACGAGCAGGGCACGAACACCATGCCGGGCGGCTGCATGGGCGAGCCACACTGCC
>NZ_AUPJ01000545.1:0-309 GCF_000427315.1 Arthrobacter sp. TB 26
CTCGGCGAGCCAGGACGCGGCATCAGGCAGCACGGCGACCCGTTCGGCGCCGTTGGCGGCGGCCAGATGCCACAAGCCGTCGCCGTCCCCACTGAGGCCAACGAGCACGGCCGGCGAACGTCCCCGCGGCGGCAGTTCGCGGATGTCGCTGCCGAGCAGCACCACCGCGGCCGCATCCCAGAAGGGCGCCGCCTCCCTGATGTCCGCCACCGTGCGCAGCTGGCCGCCGGACGCCGCCGCGACGCGTTCGACTTCGCCGCGCAGCACCTCGAGTCCTGTGACCAGCAGCGTCTCCGACGACTCGTCCGG
>NZ_AUPJ01000545.1:319-1351 GCF_000427315.1 Arthrobacter sp. TB 26
GGGGCGCGCCCCGGCGTTTGCCCCGGCGAACGCCCCAGTGTCAGACCCGGGGTTAGGCCCGGAAGTTGATCGCTGGTGCCTGCTCATGCCGCTACTCTTCCGGTCACCTGGAGCCGCCGTAACCCGCGCCCGCCGCTATGTGGACAAGCAGACTCTTCGAACCACATGCGCGGGGGACTCCGTCCGGCAGGGCAGAATTGTCCCTATGTACCTGCTGCTCGCCGCCCACGCTGACGGCGCAGCCCTCCAGGAAGTCACGGCGGACGGCGTCCCGCACCCGGCCACCCCGGACCCACGCGTCGTGAATGCCGCCGGACTCGCCGGCGTCGTGCGTGAACTCGAACAGCGGCGGCCGCGCTGGATCTGGAACCGCACCCAGGACTGGTACCCTGCCCTGCTGGCCGCCGGGGTCGAGCTGGAACGCTGTTACGACCTCACCTTGTGCGGCGCCATCCTGGCGCACTCGGAGTTCACCGCCCACACCGCGTATGCGCAGAACGCCGAGAAACTGACCCAGGATGATGAGCTGCTGCCGCCGCGTGCGCTTCAGCCGCCACCACCGCCGGCCGACCAGGGCGCCCTGTTCGATGATCCCGGCCTGCGCCGAACGCCCCAGCGCAGCCCGGAGGACCTCCGCGCCGAGTACGCCGCCCAGCAGGAGGCCCTCGCACAGGCGGGCGGGGCCGGCGTCGAACATCCCGGCGACAACCGCAGGCAGCGCCTCCAGCTGTTGCTCGCGGCCGAGTCGGCCGGTGCCATGATCGCGGCGGAAATGCAGCACACCGGAGTGCCATGGCGGGAGGAACTGCATGAGCAGATCCTGGCTGACAACCTCGGCCCACGGCCTCCGCTGGGGCACCGTCCGGCCAAGCTGGAAGCCCTCACCGCCGAGCTGCGGCAGCTGCTGAATTCCCCCTCGCTGAACCCGGACTCCCCGCAGGAGCTGATGCGTGCGCTGCACCGGAACGGTATCGAAGTAAAGACCACCCGGCAGTGGGAACTGAAGGAATCCGGCCACCCGGCGATCGAGCC
>NZ_AUPJ01000546.1:0-2287 GCF_000427315.1 Arthrobacter sp. TB 26
CCCGCCTGCACGCCGCCAACGGCTGGGCCTGGCTGGATGCGTGGGTGAAGAACGGCCGGTTCCAGCCGGAGTATGTGGTGGGCGGCGTGGTCTCCGGCCGCTGGGCGTCCCGAGGCGGCGGGGCGCTGCAGATCCCGCGCCAGATCCGGGGCGCCGTCCATGCAGATCCGGGCCACAAGCTGATCGTCGCCGACGCCTCCCAGCTCGAGCCCCGGGTGCTCGTGGCGCTGGCGCAGGATGCCAGGATGGCTGAGGCTGCGCGCGACAAGGACCTGTATGCGGGCATCGCCGCGCAGGGCTTCGGCGGCGACCGCGCCAAGGCGAAGGTGGCGCTGCTCGGGGCAATCTACGGGGCAACAACCGGCGAATCCGGACGCCTGATGCCGCAGCTGACCCGCACCTATCCGCGTGCCGTCGGCTTCGTGGAGCAGGCAGCCCGCGAGGGGGAGGCCGGCAGGACGGTCACCTCGCGGCTGGGCCGCAGCAGCCCGCCGCCATCCGTTCGCTGGCTGCAAAGCCAGCAGTCCACCAGCGCCGAAGAACAGCGCCGGGCCGATTCGATCGCCCGCTCGCGCGGCCGGTTCACCCGCAACTTTGTGGTCCAGGGTTCCGCGGCCGATTGGGCGGCCTGCTGGCTGGCAGAACTTCGACGCCGGCTCCGCGCCATGCGTGCGGACGGCAGCCCCGCCGGGGAACTGGTTTTCTTCCTGCATGACGAAGTCATGGTCCACTGCCCCGAGGACGCGGTGGCCGACTGCACCCGGGCCATCGAGGAAGCGGCGAGCGCCGCGAAGGAACTGCTGTTTGGCCGGATTCCCGTGGAGTTTCCGGTGAGCGTCGCCGTTGTGGACTCGTACGATAACGCCAAATAGTCGGCCGGAGTCGCCTGCCGTAACGTACCCGCCAGTAGCGTTGTGCACCCTCTGTGACGGCAGTTACCCTCGGAAAGGCCGGTCATTGATCCGAGGTGCGCCGGCCATGCAAGGACGCATAGTTTGGGGAGGCAACACATTGGCTGGAATTTTTGAGATCGCCGAGGCCGGCGGGAAGAAGTACTTCTTCAAGCTGACGGCACCCGATGGAACGGTGGTCGCCGTTTCACCGCTGTTCAACACGATCAAGGGTGCAGCCGCAGGTATCAACGCCGTGCGGGAGAACGCCGCGACCGGGCTGATCGTCGACAAGTCCCGGGCCCACGGCCAGTCAGTCCCCCGGACGGCCGCTGCACGGCCCGGCGTCACACTGGCATCCAGATAGGGACGGCGCGGAGGACCTGCCTCAGCCGTGCAGCCTGCTCCAGGTATCCACGCTGAGCAAACTCCCGCGGTCCCACGGGACCGCCCACCCCAGCTGATCGAAGAGCTGGTTGAGGATCATCCCTGTAAAGCCCCAGACCACCACGCCATTGACGGTGAAAGCGGGGCTTTGGAAGGTCTGCTCCGCCCGGGTCACGGTGGCCATCACGCGGTTGTCCGGATCCAGCAGGTCACGGACCGGGACGCGGAAGACCTGCGCGGACTCGCCGTAGTCCACCACCCGCACGGGCGACTGGGACGCCCACCAGCCCAGGACCGGCGTCACCAGGAAGTTTCCGCGGGGAAGGGCCAATTCCGGCATCACACCGAGGACTTCAACGCCGGCGGGATCCAGTCCGGTTTCCTCTTCCGCTTCCCGTAGAGCGGCCTCGATGACGGATTCGCCCGGGTCGATGCCGCCGCCGGGGAAAGCGACCTGCCCCGGATGGTCATCCAGGGTCTGGGCGCGCTGCAGCAGGAGAACATCCAGATCGGCGGGGGCGAGAAGTTTCACCGAGGTCGCTGGGACGTCGTCGAGCGAGCCGAAGAGCATCAGCACGGCTGCGCGGCGGATCCGGTCGCCGGGCTCGACGACGAGTTCCTGCCAGCGGGGATCGGGGGACGGCGCCGTTCCGGCTTCCACCGCGGCCACCAGGTCAATGAGGTCCTGCCGGGCGGTCACAGCGGCTTCCTCTGGGATTCCATCCGGATTTCTGCGGCACGGTGGGTCTCGGCGAGGAGCTTCGACAGCAACTCCTCCTGCCCCGGGGCCAGTTCGTACTTCAGCAGCTTTCTG
This sequence comes from Arthrobacter sp. TB 26, assembly GCF_000427315.1. GTDB lineage: Bacteria > Actinomycetota > Actinomycetes > Actinomycetales > Micrococcaceae > Arthrobacter. The sequence continues at coordinate 2,092 of NZ_AUPJ01000546.1, forward strand.
GCCTTCTCCGGCTCTGTCTCACCCATCCCATAGCTCGGGCACCAGTTCGCGACGGCGCAGGCCCCGCAGGCGGGCTTGCGGGAGTGGCACACACGCCGGCCGTGGAACACCACCCGGTGCGAGAGCATGGTCCAGTCGCGGGGCTCGAACAGTTCCGCGACGTCGGCCTCGATCCGCACCGGATCGTCGGACCCGG
>NZ_AUPJ01000546.1:2294-3280 GCF_000427315.1 Arthrobacter sp. TB 26
CGCCGCGCGAGCCGGCCGAAGTGGGTATCGACCGTGATCCCGGGGACACCGAACGCGTTGCCGAGCACCACGTTCGCGGTCTTCCGCCCGACGCCGGGAAGCGTCACCAGATCCTCCAGCCGGCCGGGCACCTCGCCGTCGTACTCATCCACGAGCCGGTTGCACAGCGCCATCAGGTTCCGGGACTTGGCCCGGAAGAATCCGGTGGGTTTGATGATGGCCTCCAGCTCGGCGGCGTCCGCCTCCGCCATGCTCCGCGCGTCGGGATAGCGGGCAAACAGCAGGGGCGTGATCTGGTTGACCATGACGTCCGTGGTCTGTGCCGACAACACCGTGGCCACCACCAGCTCAAACGGGCTGCGGAAATCGAGTTCCGCGTGGGCGTACGGATACTGCTCCGCGAGCGCCTTGTTGATCCGGCGGGCGCGCCGTTTCAGTGCCAGCGGGGACTCCCCCGCGGCCCGCGGGACGGCACTCCGGGCGCCAGAGCCGTTGGCGCCAGCCCTCTTCGCACCGCCGCCATGGGTGCGGGGTGTGGCGCCGGCGGGGGCCGGATTGCTGGACTCAGTGGCCACTGGGACGGGCTAACCGCGCTCGATGTTGCTGAGGTCGCGGAGCACACCGACCCGGCCGTCGGTGTGCTGGACCAGGAATTCGTGGCCCCGGTCCTCAAGGGCCAGCACCCATCCGCCCGGTTCAATCACGAAGGCCGGTGCGCCGCTGTGCTCATCCACGGCGGTGCGGGGCTGGGCGACGGCGAACCAGAACGCCTCGTGGACGGGCTGGTCGCCGTGGTCCTCGGGGCGGCTTGCCGGGTCGACGGTGGCGCCGATCGGCGCCTGCTGGCGCACCCGCGGATTCACCGTGGTGGGGGCGCTGCTGCTGGACGTTGCGGGAACGTCGGCGGCGCGGGTTTCCTCCGCGGCTGCGGCGGCACGGGCCTGGGCCTCCGGGGTCTGTTCCCCGGAGGAGGCTTTCGCGGCGGG
>NZ_AUPJ01000547.1:0-7637 GCF_000427315.1 Arthrobacter sp. TB 26
CGGGGTGGATGCGCGCGCGGTGCTGGAGGCGTTCAAGGGCCGGGGAATGACGGGCCATCTGGAAGCGCTGCAGCGCATTGCTGATGACAACGGCGGCAACCGCGCGTCCGGGACGTCCGGGTATGAGGAATCCGCCCGCTACGTCGAGGAGCAGCTGCGCGCTGCCGGGTACAACCCCGTCCGGCAGACCTTCACCTTCCGCGGCGAGGGCAGGAACCGGAAGCAGGTGGAGAGCTTCAACATCCTGGCCGACAGCGGCGGCAGTGCCGAGAACACCGTGGTGGTGGGCGGGCATTTGGACTCCGTGCCCGAGGGCCCGGGCATCAACGACAACGGCTCCGGGGTCGCGGCCATCATTGAGATCGCGAAGTGGATGAAGGAGACCGGAATCACCCCGGTGAACCGGGTCCGGTTTGCGTTCTGGGGCGGCGAGGAGGACGGCCTCTACGGTTCCCAGCACTATGTCGATGAGCTCAGCAAGGCCGAGAAGGCCCAGACCGTTGCCAACCTGAACGTGGACATGATGGCCTCCCCGAACGGGGTGCGGTCCATCCACGACGGCGACGGCTCGGATTTCGGTCACGCCGGGCCAAATGGTTCGAAACAGATCGAAAAGGTCTTCTTCCGCTTCTTCCAGGACAACTCGCTGCCGGCGGAAACCACGCCCTTTGACGGCGGCTCCGACTACGACGCGTTCCTGCAGGCCGGCATTCCCGGCGGCGGGCTGTTCAGCGGCGATGTGGAAAAGAAGACCAAGGCCCAGGTGCAGTCCTACGGCGGAGTGGCCGGCAAGAAGCTGGACTCCTGTTACCACGAGGCCTGCGACACCCTCAGCAATACCGACGCGGACCTGCTCAAGGAAATGTCCGGAGCCCTGGCCTACGCCACCGCAACGTACGCACTCGCGCCGCGGGGCTGAGGTCCCGGACTTCATGGCCCGTGGTTGGCTCGTGGAACCCCCGGGCTCGACGTTCGGCTGAGCTGCCGCGGGATCATTTCCACCCGGCCATGGCCGCACCCGGGCTGAGCAGGTACAACTGAGGGATGACGACCTCACCCTTGGTGCTCGGCCCGATGATGCGGTATGTGGATGAGACCTCAGCGAGTGTCTGGGTGGAGACCCGGGCTGCTGCCAGGGTCTCGGTCCGCGCCGGCGGCAGGGAATGGATAGCCGGCACCTTCGCTGTGCACGGTCACCACTACGCGCTGGTGGAGCTGGACGGCCTTGCGCCGGGAACTGTCATGTCCTACGCCGTCGACGTCGACGGAACCCTGGCCTGGCCCACTCCCGGGTCCGGGTTCCCGCCGTCCATGGTTGCGACCCTGAAGACCGGCAAGCCGCTGAGGATGGCCTTCGGCTCCTGCCGGACCAGTGTTCCGCACGATAAGTCCGGCAACCGGACCCACGGCGTCGACGCACTGCGCGCCTACGCCCTGCGGATGGCCGCCGGCGGTGACCTGCCGTGGCCGGATCTGGTCTCTTTCCTCGGGGACCAGGTGTATGCCGACTTGACCAGCGAACAGATGCAGGAGTTCATCCGGGCCCGGCGCGACATTGTGGAACCGCCGGGCGAGGAGCTGAAGGATTACGAGGAATACGCCCACCTCTACTATCTGGCGTGGTCGGACCCGGCCAACAGGTGGCTGCTGTCCACCCTGCCCAGCGCCATGATCTTCGATGACCACGACATCCGCGACGACTGGAACACGTCGCTCAGCTGGAAGAAGAAGATGGAAGCGACGTCCTGGTGGCATGAGCGGATTGTCGCGGGGTTGGCCTCGTACTGGGTCTACCAGCATCTGGGGAACCTGTCACCGCTGGAGCGGGCCGGGGATGCCATCTGGCAGTTGATCGCCGCGCACGACGGCGACGATGAGATCGATGTGAGCGCGGAACTGGACAGGTTCGCGGACCGGGCGGACCAGGACCCCCGGTCCTACCGCTGGAGCTACTGCCGGGATTTCGGGGACACCCGGCTGATTGTGGTGGATTCGCGGGCTGCCCGGGACCTGGCGCCGGACGGCCGCGCCCTGGTCGACCAGGCCGAGATGGCTTGGCTCGACGACCGGATGGGCGGCGGTTTCCGCCACCTGCTCGTGGCGACGTCGTTGCCGTTCCTGCTGCCCATGGGCCTGCACTACGTCGAGTCCTGGAACGAGGCCGTTTCCCAAGGCGCATGGGGGAAACGTGCCGCCCGGGCCGGCGAGAAACTGCGGCAGGCCCTGGACCTTGAACACTGGGGCGCCTTCCAAAACAGCTTCCGGGAGGTGGCGGCCATGGTGACCGAGGTCGCCGGGGGCAAGCGCGGGCCGGCTCCGGAAACCATCACTTTCCTCTCCGGGGACGTGCACTACTCCTACGTGTCGGAAGTGGAACGCACCTCAGGCAGCCGGATTGTGCAGGCCGTCTGCTCCCCCATCCGCAACCCGCTGCCCCGGCTGATGCGGTCTTTCGCAGCCATCATGTCCTACGGCCTGGCCACGCCGGTAGGCGCCCTCGTGGCGCGCTCGGCAAAAGTCCCGGACCCACCGTTTCGCTGGTCCGGCGTCAAGGGCCCATGGTTCGACAACAACCTGGCCTGCCTGGAAGTGGCACCGGAGGGGCTGAAGCTGTGGTGGCAGACGGGCGTGGTGGACGGCGGGGACCAACTGCACCCGGGGCTGGAACGTGTCGCCTCCGTCACGCTGGCTCCGCGGCGAACCGGGCCCGACGGTGGACGGTTGACGAGATGAACGGGGCAGAACGCCGGGCCGGGAGGCGCCGGGACCGGATTCCGGACACGGACACCGTTCTGGACACGGGGTTGTTCGTCTTCAGCGGCCTCGCCGCCGTGTGGCTCGCGACGATACTGCTGCAGGAGACCCTGCAATGGGGCAGGCTGTGGTTCTCGATAGTCTTCTGGGCCGTCCTGGCGTATCTGGTGCTTCCCCGGCTTCACCGGATCCTGACCAGGATCTACCTTCCTGATTACTTCATTGGCCGTGCGCGGACCAGCGACGGCCTGCTGGGGGACCCGGTGAACATGGCCCTGCTCGCAACGGAACATCAGGTCAATGCCGCCATGCGCCGGGCAGGCTGGACCCAGGCCGACGACGTCGATCTTCGCAGCAGCCGGCGGATCGTCGTCTCAACCCTCACGCGCCGGAGCTACAACGAGGCGCCCGTCAGCCCGCTGTTCCTCTTTGGCCGCCAGCAGGATCTTGCGTACCAGCAGGAAGTCGACGGCAATCCGGGCAAGCGGCACCACATCCGCTTCTGGCGCTGTCCGCCGGGGTGGGTGCTGCCGGGCGGCGTCCGGGTCGATTGGCTGGCCGCCGGAACATATGACCGCGCGGTGGGGCTGTCGCTGTTCACCCTTCAGATCACGCACAAGATCGAGGAGAACACCGACGACGAAAGGGACTTTGTCCTGGCGACACTGGAAGAGGCCGTGCCCGAAGCCGAAGTTGCGGTCATCAGGGATTTTTCGACCGGCTACCATGCGCGCAACGGCGGAGGAGACACGATTTCAACGGACGGACACTTGCCGGTCGTCGATCTCACGCGCGTAAGCACGGGCCCGGCGGACACGCCCCGCGCGCGGACGGACAGTGGGAAAAGGCGCCCTGCCCCGACCCTTTTCGGCGGCATCCTCCTGTGCCTTCGCGGTATCGCGGCTCTCGCCCTGGCCGGGTCATTGCTGCTGGGCGGCTACCCTGCCGCTACTGAAGGAATGGCCAGCCAGGTGTTGCCGGCCGTAGCCACGGTCATCGCGGGCTTTGGTGTCGGCGAGATCCTGCTGGCATGGTTTGTCCTGCGGGGCGGAAACCGCTCACGGGTCACGGCCATGCTCCTCAGCGTTGTTGCCATCATCGTCCAGGCCGCAGACGTTCTCAACGGCGGCCCACGAGTCGCCCTGGAGACAAACCTCCTGGGCCTTTCCCTGGACATCCTCCTGATCATCGCCCTCTCAAGCCAGCGGTCCCGCACCTTTGCACGGAAGACCAGCCGGGGATCAATTCTGCTGGGACCGGCCTGACGCCGGCATCGGCTCATTTCCGGGCGTTGCCGGCTCATACCGTTGAAGGGCTGCGGCGCCGGCGACGAGTTGCCGCAATTCGGCCAGCCCGCCGTGGACGGCGCCTGCTGCCCGGGCCTGGACCAGCACGTTGCCAAGGGCGGTGGCTTCAACCGGGCCCGCGATGACGGGTTTGCCGGTGGCATCGGCGGTGAGTTGGCACAGGAGCCCGTTTTGCGAGCCGCCACCCACAATATGGACGACGTCGATGGGGCGCCCGGCGAGCNGAGCCGTTCGGCGTCGCGGATGGTCTCGGAGTAGCCGGCGGCGAGGCTGTCCAGGATGCAGCGAACGATCGCCGCGGGATCATCCGGCAGGACGGCGCCCGTCTTGCGGGCGGCGGTGCGGATCCGCCCCGGCATGTTGCCGGGCGCCGTGAAGCCCGGGTCGCCGGCGTTGATCAGGGGTCCGCCGGCTGGCAATGCCGCAGCGCCGTCCAGCAGTTCGGCCAGCGAAAGCGTATGGCCCCCGGCAGACCAGGTGCGCTGGCATTCGGTCAGGAGCCAGAGCCCGCCGGCATTGCGCAGGTACCGGATGGTCCCATCGACACCGCGTTCATTGGTGAAGTTCGCCTGCCGGCTNGCTCGCCTCGGTAAGGACCGGGTGCTTGAGTTCGACGCCCACCAGTGACCAGGTGCCGGAGGAGATATAGGCGAAGTCCGCCATCCCTGCGGGGACGGCCACAACAGCAGAAGCGGTATCGTGCGAGCCGACCGCGACCACCGTGGTCGCCCCGGGCAGTCCCGTCTGCTCGGCAATGGCCGGCAGCAGGGTGCCGATGGTTTCGCCGGGTTGGATCAGCGGCGGGAACAAGTCCAATGGCAGCTTCAGCGCGGTGAGGAACTCCGTGGCCCACTCCCCTGCGACGGCGTCGAAGAGTCCCGTAGTGGAGGCATTCGTTACTTCGGTGCGGCGCTGGCCGGTCAGGAAGAACGCGATCAGGTCCGGAATGAGCAGGGCCTGGACGCCGTGAAGGTCCGCTTCGCTGGTGAGCTGGTAGATCGTATTGAACGGAAGGAACTGCAGCCCGGTGGTCGCGTAGAGCCGTTCCGGACCCAGGCGCTGGTGGACCTCCTCCACGGCACCGCGGCTCCGGTCGTCCCGGTAGCTGTAGGGCTGCGCCACCAGCGCTCCGGCGGTGTTCACCCGCCCGTAATCCACCGCCCAGGTGTCAATTCCGATGCTCGCAATCCGTTCCCCGCGCTGCGCGGCCGTCGTCTCGGCCGAGGCCAGTCCGGTGAGCACCTCCGCGAACAGTGCGGCGAAATCCCAGCGCAGGCCGCCGTCGGACTCCACCACCCCGTTGGGGAACCGGTGGGCTGTTTCCAGCGCCACCCCCGGGTTCCCGGCTTCACGGGTGATTCGGCCCAGGATGACCCGCCCGGAGGAGGCCCCAATATCGACAGCGGCGAACACCGTGCGGGCCGTGGATGGTGCGGCGGTCATCGGAGGAAGGCGGTGGCGACGCCGGCGTCCACCGGGATGTGCAGTCCGGTGGTGTGCGACAGTTCGCTGCCGGTGAGGACGGCGACGGCGTTCGCGACGTTTTCCGGCAGGACCTCGCGCTTGAGCAGGGTGCGCTGGGCGTAGTACTTGCCCAGGTCCTGCTCGTCCACGCCGTACACGGCGGCGCGCTTGGCACCCCAGCCTCCGGCGAAGATCCCGGAACCGCGGACGACGCCGTCGGGGTTGATGCCGTTGACGCGGATGCCGTACTCGCCCAGTTCCGCTGCGAGCAGCCGGACCTGGTGGGCCTGGTCGGCCTTGGTGGCGGAGTAGGCGATGTTGTTCGGGCCAGCGAAAACGGAGTTCTTCGAGGAGATGTACACAATGTCCCCGCCCATACCTTGGTCGATGAGGACCTTGGCTGCGGCCTTGGAGACCAGGAAAGAGCCCTTGGCCATAACGTTGTGTTGCAGGTCCCAGTCCTGCTCGGTGGTCTCAAGGAGCGGTTTGGAGATGGACAGTCCGGCGTTGTTGACCACCAGGTCGAGGCCGCCGAACGCCAGGACCGCGGCGTTCACCGCGGCCACGACCTGGGCCTCGTCCGTGACATCGGCCTGGATCCCGATGGCGACGTCGGAGCCGCCGAGCGCCGCCGCGGCGGCCCGGGCGTTGTCGAGGTTCAGGTCCGCGATGACGACGCAGGCACCCTCGGCCGCGAGGCGGGTGGCGATGGCTTTGCCGATGCCCGACGCCGCCCCCGTCACCAGGGCAATGCGGGTGGCGTGGGATTTGGGCGGGGGCATCCTGGTCAGCTTGGCTTCCTCGAGGGCCCAGTATTCGATCCGGAACTTCTCGGATTCCTCGATGGGGGCGTAGGTGGAGATGGCCTCGGCGCCGCGCATCACGTTGATCGCGTTGAGGTAGTACTCGCCGGCGACCCGTGCGGTCTGCTTGTCCTTTCCGTAGGAGAACATGCCCACGCCGGGGACCAGGACGATGGCGGGGTCGGCCCCGCGCAGGGCGGGGGAATCGTCCCCGGCGTGGCGGTCGTAGTAGGCCCGGTAATCCTCACGGTAGGCGGCGTGGAGTTCCTTCAGCCGGGAGATGGAGTCCTCGATCGAGGCCCCCGCGGGCAGGTCCAGGACCAGCGGCTTGACCTTGGTGCGCAGGAAATGGTCCGGGCACGACGTGCCCAGCGAGCCGAGGCGCGGGTGCTCGGACCCCTCGAGGAAGTCGAGGACGACGGCGTCATCGCTGAAATGCCCGACGACCGGCTTGTCGCTGGAGGCCAGGCCCCGGATCACCGGCGCCAGGGCCGCGGCCTTCGCGAGGCGGTCGGCTTCCGGCAAGGCGCCGTAGCCGCGCAGCGTCGGTCCGAACGGTTCGGGCCGGCCGTGGTCCTTGATGTACTTCTCCGCCTGCTCGATGATCCACAGCGAGTTGGCTTCGGCTTCCTCGCTGGTGGCTCCCCAGGCGGTGGTGCCGTGACCGCCCAGGATGGTGCCGATGGCCTGCGGGTTGGCGTCTTTGATCGCGGCGATGTCCAGGCCGAGCTGGAATCCGGGGCGCCGCCAGGGCACCCAGGCGACCTTCTCGCCGAAGATCTCCTTGGTGAGGGCCTCGCCGTCGGCGGCTGCGGCGATGGCGATGCCGGCATCCGGGTGGAGGTGGTCCACGTGTGCCGCGTCCACCAGCCCGTGCATGGCGGTGTCGATGGAGGGGGCGGCGCCGCCCTTGCCATGCAGGCAGTAATCGAACGCGGCCACCATCTCGTCTTCGCGGTCGACGCCGGGGTACACGTCTTTCAGCGCACGCAGCCGGTCCAGGCGGAGGACGGCGAGCCCGGACTCTTTGAGGGTGCCCAGGTCTCCGCCGGAGCCTTTGACCCACAGGAGCTGGACATCCTCGCCGGTCACGGGGTCCTTTTCGGTGCCCTTGGCGGAGGTGTTGCCGCCGGCAAAATTGGTGTTGCGCTTGTCGGCCCCCAGGCGGTTGGAACGGGCTACCAGCTGTTCAACGGTTGGATTGGTCATGGTCTTAGGCTCCCCATCCGGCCTGGTGGCCGCCCTGGCGTTCGGCGTTGATAACTTCCTGGTATCCGCTGGCAGCGAAGGCGGCCATCGGATCGGCGGG
>NZ_AUPJ01000547.1:7647-11583 GCF_000427315.1 Arthrobacter sp. TB 26
CCCGCCATTCCGCCAGTCCAGGGCGGACGTCGGTGTAGAACGCGTCCATCAGCACCGCGTTGGCAGCGAGGACATCCCCCGTGTTTTGCGCGGCCTCGAGGGCTGCGGTGTCGACCAGGAGGGCCCGCGCCGTCATTTCCTGGACGTTCAGCACGGAGCGGATCTGGCCGGGAATCTTCCCCTCGATGTTGTGGCACTGGTCCAGCATGAAGGCCACACCTGCGGCCGGATCCAGGCCCCCGCCGCGGACCACCTCGTGCATGATGCGGAACAACTGGAACGGGTCCGCTGCTCCCACGATGAGGTCATCATCGGCGTAGAAACGGGAGTTGAAGTCGAAGGATCCGAGTTTCCCCAGGCGCAGGAGCTGCGCGACGATGAACTCGATGTTGGTCCCGGGCGCGTGGTGTCCGGTGTCCAGGCAGACCTTGGCCTTCTCGCCCAGGGCGGCACAGTGCACGTAGGAGGTGCCCCAGTCCGGAACGTCGGTGTGGTAGAACGCCGGTTCGAAGAACTTGTATTCCAGCACCATCCGCTGGTCCTCGCCGAGCCGGTCGTAGACCTTGCGCAGGGACTCGGCCAGCCAGTCCTGGCGGGCCCGCATGTTGCCCTGGCCGGGGTAGTTGGTGCCGTCGGCCAGCCAAATTTTCAGGTCCTGCGAGCCGGTCATGCTCATGACGTCCAGGCACTCGTACATATGGTCCACGGCCTTTTGGCGCACAGCCGGATCGCTGTGCGTGAGGCTGCCGAACTTGTAGTCGTCGTCCTGGAAGGTGTTGCTGTTGATCGTCCCGAGCGTGACGCCCAGGCCGTCAGCGAATTTCGCGAGCGCCCCGTAGTCCTCCACCCTGTCCCAGGGTATGTGCAGGGCAACCGAGGGGGCCAGCCCCGTCAGGGCGTTGACCTGGGCGGCGTCGGCGAGCTTTTCCTCGATGGTGCGCGGAGTCCCCGGTGTGGCGAAGACCTTGAACCGGGTGCCGGAGTTGCCGAACGCCCAGGAAGGAAGTTCGATGCTCTGGTGTTCGAGCGTGGTGAGAACGTCTGTTGGAATAGACACGTCAGTCTCCTAGGGACTTGGGCTGGGTGAGGGCGGCAGCGGCGGCGGCCAGCTGGTCCTCGAGGTTGAATACTTCGGTCAGTTGCAGGAACCCCTGATCCGGGGCCCCGTTCAGGTCTTCGAAAAATCCGGACATCTCGGCTTGCCAGCGGGCGTTGACGTCCGTGGCTACCATCCGGGCCCGGGCTACGTCGAGGTTGTCGGTTTCGAAGTAGCCGATCAGGAGCCCGTCGGGGCGGAGAAAGAGGGAGTAGTTGTTCCAGCCGGAGGACTTCAGAGCCTCGAGCATGTCCGGCCACACGGCGGCGTGGCGGGCCGTGTATTCCGCGATGAGTCCGGGTTTGACCTGGAGCTGGAAGCAGACGCGGCGGATGCTCATGACAGGACCACCTGCCGGTGTTCGATGCCCAGGAGTGAGGCAGCGGCTTTGATGTCCGCTGCGCGGTGTCCGACGCAGAGGGCCCAGTGGTGCCCGATGCCGGTCTGGCTCCACTGGTCCACCCAGAGTCCCGGGTCACCGCCGAAGTCCACCCGCGACGTCGTGTTGCCGATTGCCAGGAGCGGACCGGGCACCACCTCGCCCTCGGAGGTGATGAACACGTAGCTGCCGTCCGGGTCCTGGCCGAGGCCGAATGTGGTCACCGGGCCGTGCCGGACGTCGAATTCGACCGAGACACCCCAGCCGCGTTTGCCGTGGAAGACGCCCAGGCCGCGGAGCAGCGGCTCCTGCGCCGACACGGCCAGGTGGGCAGGACCGTCGTGGCCCATTTCCACCACGTTGTCGAAGAAGTTGAGGGCCTGGATTTCGGTGAACGATCCGCCTGCCCCGATCGCCTGCGCGGCAAGCATGGCGATGGAGGTGCGCAGCTCGAATTCGCCCGCCATCGGGATTCCCCGGGCCGTGAGGATGGAGGAGCCCAGGATCATCCCGGCGCCGAGGCGTTCGTGCTGTTCGCCGGCCAGGCCGCGGTGGTAGTAGGCCACGGAGTCGAGATCGAAGTCCGCCACGAGCCGGTCCAGACCGACGGACACTTTCGCGCCCCAGGCGAAGTCGCCGTCATCGACGGATTCGTCGAGGACAAACAGGTCCCGGGCGAGTTCAAGGCGTTCAGCCACCTCGGCCTCGGTGACCCCGTTCACCCGTTCCCGGAGGTCGTCGAATTCGAGCACTTCCACGTGGGAGCCGAAGGTCGTCGAGACGGTGGTGAGGTCGGTGGCGACGTCGAGCATCCCCGGATACAAGTGGCCCATGAGTCCGTGGCGGGCGTTCCGCAACCGGGCGCGGACGCCGGCCGCGTGCACCCACTGGGTGATGCGTTCCCAGGCGGATTCCTGCCTGAGGTGCCCGGAGACGGAGCGGAAGTCGATGCCGGCGCGGCGGAAGACGTTGGCAACCTCGGGGACCGGGCACTGGCCGCAGTAGGCCAGCCATTTGCCGGTGTCGAAGGTGGCGTGGTCCATGGCCTCGGTGGGCTGCAGGTCGATCACCAGGACCGGGGTTTTGGCCCGCTGGGCGATCGGCAGCACCATCGATGAGGTCAGGTAGGTGGTCAGGAAGATGACGATGAGGTCGCAGTCGGCGATCCGAAGCTTCTCGCCGGCGGCGGCGGCTTCCTGCGCGTCGGAGATGAAGCCGGTGTCGACGACGTCGGCGTCGAGTCCGGCGAAGCGGCTCGTGACGTAGCGTACGGACTCCTGCAACTGCGGCAGCAGCCCGGGAAACTGGGGCCAGTAGGCGCCGAGGCCGCCGGAGACCAATCCGATGCGGGTGGGCCGGCGCCGGTGCGGATGCAGCAGCCGGGCAGCCGGTTGTTTGTGGTTCATGTGAGGGGGCCTTCCGGCATGGAAAAGGAACTCGTGGGGGGCTTGCGCCGGGCAGGCTGTTGCCAGCCCGCCCGGCTGCTTAGTCGGTTTGCATCAGAAGGGGCGGTTCAGAAGTCGTACTTGTCGATGTTGGCGGCGTTGAAGACCGTGGGCGGCCCAACGATGACGAGCCCGCCCTTTTCGACCTTGCGTTCGCCCAGCTCACCGGCGGTGAAGGTGTCCCCCTCGGCGCCGGTGATCTTGCCGTCCTTGAGAGCCTTGCCTGCAAAGGCGGCAACGTAGCCCAGCTGGGCCGGATCCCAGAGGGCGAATTCCTTGACGGTTCCGTCCTTGACGAAGGGGCGCATTTCATTGGGCAGGCCAAGACCGGTGAGGGCGACTTTGCCCTTGTATTCGGAGGTGGAAAGGTACCGGGCGGTGGCGGCGATGCCGACGGTGGTCGGCGAGATGATGCCCTTGAGGTTCGGGTGGGCCTGCATGAGGCCCTGGGCCTCCTGGAAGGACTTGGTGTCGTTGTCGTCGCCGTAGACCTTGGCCACGAGCTTGATGTCCTTGTAGGCGGGGTTGGAGGCCAGCTCCTCCTCCATAAACTTGATCCACCCGTTCTGGTTCGTGGCGTTGGCCGTGGCTGACAGGATGGCGATTTCGCCGCTGCCGCCGATCTGCTCGGAAATCAGTTTGGTCTGGATCAGCGCCACGTCCTTGGCCACCACCTGGCTGATGAAGACGTCGCGGCAATCCGGGTTGGCGTCCGAGTCGAAAGCGACGATCTTGGCACCGGCGGTGCGGGCCTCGCCGAGCGCCGTGCAGACGGCGTCGGGATCATTGGCGGCGATCACAATGACGTTGGTGCCGGCCTGCGTCTCGGCGTTGATGAAGGACACCTGGCTGGAGGCGGAGGCCTCGAGCGGTCCGACCACCTGGGAGGAGGCGAAACCCGCTTCTGTGGCGCCCTTCTTGCCGCCGCCCAGGACGACGTCGGTGTAGGGGTTGTTGAGCTGCTTGGGGATGAAGGTGATCTTCAGGTCCCCTCCCGCGGCGGGGCTGCTGCCACC
>NZ_AUPJ01000547.1:11593-21031 GCF_000427315.1 Arthrobacter sp. TB 26
GAGCCGCTGTTGCAGGCGGTCAGGGCTAGCGCGGCGGCGGCAGCGATGGCCACCATTCCCGCCAAACGGCCGGTCTGGCCTGTGCTCTTGCGGTTCAACATCATTGTTCTTCCTTTTTCCTCGTGCGGTCGGTACAGCCGGTCCGGTCTGGATGCGGCTGCGGTAGTGCGGTGGGCAAAATTTCAGGGGGTGCTTCGGGTGAAACTTCGACGGACGCGCCTGGTGTGGCGCCATTGTTTGATCGCGGAGCCGACGCTCGGCGCCACAACGGAGACGATCAGCAGCAGCCCGGTCACCGTGATGAGCACGACGTCGGACACGCGGGCCAGGCGGAGGGCGTAGTTGAGGGTTCCGATCAGCAGGACACCGGCGATCACGCCGGGGATGGATCCCTTGCCGCCGAAGATCGAGACGCCGCCGAGAAGAACGGCGGCGATGACGGCCAGTTCCAGCCCGGACGCGTTGTCGCTGCGGGCACTGGTGTAGCGCAGGGTCCAGTAGATCCCGGCCAGGGCCGAGACAACACCGGAGGCAACGTAGAGCCAGAACTTGCTGCGGGCCACCTTGATGCCCACAAAGCTGGCGGCTTCCTTGCTGTAGCCGATGGCGAACAACCCGCGGCCGAACGGCGTGAAGTGGAGAAGGACCCCGAAGAAGACAATGACAACCACCACACCGATCATGACCGTGGGGATGCCCGTGCCGCCGAGCTTGGAGGTGAAGAAGGCCGTGAGCGCTTTCGGGAAGTTGGCCACGGCGTTGTCGCCGATGATGACCAGGGCGAGGCCCCGGAAGAGGGCCAGGGTGCCGATCGTGACCGCCAGGGAGGGCAACCCCAGGACGGCGATCAGGAATCCGTTGAACATGCCGGCCGCGAGGCCGGCCAGAAGGCTGATCGCCAGCACCAGCCAGATATCCATGCCGCCGGCCCAGAGCACGCCCATGAGGGCACTGGTCAGTCCTGCAATACTCGCGACGGACAGGTCGATTTCGCCGGTGATGATGATCAGGGTCATCGGCATGGCGATCAGCAGGACCGGGATCACGTCCAGGAGCAGAAATCCGGTGGTGACCGGTGAGGCGAAACGCGGGATGGCGATGGCAGCGTAGATCAGGAATGCGATCAGGGCATAGATGGTGATGGCATCCCGGCCGGCCAGGATCCGTGCCGCCCCGGTCCTGCCCTTGGGCTCGGAGGCCAGCGGCTTGGTGCTGTCAGCCATTGGAGCCGGAGCCGTGCCGGTTGTCGACGTGGTTTCAGACATTGCGTGCCTCGCTTATCCGCAGTTTCTTGGCTGTGCGCAGGCTTGCCACGCGGTCGATGATGATGGCCGTGAGAATCAGCACGCCGACGATTGCCTGCTGCCAGAATTTGTCGACCCGCAGGGCGGTCAGGGAACTGGTGATGGTGGTCAGGAGCACGGCTCCGAGGGCGGCCCCGGTCACCGATCCGCTGCCGCCGAAGATGGCCACTCCCCCGACGACGGCGGCAGCAACGACGGTCAGTTCCATGCCGGTGCCGGTGGTGGCGCCCACGGAGTTGAAGCGGCTTGCGTAGAGCACGCCGGCCAGGCCTGCCAGGGCGCCGTTGGCCAGGAAGGCGAGGAAGACGCGCTTGGACACCTTGATGCCGAAGGCAGTGGCCGCATCCGGATCTGAGCCGATGGCGTACAGGTCCCGTCCCGGACGGGTGCCTGCCATGTACACGGCCACCGCAGCGACCACCAGGATGGCCAGCATCGTGATGATGGGAAATCCCAGCACGGTGTTTACCGAGAGGGCGCCGAAGGCGTCCGGCCGGTCCCCGGCGAAGTACTGCTTCCCGCCGGCCCACGCATTGTTCAGGCCGCGGAATACATACAGGGTTCCGAGCGTGATGACGAGCGCAGGAACTTTGGCCGCGGTCACCAGGAGCCCGTTGATCGCCCCGAGCAGCGCGCCGAAGGCCATGCCGATCACGAACACGGCGGCAATCGGCAGATCGGGCATGGCGGAGAAAATGGTGCCGGTGCCGAAGGCCACCAGCCCCAGCATCGAGCCAACGGACAGGTCAATGTTCCGGGTGATGATCAGCAGGGTCTGCCCGGCTGCCAGGATCATCACGATAGTGGCGTTCAGCAGCAGGTCCTTCACGCCCTGCGGCGTTAGGAACAGCGGGTTGATCAGGTAGGTGACGAGCACCAGCAGCACCAGCGCGATGATCACGGGCAGTTCGCGCAGCCGCAGCATCGATGCCAGGGCATTGCGGGCGCTGCCGGCGGGCGCCGTCGCCGTCGCCGGTTTCTTATGGTCCAGGGCTGAGCTCACAGGGTTCCTCCTGCGGAAGTGGTTGCGGCGTGCATAACGGATTCCGGATTCGCCACGGCACGGTCCAGTTCGGCGGTAATCCGGCCTTCGCGCATGACCAGGACCCGGTCCGCCATCCCGAGGACCTCGGGCAGTTCGGAGGAGATCATCAGGATGGCGATTCCCCGCCCCGCGAGGTCGGAAATGAGCCGGTGGACCTCACTTTTCGTTCCGACGTCGATGCCGCGGGTGGGTTCGTCGATGATCAGGAGCTGCGGATCGGTGGCCAGCCACTTGGCCAGCACCACCTTCTGCTGGTTTCCGCCGGAGAGGGTGGAGACCGCGTGCTCCTGCGATCCGGCCTTGACCTGGAGCTTCTTGCTCCAGTCCTGCGCCGCCCGGCGTTCGGCGGCACCGTTGATCAGCCCCGCCGTCGCCAACTTGTTGCGCAGGGTCAGGGTGACATTGCGGGCCACGGAGAGGTTCATGACCAGCCCCTGCTTGCGGCGGTCCTCCGGGACGAAGCCCATGCCCGCCGTGATGGCTGCCTGGGGGTCACGTGGTTTCAGTGTGCTGCCCTTGAAGCTGATCTCACCGGCGTCGTAGGGGTCGATGCCGAAGACGGCGCGTGCCACCTCCGTGCGGCCGGCGCCCACCAGGCCGGCCAGCGCGACGATCTCCCCGGCGCGGACTTCGAAGCTGATGTCGCGGAACACCCCTGCCCGGCTGAGCCCGTCGACTTTCAGGACGGTGTCCCCGATCTCCGCAGCCGTCTTCGGGAAAAGTGCCTCGATGTCGCGTCCGACCATCTCGCGGACGATTTCCGCGACGGTGACGTCGGCGGTCCGGTGCGTGGCGATGTACCGGCCGTCCCGCATAACAGTGATCCGGTCGCACAGATCAAAGACCTCGTCGAAGCGGTGCGAGATGAAGAGGATGCCGGTTCCCTTGTCCCGGAGGCCGCGGGCGACGGCGAACAGCCGGTCCACCTCCACCCCGCTCAGCGCCGCCGTGGGCTCATCCATCACCAGCACTTTGGCATCGAGCGAAATGGCCTTGGCGATTTCGATGATCTGCTGGTCCGCGATGGACAGGCCCTCGGCAATACGCGTCGGATCGATGGGGACGCCGAGCCGTTCGAACAGCCCGCTTGCCTCCCTGACCATGGCGGATTTGCTGATCAGCCCGAACCGGCCCTTGGGCTGGCGTCCAACAAAGATGTTCTCCGCCACGCTGAGGTCCGGAAAGAGCGTGGGTTCCTGGTAGATGACGGAGATTCCGGCGGCCTTGCTGTCACCGACGTTGCGGAACTGGACGCTCTCCCCGCTGACCCTGAAGTCGCCCGAATCGGGATGGTGCAGGCCGGCGAGGATCTTGACCAGGGTGGACTTGCCGGCGCCGTTCTCGCCGACCAGCGCATGGATTTCGCCGGCCCGGATTTCGATGGTCCCGTCGGCCAACGCGACCACGGGGCCGAAGGTCTTGGCCGCGTGGGAAAGGGAGAGCATCGGCCCTGCGCCGTCCGCTGAGGGACCGGACCGGGAGCTGTCTGTCTGCTGCATAAAGATAACCGCACCTTTGGGGCTGAGTGAACATCATAATGAATCGTTTCAGAGCTGCTGTGATTTGAATCATATGAGGTCGATGACCCGGGCGTCAATAGGTGTAAAAATCCCGCGGTCCCGTCTTTTGATTCGTTTCATTGAAAGGGTTCAAATCAGCACCGGGACAGGTATCCTGAGTGCACCACCTTCGGTACGCCCTGCTTGCCCGTCCAAGAGGCAGCGGCACCCGCATTCAGGAGCTCACGAATGGTTTCAGCCAGCGTCAAGGACGTCGCAGCCCTTGCCGGCGTGTCCGTCGGGACAGTATCCAATGTGCTGAACCGGCCGGAAAAAGTGTCCGCGGAGGTCACCTCCCGGGTACAGGCAGCGATCGACAAGCTTGGCTTTGTGCGCAACGACGCCGCCCGCCAGCTGCGCGCCGGCATGAGCCACAGCGTTGGCCTGGTGGTGCTTGACGCCTCAAACCCCTTCTTCACCGACTTGGCCCGGGGAGCGGAAGACCGGGCCGCGGCCGAACACTTCACCGTCCTGGTCGGCAACAGCAACGAGGACGCAGGACGGGAAGCAGCGTACCTGGATCTCTTTGAACAGCAGCGTGTCCGCGGAGTGCTGATCTCTCCCGTGGGCAATGTGATCCCCAGGCTCGAACAGCTGCGGCGGAGAGGCATCCCCACAGTCCTCGTGGACCGGCAAACGGACAACTTGAGTTTCTCCTCCGTCGCCGTCGACGACCTGGCCGGAGGCGAGATGGCCGTTGCACACCTGCTGTCTGTGGGCCGGCGGCGGATCGCCTTCGTGGGCGGCCCGGAAAGTATCCGCCAGGTGGCTGACCGGCTTTCCGGCGCGCGCAAGGCCATGGAATCGGCGCCCGACGCCACCTTTGAAGTCATCCCGACTGAATCCCTGACGGTCCTGTCGGGCCGGGCCGCCGGCGAGGCCATCCGGNNNCCGGCCCGCGGCAGAACGGCCGGATGCGATCTTCGCCGCCAACGATCTGCTCGCGGTGGGTGTCCTGCAGGGCCTGATGCTGATGGGCGGCGTGCAGGTGCCGCAGGAGATAGCGCTGATTGGCTACGACGATATCGAATTTGCCGCCGCCGCCGTGGTCCCCCTGTCGTCCATCCGGCAGCCCAGCGCCCTGATTGGTTCGACCGCCCTGGAATTGCTGCTCCGGGAGGCGAGCCCGGCGGCCGGGTTTGTCCCACGCCAGGTTGTTTTTCCGCCCGAGCTGGTGGTCCGGGCGTCCACACGGAGCTGAGGGCGCCGGCCCGGCGGCCCCTGGTCCGCCCCTCGACGTCGCGGTCCGGTGGATGACTACCGGTACTGGACCGGCGCCGCAGGGTCCGGGGCAATGCAGGGCCAGAAGGGCACCCACAGCACCGGCCCCGCATCACCGATTGGACCACCGCTATCCGGGGTGTTGCCTCCGTCCGGCCCGAGCCCCCACCTGACCGTACCTGACCGTACCGAGCCGCTCAGCGACAAGCATCAGCAAGGACAACCGCACAGCGTTGGCCAGTGTGAGCGCAACGACATTCAGCACCACGGGCGCCGCCCACGGGAAGACCTTGGCTGAGCCGCGCGCCGCAAATTTCAGGCGTTCATGCGCTCCGGCCCGCGCTGCACAACCTTCAGCGCGTTCCGCCACCGGAGGGCCCACGCTGCCGCATGCTGAACCATCAGCGGGACCAGCGGCACGAGGGTGAGCGTCCATCCCACAGCGACCGACACGTCAATTCCCGGCAGGACGCCGGCAGGCTGGGACAACGCCAACGGCCCGCCGACGCCAGCATCGCCGAGTTCCAGCGGCAGCGTCAGGGCCCCGACGACAGAGACCAACAGGGCAGTGATGGAGGCGTAGAGCGTCCCGCGGGCGAGGAGCTCATGTGCCTCGTCCGATGCGAGCATCACGATGACAACAGCGACGACGACGGCGGAGCCGGCGGTGGCCGTCCGGGCACTGACCTTGGCCCCTGATCCGTGAGGTCCATGACCCCGCCGAGTTGGGCAACGCACCAGCCCAGCGTCCCCGCTGCCACCGCGATGCCGGCTGCCAGGTGCAGGTCCGACAGGTGCTGGTGCCAGCGCCGCCCGGACCAGAAGTCGGCGCTGCGCAATCCGCGGGCCTGCGCCACGGCACAGCGGCCGAACGGCACGGGCCGGGACGCTCCCGGTGTCGGTGGTTCAACGCCTTCATAGCGGGTCCGCGAGCGGGAAGCCAGGACATAAAAGAGCACCGCGACCGCAAGCGGCGCGATCGTGCCCGCCGCCAGCCGAAACCCCGGACGGTCATACGGCGCCCGGAAGTTCAGCAACGGCATGCCCCAAAGCTGGTTGCGGCACTGAAGCTGGCCCAGGCATTGGCAGGCGAACGTATCAAGGCTCGGAATCGTGAACATCATCGCGCTGCTCAACGTCAGAGCGAGGGCGGCGAGCCGGGCAACCCACCGGAATCCCCTCGTCGTCGGCTCCGCCGTTCCCTCCTCAGCCCCGGACATCGCGCGGCACCGGGCCATCCACCCGGCCATATTGGCAAGCATCGACGGCAACAGCGGCGTCCACAGCACCCGAAGCGGCGAGTGGGAGGGGAGGTCAGGCCGCCCCACGAGTACGCCTCACGGTGCCGGCCACGGGCGTCGGTCGTCCGGTAGAACCCTGCGATGCGGTCCCCCGCGACCCTCGTTGGCTTCATATCGCCGTGCAGGGCCTCCGGCGGTGGGCCGCCCACACCGTGCACACGTATTTCCGTCAGGCCGTCGAGGTTCACCGCGGGGTTCCTGGCTACATCAGGCGGTGGCTGTGGTGGTCGGTGCCGCGCATGCGGATGGCGACGAGGATACCGGACAACGCTGTCAGGCCCGCGACGACGCCGACGGCGGCCGGAATGCCGAACGCGTCGGCGATGATCCCGGAGAGCAGCGCGCCGACAGCGAATCCGCCGTCGCGCCAGAGACGGTAGATGCCGACAGACCGGGCCCGCCACTGCGGGTGGGCGACGTCACCGATGGCCGCAAGCAGGGTGGGATACACCATGGCCGTTCCGAGGCCCAGGAGGACAGCGGCGGTCAGCCAGATCCCGAAGTCCTGGCCCACGGCGATCATTCCCAGGGCGGCGGCCTGGACGAGCATGCCGCCCACGATCAGCCATTTGCGCCCGTATTTGTCCGACAATGCCCCGGTGACGAGCTGCGCTGCGCCCCAGACGGCGGGATAGACGGCGGCGAGAATGCCGATCTTTTCGATCGTCAGACCTGCGGCGGCAAACAGGACGGGGAACAGGCCCCAGGCGAGGCCGTCGTTGAGGTTGTTGACCATCCCGGCCTGGCTGACCGAGGAGAGTGATTTGTCCCGGAAGCTGGTGAGGGTGAAGATTTCCCGGTTGCTCAGTTCCCCGTGGGCGTCGGCGTGGGCGGCCGTGTGGTTGGCGGCCTCGAGCCTGGCGTGGTCTCTGGTTTCCTTCACGGCGAAGACCGACAGCCCGAGGCCGAGGGCGATGTAGGCCGCGCCGAGCAGGAAGGGTCCGGGGCGCAGGCCGTAGTTGGCGGCAATGTAGCCGGTGGCGAGGGCGGTACCGGCGACGCCGAGGTAGCCGGCTGCTTCATTCAGGCCCATGGCGAGCCCCCGCTTGGAAGGTCCGACGAGGTCCATTTTCATGACCACGGTGGTGGACCACGTGAGGCCCTGGCTGACGCCCAGGATCACGTTGGCCGCGACGATCCAGCCCCAGCTCGGACCGAGGATCAGCATCAGCGGGACGGGCAGGGCGATGATCCAGCCGGCGATCAGGACGGGTTTGCGGCCGTAGCGGTCCGAGAGGGTGCCGGCGAAGTAGTTAGTGCCGGCCTTCGCGAGGCCAAAGGCCAGGATGTAGGTCAGTGCGCTGGTGTAGAGGTCCAGATGGAAGACCTGCCCGGCCAGCAGCGGAAGTACGGTCCGTTCCTGGCCAAGGGTGCCGCCGACGAGGGCGTTGACGGCGACAAGGAGCATGAACTGCGCCAGGTTCTGCCGAAGGCCCAGCGTCATGCCGTTGCCGTGGCGCTGCTGCCGCAGGGAGTTGGTGTTGCCGGACGTCATGGTGCTCCAGACGGTTGGGACGAACGATGGCGGCGGCCCTGTTGCCAGGGCCGCCGCCAGGGGTGCCAGTCAGTTAGTGCCGGTCGCGGTGGCTAGTTGCTGGAGACGGATGCCAGTGGCTGCCGGGTTGCCCAGGCGGCGTAGCTGCCGTCGAGTTCGACGACGTCGTAGCCGGCGCGGCGCAGCGCGCTGGCCGCGACGGAGTTCCGGACGCCGCTTTGGCAGTAGCTCACGATGGTGCCCTCGGCCGGGAGCTCGTCCAGGTGCCACATCACGCGGCCGCCGCTGAGCTGGTGGGAGCCCGGGAT
The DNA here is from genome assembly GCF_000427315.1 of Arthrobacter sp. TB 26. GTDB lineage: Bacteria > Actinomycetota > Actinomycetes > Actinomycetales > Micrococcaceae > Arthrobacter. The sequence goes on from NZ_AUPJ01000547.1 coordinate 19,827, forward strand.
GTGTCCGGCGGTGTGTTCAGTGCGGTTCCGGACGTCCAGGACCATGGCGGCGTCGAAGTTCTCGAGGTCTTCAGGCGCGATGAGCTTCGGGGTGCTGACCGGCAGGCCCTCGAAGCCGGTGACGTAGCCGGCGACCTTGTCGATGCCGACGCGGACCAGGTGGTCCCACATCTCCTGCGCTGCGGACTGGTCAGGGGCCAGGAGCACGAGCGGGTTCTTGTCGGTTTCCGGGTTCACCACCCAGGCGCCGAAGCTGGCCACGGATTTGCCGGCCGGGACGTTGAGGGAGCCGGTGACGGTACCTTCGTGGACCTGGTCGTTGGGGCGGGTGTCGATGAACGTCACCGTGTCCGCGGCGAGGTCCTTCGCGACGGCGGCGAGGTCGAGTTCGGCCAGCGGGGCGCGTTCGCCCATCACGGCCGGGCCTTCACGGTTCTCCCGCTTCATCCGGCCGAAGTACGCGTGCGCGTCGGGCTGGCCGTCGAGGAGTTCATCAATGAAGCCCTGCTCGTCGTTGGCGGCCAGGTACGGGCCCCACCAGGAGTAGAGCCGCTCGTAGCCGACCGTGGAGGACGCGATCGCGCCCAGGGCCTTGCCGCAGGCACTGCCGGCGCCGTGGCCCGGGTGGACCTGGACGTGGTCCGGCAGGGTCAGGAACTTCTCCCGCAGGCTCGCGAAGAGCTGCTTGGCCCCGCCGAAGCGGGTGTCCACCCCGCCGGCAGCCTCATCCAGCAGGTCCGGGCGGCCCAGGTCCCCGGAGAAAACAAAGTCACCCGAGAGCAGGTACCCGGGGGTGTCGGCAAACGCACCATCGGTGACCAGGAAGGACAGGTGCTCCGGGGTGTGGCCGGGCGTATGCAGGGCCTTCACCGTGATGTTGCCCAGGGTGATCACATCATTGTCATAGAGGCGCTCAGCCTCGAAACCGTACTGCCAGTCCACTCCACCCTCACCGGAAACATAAGCAGTGGCACCGGTCGCGGCCGCCAGCTCCCGGGTGCCCGAGAGGAAATCCGCATGGATGTGGGTCTCGGTCACGGCAACAATCGTCATGCCGTTCTTCGCAGCCAGAGACTGGTACACCGCGATGTCACGGCGCGGGTCAACGACCAGCGCCTCACCCTTGGCCTGGCAGCCAATGAAGTAACTGGCCTGGGCAAGATCTTCGTCGTAGATGCGTTCCAGAAGCATGTGCTCTCCTTCGT
>NZ_AUPJ01000548.1 GCF_000427315.1 Arthrobacter sp. TB 26
CGGGGTGGATGCGCGCGCGGTGCTGGAGGCGTTCAAGGGCCGGGGAATGACGGGCCATCTGGAAGCGCTGCAGCGCATTGCTGATGACAACGGCGGCAACCGCGCGTCCGGGACGTCCGGGTATGAGGAATCCGCCCGCTACGTCGAGGAGCAGCTGCGCGCTGCCGGGTACAACCCCGTCCGGCAGACCTTCACCTTCCGCGGCGAGGGCAGGAACCGGAAGCAGGTGGAGAGCTTCAACATCCTGGCCGACAGCGGCGGCAGTGCCGAGAACACCGTGGTGGTGGGCGGGCATTTGGACTCCGTGCCCGAGGGCCCGGGCATCAACGACAACGGCTCCGGGGTCGCGGCCATCATTGAGATCGCGAAGTGGATGAAGGAGACCGGAATCACCCCGGTGAACCGGGTCCGGTTTGCGTTCTGGGGCGGCGAGGAGGACGGCCTCTACGGTTCCCAGCACTATGTCGATGAGCTCAGCAAGGCCGAGAAGGCCCAGACCGTTGCCAACCTGAACGTGGACATGATGGCCTCCCCGAACGGGGTGCGGTCCATCCACGACGGCGACGGCTCGGATTTCGGTCACGCCGGGCCAAATGGTTCGAAACAGATCGAAAAGGTCTTCTTCCGCTTCTTCCAGGACAACTCGCTGCCGGCGGAAACCACGCCCTTTGACGGCGGCTCCGACTACGACGCGTTCCTGCAGGCCGGCATTCCCGGCGGCGGGCTGTTCAGCGGCGATGTGGAAAAGAAGACCAAGGCCCAGGTGCAGTCCTACGGCGGAGTGGCCGGCAAGAAGCTGGACTCCTGTTACCACGAGGCCTGCGACACCCTCAGCAATACCGACGCGGACCTGCTCAAGGAAATGTCCGCCGCCCTCGCCTACGCCACCACGTCCTACGCGCTGGCCCCGCGCGGCTAGGCAGCCCGACGATGAATCGCGGACTACTTGATTTCGACATCCGGCTGCCTGAGTACTGCTAAGTAGAGCGGCCCGGATCAGGCCCAAGTATTCGAGTACGGCCTACGGGTCCCGAAATTACCGGCGTTCCATAGCTTGGAATCATCACCGGTCACACCTCATGACGGCGGCCTTATGTCGCTGTACTTTCCTGTCCCGTGACCGTTTTTCCGGATGTCTTAGCCGTATTCAGGCCGGGGATTAGAACGAAGGAAAGCTACTGATGGATATTTTTGAAGTCCTTGAGTCAGAAGTCCGCACGTACTGCCGCACCTGGGATACGGTTTTCGACCGCGCGGCCGGCAGCACGCTGTACAGCGAGGACGGCAGGGACTATCTCGACTTCTTCTCCGGGGCTGGAGCGCTGAACTACGGGCACAACAATCCGGACCTTCTTCGCCCGCTTGTGGAATATCTGCTCTCCGGTGCGATCGTGCATTCCCTGGATATGAAAACGGCTGCTAAACGGCGCTTCCTGGAAGCATTCAACGAGCTGATCCTGAAGCCCAGGATGTATGACTATAAGGTCATGTTTCCCGGTCCCACAGGAACAAACTCAGTGGAAGCGGCTTTGAAGCTGGCGCGGAAAGTCACCGGCCGGCCCCATATCCTGAGTTTTACGAATGCATTCCACGGAATGACTCTGGGTTCATTGGCAGTCACGGGCAATTCAATGAAGCGCCAGGGGGCCGGGGTTCCGCTGACGAATACGACCAGCATGCCCTACGACGGATTCTTTGACGGCCAAGCGCCGGACTTTCTGTGGCTCCGCCATGCGCTGGAGGACAGCGGCTCCGGCGTCGATAAACCTGCCGCAGTCATAGTGGAAACGGTGCAGGGGGAGGGCGGGCTCAGAGCGGCCCGCGCCTCCTGGCTCAGGGGCCTTGCGGAACTATGCAAGCAGCATGGCATCCTGCTCATCGTTGACGACGTTCAGGCCGGGTGCGGACGCACAGGCACGTTCTTCAGCTTTGAGGATGCCGGAATAACCCCCGATATCGTCTGCCTGTCGAAGTCCATTTCCGGCTTCGGGCTGCCCTTGTCGCTGACGCTTTTCAAACCGGAGCACGACATCTGGAAGCCCGGCGAGCACAACGGAACCTTCCGCGGACACAACCCCGCCTTCGTTACGGGAACGGCCGCCCTGGAACATTTCTGGACGGACCGAAGCTTTGAATCAAACGTCGCCGGGCTGGCATCGCAGTTGCACGAGGGGCTGGCGCAGATCGCAGCGGGTACCGAAGGGGCCCGCGTCAGGGGACGGGGCCTGCTCGCGGGCATCTACTACCCCGACCACCAAGTGGCAGGGAAGATTGCTGCCGAGTCGTTCGCCCGCGGCCTGCTGGTGGAAACCTCCGGGCCCGAGGGCGAGGTCATCAAGACGATGCCGGCGCTGACCATCGGCGCCGACGAGATGATGAAGGGACTCGACATTCTTGCCGAAGCCGCCGAGTTTGTGACCGGCGGGAAGGTGGCAGCAAAGTCCATTGCCTAGAAAGCGTTGCCGGGGGGTACATCAACAGCTAAAAGCGACCGACCAGATTTTTAGGAACGCAAATGAGCACCCAACGTGCAGGAACGGCTAACCAGAATGGGCTCCGCGCAACCGGCCCCGCAAGGTCGCGGCCGGCAGGACAGACGGGCGCCGGCTCGTGCTAGAGGAAAAGGATCAGCCTATTTCCCCCGGAAGCGTCATCGTGCAAAAATTCGGGGGCTCTTCTCTCGCGGACCCCTCGGGCATCCTCCGCGCCGCCCAGCGGATAGCCAAGACGCGGGAAAACGGCTACCAGGTAGTCGCAGTTGTCTCTGCCATGGGCGACACGACCGATGAACTGTACGACCTCGCCGCCGATGTTTCCCCCCGGCCGCGTCCCAGCGACCTCGATGCCCTGCTGAGCACCGGAGAACTCGTGTCGTCGGCCCTGCTGGCAATCGCACTGGCCGATCTTGGCCAGGCCCCCGTGACCTTCACGGGCAGCATGGCCGGCCTCATCACCGACAACGTTCACGGCAAAGCACAAATCACTGACGTCAGACCAGACCGCATCCGCACCTGCCTGGCCCGCGGGGAAGTCCCGATCGTTGCTGGATTCCAGGGTCGGACGAAGAAGGGGAAGAAAATCACCACCCTCGGCCGGGGCGGCTCGGACCTCACCGCGGTGGCCCTCGCCGCGGCCCTGGGCGCCGGAATCTGCGAGATCTACACGGATGTGGACGGCGTTTACACCGCGGACCCTCGAATTGTCCCGAGGGCACGCAAGATCGGGGTCCTCTCCAGCGAGATGATGCTTGAGTTCGCGGCCTCCGGATGCAAGGTGTTGCACCTGAGATGCGTTGAGTACGCCCGTCGATTCGGAATTCCGATCCATGTGAGGTCCTCGTTCGTGCCGGAGCTGGGAACGCTCATCCTGCCCGGACTCGACGGCCACCCCTTCCGCAAACCTGTGAAGGAGCAGCCTGTCGTCACCGGAGTGGGCGGTGTCAACTCTGCCGCGAAAGTCATTGTCATCGGCGTTCCCGACGAACCGGGCAGCATGGCGCGCCTGTTTCAGGTGCTTTCGCATTCGGGGGTCAACGTCCAGACAATCGTCCAAAATGCTGCAGACTCGGGTTCCAGGCGTTCCGACGTCGCCCTGATAGTTCCCGCAACCCAGGCGGCGCCGGCCCTCGCCGTGCTGGATGCTGCCCAAGGGAGCATCGGATTCCAGGGCCTGCAGCACGACGGCGAAGTCGGCCGGGTGTCAATTACGGGTGTGGGTATGAGGTCCTCGCCCGACGTCTTTTGCACGTTCCTGTGGACCCTGTCAGAAGCCGGTATCGACCTTGATCTCGTCGAAATTTCGGAGACGTACGTTGCGGCCATCACCCGCTCCGAGCGGCTCGAGGATGCCGAACGTGCCGTCCGCCTGGCGTTCGGTGTGGCCCCGGCAGCCGAGGAGACATCAAGGTCGCGCTCACGTCCTGACAATCACCGTGACGTGGACGCCGACCTCCGCTGGGGCCATGACCTCCGGGGATTGGCGGCCAGCCCCGCATCGAGGGGCAGGTAGGAGCCCGGCAGAACATCCCGTGAATGTCACAGCCGGCCGGGTCGGACCCTTTGAGGAATGGGCAGTTCGTCCGCGGCACATCAGGTTATGCGTAGGAGGCAAACCATGAGTAAAAAGGTGAAGGTCCGTTCCGGCGCCACCGCCCCCGCTGAGTTGCGCGGTAAGATCTCGACCGACGGCGGGGCAACGGAGGGAACGATCCTGACGTCGGCCGCCCCGGACCAGGCCGCCCGCTGGCAGCAGGGCGAACGGCTGGAACAGCTATTCGAGGACCGCTGTGACAGGTTGCGAAACGATGGACGTGGTGCCCAGATTGCCGTCGACGCCGGTGACGTTGTTTTGAGCTATCAGGAGCTGGATGGACGGGCGAATCAGCTGGCCCGCCACCTCCTGGCCTGCGGGGCCCGGCCCGGGGACCGCATCGCGCTGCTGTTCGATCAGCCGTGGCGTGCCTACGTGGCGATGCTGGCGACGCTTAAAATCCACGCCGCCTATGTGCCCCTGGATCCGGGGTTCCCCCCAGACCGACTCAAATGCATCGTTGAAGACGCCGATGTGGCCATGGTTCTGTCCCTGTCACATCTGAAGGACGTGCTGCCTGAAGTCGCCGCCCAGACGGTGTGCCTTGACCATGTGCAGCCGCACGTCGACGCGGAAGACCCCGACCGAATGAACGCTGCGGAGCTGGGCGGGGCAACCGATGAACTGGCCTACATTATTTACACCTCGGGTACTACCGGCCGGCCGAAGGGCGTGGCCGTGGAGCAGGCCAGTATCTGCAATTTTGTCCGTGTCGCGTCCGAACATTATGGCATCGGGTCAGCGGACCGGGTTTACCAGGGGATGACGATCGCCTTTGATTTCTCGGTGGAGGAAATCTGGGTCTCCTGGATGGCAGGGGCCACCTTGGTGCCCAAGCCGAGCGGACCCAGCCTGCTGGGTGCCGAGCTTGCTGAGTACCTGCAGGAAAAGAGCATCACAGCCCTTTGCTGCGTACCGACACTCCTGGCGACCCTAGACGAAGACCTGCCCGGCCTGCGCTTCCTGCTGGTCTCCGGGGAGGCGTGCCCCCGGGATCTGGTCACCCGCTGGCACCGCCCCGGCCGTCGCTTCCTGAACGTCTACGGGCCCACCGAGGCGACCGTCACGGCCACGTGGGCCGTCCTTGACCCCGACAGCCCGGTGTCGCTGGGAGTGCCACTGCCCACCTACTCGGCTGTCATCCTGGACCCTGATGATTCCCGGGCCTTGCCGCCCGGGGAATCGGGGGAAATTGGACTCGCCGGCGTGGGCCTGGCCCGGGGTTATGTCAACCGACCGGATCTGACTGAGCGGGCGTTCATTCCGGATTTCCTCGGGATCGGAAACAATCCCTCTGGCCGGATTTACCGCACGGGGGACCTGGGGCGGATCAATGCGGCGGGAGAGATCGAGTACTTCGGGCGGATCGACACACAAGTCAAAATACGCGGGTACCGTATCGAACTGACCGAAATTGAGTCGTTCCTGCTGCAGCTTCCGGGGATCGCGCAGGCAGTGGTTCAGACCTTTGAGCCGGAGCGCGGATCGGTCGAACTGGCCGCCTACTACACCCTCCGCAAGGACGTAGTGAGCATCGATGCCCGTGAAATCCGCCAGATGCTCCGCACCCGGCTTCCCGGATATATGGTTCCGGGCTATTTCGAACAGCTTGAGTCCATGCCCATGATGGCCAGCGGAAAAGTGGACCGTAAGCGTTTACCCCAGCCGACGCACAGGCTGAGCCTGGCGGGCAACGGGTCCTACACCGCCCCGGCCACGGAGTCCGAGAAGGCCCTGGCGGAGCAGTTGGGTGCCGTGCTGGGACTGGAGAAAGTGTCCACGGACGCGCATTTCTTCAACGACCTGGGCGCCGACTCGTTGCTGATGGCCCATTTCTGCGCGCGCGTCAGAAAAGAAACCGGGCTGCCGTCAGCGGCCATGCAGGACGTCTACAAGCACCCAACGGTGCGGCAGCTTGCCGAGTGTCTCGAAGCCAGGCGCATTGAAGCTGAACTGGTACCGGCGGGGNCCTTCGGCTGACCTGGTGCCCCCGCCATCACTGCCCCGTGCCAGCTCCTTCCAGTACTTTCTCTGCGGGACCATTCAGTTGCTGGTCTTCCTGGGCTACACGATGTATGCCGCCTGGCTGCTGGTTTTCGGCTTCGAATGGGCGTCCGGGGGAACCTCGCCCATTGACATGTGGCTGCGGTCCGTGGGCTTCGGCGCCGCCACCTTCGTGGTGCTTTCCCTGACGCCGGTCCTCGCGAAATGGGTCCTGGTGGGGCGGTGGAAGCCGGGGCTGATTCAAATATGGAGCCTGGACTACGTCCGGTTCTGGGCAGTCAAGACCCTGACGCGGGCTAACCCGCTCGTGCTGTTTGCGGGCTCACCGCTCTACGTGGTGTACCTGCGGATGCTGGGGGCAAAAATCGGAAAGGGTGTGGTGATCTTCTCCCGGACAGTGCCGGTGTGCACGGACCTGCTCACCATCGGCGACAACACCGTCATCCATAAGAACTCCTTCTTCCTCTGCTACCGGGCACGCCCGGGTGTCCTCGAGAAGGGTCCGGTGACGTTCGGCCGGAACGTTCTTGTCTCGGAGAAGACCACTTTCGACATCGGCACATCGATGGGGGATGACACCCAGTTGGGACATGCCTCGGCCCTGCAGACAAACCAGGCCGTGCCCGACGGAGAAAGCTGGCATGGTTCCCCCGCTGAACGCACGAGTACTCAATTCCGGCGGGTTCCCGAAGCGAACTGCAGCACGCGCAGGCGCGTCATCTTCAGCCTGCTCCAGTTGTTCAACCGCCTTGTCCTGGTCGTCCCGGTCTTCGTCCTGGGGCTGGCCTCGTTCCTGCCGTCCTACCTGGAGACCGGACATCTGCAGTTAGGTGCCCTCGAGTTCTTTGTCGATACAGCGCTCGTGACACTGGTGCTGTTCATCGCCGGGCTGATCGGCGGCCTCATCTTTGTCCTGAGCGTCCCGCGCCTGCTGAACCTATTCCTCACCCCGGACAAGGTCTACCCGCTGTACGGGGTGCACTATTCGCTCCAGCGGATGATGGCGGGGATCTCCAACGCCGGCGTGTACAAGAACCTCTTCGGCGACAGCTCCTACATCGTGCACTACCTGCAGGCCCTGGGCTATGACCTGGGCAAGGTCGTGCAGACCGGATCGAACTTCGGTCCGGCCGTGGCCCACGAGTCGCCGTTCCTGAGCACCGTCGGATCGGGAACCATGGCCTCAGACGGTCTGAACATGATGAACGCAGACTTCTCGAGCACCTCGTTCCGCCTCTCACGGGTCAGCGTGGCCGGCTGCAACTTCCTGGGCAACGACATCACCTTCCCGATTGGCGCCCGAGTCGGGGAGAACTGCCTCCTGGGCACCAAGGTGATGGTCCCGATCGACGGGCCCGTCCGGTCGGACGTGGGCCTGTTGGGGTCACCCCCCTTCGAAATTCCCCGCTCCGTGCAGCGCGACGCGCAGTTCGACGAGGACAAGCTGGAGGAGGCGAAAAACAGGCTCCTCCCGGCCAAGAACCGGTACAACATCCGGAGCATGGCGCTGTTCCTGACCATCCGCTGGTTCATGATCTATACGGCCACGCTCAGCGGCGCTGTTGCCGTTTCGGCGCACGGCTACATCGGGGTGCTGGCGATTTCCGGCACAATGCTCGGCTTTATGCTGTTCAGCACCTTTTTCTCCATCCTGGTGGAGCGTTCCGTGATGGGTTTCCGCAGCCTGAAGCCCGAATACTGTTCCATCTACGACAACTACTTCTGGAAGCACGAACGGCTCTGGAAGCTGTTGACCGGAGCGCCCTTCGGAGGGACCCCGTTCAAGTCCGGGTTCATGAGATTACTGGGCGTCAAAGTCGGCAAACGGCTCTACGATGCAGGCTGCGGCATACCGGAGAAAACACTCGTGAGCATCGGTGATGACTGTGCGCTCAATGAAGGAACCGTGATCCAGGGCCATTCCCTGGAGGACGGAACCTTCAAATCCGGCCGTATTGTTCTCGGGAACCGCTGCACCGTAGGCGTGGAAGCCTTCGTCCACTACGGGGTGACGATGGGAGACGGCTCGACCCTTGAGGCCGACGCGTTTCTGATGAAGGGCGAAGACGTCCCGGAAAACACCACATACGTCGGCAACCCGGCCCGCGAAGTAAGCCACCCGCCGCGTGACCGGCGCCCGGCACCTCTCCCCAGCGGGCCCCGCCACCGGGCGCTGCCGGCAACCGCCGGAAGGTCCCTGACACTGGCCAGGGCGGCCCACGGTGCCCACTCTCCTCGCCGCCACAAGGCGGTCCGAATTTGAGGGGTGCCGCGGGATCAGCGGCTGCTAGTGCGAGCCCGAGGGGACCCGTGCGTCGTCGGGAACGTCATCCGGGAAGTCGTCGGGGACGGCCCCGGGCGCGGCCCGGCGGCCACGGGAAGGGGCGGAAACCGGACCGGCACCGGCCTCCACACCGCCAGCCAAGGCGGCCTTCGCCAGGGCCTTCCGCTCGCGCCGTCCCTCCACCAGGCGGTACAGGACCGGGACCAGGACCAGGGTGAGGGCGGTGGAGGAGACCAGGCCGCCAATCACCACGATGGCGAGTGGCTGCGAGATGAAGCCCCCGCCGCCGGTCAGGCCCAGGGCCATCGGCGTCAGGGCGAACACGGTGGCCAGCGCCGTCATCAGGATCGGCCGGAGGCGCTGGCGGGCACCGTGCGTGATGGCGTCCGCGACGCTCATCCCGGGCGCGCCGTTCCGCGGCTGGCGGTACTGGTTGATGAGGTCGATGAGCACAATCGCGTTTGTCACCACAATGCCGACCAGCATGAGCATGCCGATCAGGGAGGGCAGGCCCAGCGGCACGCCGGTGATGAGCAGCAGCCCGATGGCACCGGTGGCCGCAAACGGGACGGAGACGAGCAGGATCAGCGGCTGGATGAGCGACTTGAACGCGGCCACCATGATCACATAGACAATCGCGATGGCGGCGAGCAGGGCGAGGCCCAGCTGGGCGAAGGACTCGGCCTGCTGGGTCGTGGCGCCACCGATCTCTGCAGTAACGCCCGGCGGCAGCTGAACGGTCTTGAGCCGGGCCTGCACCTCGGTGCTCACCGCGCCGAGGTTGGCGCCCGACGGCGTGATGGACACGCGTGCGGTCCGCTGGCCGTTGCTGGCGGTGATGGAGACCGGGACGTCCACCTGCTCCACTGACGCGATGCTGGACAGCGGGACGGGACCTGCCGCCGTCGGGAGCGGGGTCTGCCGGACGGCGTCGATGCTGGTGAAGCGGGTGCCCTCGCCGATGCGGACCGGGAAGTCGTTGGTATCGATGCGCACGGTTCCGGCCGGGATGGGGCTGATGGTTGCGGCGAGCACGCCGGCCACCTGTTCCTCGGACAGCCCCGCGGCGACAGCTTTGGCCCGGTCCACCTTGACCTGGACCACCGGTTGGCTGGCCGCCAGGTTGGTGGCCACCTCGGAGGAGCCCGGGACGCCGTCCATTGCCTTGACCATGGCGTCGCTCGCGGTCCGGAGATCCGCGGTCGTCGCAGCCTTGAGCGTGATGTCGACGGTCGAGGACGTGCCGAAACCGCCTTGCTGGGAGCCTACGATGATCTTGCCGGAATCAGGAATCCCGGCCAGTTCGCTGCGGACGGTCTCCTTGAGTTTGCCTTGGTTGGCCTTCTCCTCGGTCACCACGGTGAAGCTGGAGTTCGAGGCCCCGGACGACAGCAGCGCCGAGAAACCGGTCTGGGCGTTGCCGGTGGTGACCTGGACGTCCTTGACGCCGTCAATCCCGCGGAGAACTTCCTCGACCTTAACGGCCGAGGCACTGGCTGCGGCCAGGCTGGTGCCGGCAGGAAGGGCCTGGCGGACGGTCATACTGTTTTCGCCGGAGTTGCCCAGCAGGTCGGTGGCCAGCAGCGGGGTCATGGCGGCGGTGCCGCCGAGGACCAGCAAGGCCGCGATCAGGGTCACGACCGGGTGCTTCTGGGTCTTGGTCAGGACCGGGAGGTATCCGCGCTGCAGGACGGTGCGCTGCTCCGCCTCATGGGCCTTCGCCGCGATCTCACGGGCAGATGCGTCACTGGCTGTGGCTTCCCGGGCTGTGCCGGGCTTGTCGGCGGGGTTCCGCAGGAACCAGTAGGCCAGCACCGGAACGATGGTCAAAGAAACCAGCAGTGAGGACAGCAGCGCGATGGTGACTGTCAGCGCGAACGGCCGGAACAGCTCGCCGGCGAGTCCGGCCACAAAGGCGATCGGCAGGAAAACGGCCACGGTGGTGAGGGTCGATGCCGTGATGGCGCCGGCGACTTCACGGATGGAGGTCTGGATCGCCGTGATCTTCGCCTCCCCGTAGCTCAGGTGGCGCTTGATGTTCTCGATGACCACGATGGAGTCGTCCACAACGCGGCCGATCGCGATGGTGAGCGCACCGAGGGTCAGGATGTTCAGCGAGTAGCCGGTGGCCGACAGCCCGATGAAGGTGATCAGCAGGGACAGCGGGATGGAAACGGCGGTGACCAGGGTGGCGCGGACGGACATCAGGAACAGCAGGATCACCGCGACAGCAAAGCCCAGGCCCAGCAAACCCTCCGTGGTGAGGTCCTTGATGGACTTCTCGATGAACGGCGCCTGGTCGAAGATCGGTGTGAACCGCGCGTTGGAGCCCAGTTCGGCCTCGAGCTGGGGGATCGAGTCCTTCACCGCGTGGGAGATGCCGACGGTGTCACCTTCGGGCTTCTTGGTGACGGACAGGGCCAGGGTTTCCTTGCCGTTGGTCCGAGTGATCGACGTGCGGGCGTCCTCGGTGATGCTGACGTCCGCGACGCTTCCAATGGTCGCGGCATTCCTGGCGCCGCCCAGCGGGAGCGCCTTGATGGCATCGAGCGAGTCGACCGGGCTGCCGATCTGCAGGGAAAGTGTCTTGCCCTGTTCTTCGATGGTGCCGGCCGGAACGAGGGCGCCGTTGTTCTTCAGTGCCTCGCTGATGGACTGAATGCTCGCACCCGAGGCCGCCATGGCCTCAGGGCGGGGGAGGATCTTGATGTGCTGGCTGGCGCCGCCGGTCACCTCGGCGCCGCGGACGCCGTCGAGCTTTTGCAGCCGCGGAACGGTGAGGCGGGCCAGGTCCGTGTTCAGCTCGCTGAGGGGCTTATCCGAGGAGACCGCGAGGAAAACGATCGGGAAGTCGCTGATGCTGCCGGCGATTGCCTGGGGCTGGACGTCGTCCGGAAGCGCCCGTTTGGCGTTCGAGATGGCCCGGTCGATCTGGTTCCGGGCACGGTCCAGGTTCGAACCATAGGTGAACACCATGCTGATCTGGGAGATGCCGTTGCGCGAGGTGGACGACGTCGACTCGAGGCCCTCAACGCCGTTGAGTGCCGTCTCCAGCGGGCGGCTGATCTGCTTGTCCACGACCTCGGGGGAGGCGCCCGGCATCGACGTGATGACCGTGATCTGCGGGAACTCGATGGACGGGATGAGCTCCTGCTTGAGCGAGGACATCGTGATCACGCCGAAGACGGACGCGAAGACGGTGATCAGCGCGATCAGGGCCCTGTTGGCCAGCGACAGCTTTGCGAGCCGGAACATCTCATGGTCTCCTGGTGGGTTGACGGACGTACTGGTGAGCGATCAAAGCTGCCGCAACCCGGAGCCGGCGTCAGCTGCGCGCGGTGACCGGTTCCAGCTGGAGCGCCTTGGCCGTGTCGGCTTCCAGCTGCGCGGCGAGATCCGGGTTCTCGTTGAGCTTGACACCATAGCCGGGCATCATCTCCTTGAACCTGGACTGCCAGCCCTTGAACTGCTTCGGGAAGGACTTCTGGAGCAGTTCAATCATGATCGGCACCGCGGTGGACGCGCCGGGGGAAGCGCCCAGCAGGGCGCCGATGGAGCCGTCGCGGCCGGCGATGACTTCGGTGCCGAACTGCAGTACGCCGCCCTTCTTCGGGTCCTTCTTGATGATCTGTACACGCTGGCCGGCGGTGATGAGTTCCCAGTCGCCGTCCTGCGCGGCGGGGTAGTACTCCCGCAGGGCCTCGACCTTGGCGCCGTGCCGCTTGGCGACTTCCTTGACCAGGTAGGCGGTGAGGTCCATGTTGTCCTTGGCCACTGCCAGCATGGGGATGATGTTGGACGGCCGGATGGACAGCGGCAGGTCCAGGTAGGAGCCGTTCTTCAGGAAGTTCGTGGAGAAGCCGGCGTACGGGCCGAACAGCAGGGAGCGCTTGCCGTTGACGAACCGGGTGTCCAGGTGCGGGACGGACATGGGCGGGGCGCCCACGGAGGCCTGGCCGTAGACCTTGGCGCTGTGCTGGGCGGCGAGGGTCTCATCCGTGCAGCGGAAGAACTGGCCGGAAACGGGGAATCCGCCGAAGCCCTTGCTTTCCGGGATGCCGGAGGCCTGCAGCAGGTGCAGAGCGCCGCCGCCGGCGCCGACAAAGACGAACTTCGCGTGGATGGAGCCGTGCTCGCCGGACGTGGGGTGCTTGAGCGAGAGGTCCCAGCCGCCGTCGGACGCGCGCTTGATGCCGGAGACGTCGTGGCCGTAGTTGACCTCCACGCCGTTGTTCCCGAGGTACGTCGTCAGCTCCCGGGTCAGGGCGCCGAAGTCGACGTCGGTCCCTTCGGCGGCGCGGGTGGCGGCGATCCGCTGCTTCGGGTCGCGGCCCTTGACGATCAGCGGGGCCCACTTGGCGATCTGTGCGTGGTCCTCGGAGTACTCCATCGAGCGGAACAGCGGGTTCGGCTTGAGGGCCTCGAAGCGGGTGCGCAGGAACTTGGTGTTCTCTTCGCCGATGACAAAGCTCATGTGGGGAACGGTGTTGATGAAGCCCTTGGGGGAGCCGATCATGCCGTTCGTGACGAGGTGGGACCAGAACTGGCGCGACAGCTGGAACTGCTCGTTGATGAGGAGTGCCTTGGCCGGGTTCACCGAGCCGTCTTTGGCCGCGGGCGAGTAATTAAGCTCACACAGCGCGGCGTGCCCGGTCCCGGCGTTGTTCCACGGGCCGGAGCTTTCCAGACCCGGCTCATCCAGCTTCTCGAAAAGGGAAATCGTCCAGTTCGGCTCGAGCTGCTTCAGGAAAGCACCGAGCGTGGCGCTCATGATGCCGCCGCCAATCAGGACGACGTCGGCATGTTGGGTCTTGGAAATGAAAGTCACAATCAGTCTCCGATAGCAGCGGGTCTGGCTGTCACAGAATATCCCCGCACCGGCCTCTTACTGAAATTGGCTCCGTCCGTCAAGGCTTTAGCTCGACCTTCGTGAAAACTTCATTCAGGACGGGCGACGCCGGATACTTCAGCACCCGGTCCGAGAGGGCCAGGGCCGAGATCGGGAACGCAATCGGCACGGCGGGGACCGTGGCGGCGATCTGCGCGTTGATGGTCTGGTACTGCTCCGTCCGCTCCTTGCCGTCGGGCAGGCCGCGTGCCCGGGCGATCTTGGAAAAGACCTGCGGGTCCTGGTAGCCGAACTCGCCGGTGTTTTCGCCGAAGAGCGGCCCCACGAAGTTGTCCGGATCGGAGTACGAACCGTTCCAGCCCAGCAGATGGAGGGCATGGTCGCCGGGGGAGGTGACTTTTTGGAGGTAGCCCTCGGACCACTCGACAGGTACCGGCTTGATGTTGAGTCCGACGGCGGTCAGCTGCTTGCTGATTTCCGCGTAGACCTTTTCCGGCGTCGGCAGGTAGGGCCGGGTGACGTTCAGGGGATAGTAGAACTTCAATTCCTCACCCTGGTAGCCGGCCTCGGCGAGCAGCTCCTTGGCCTTCGCCGGATTGTGGCCCAGGGCCGGCGCGTTGTTGTTGAAGCCGCTGAGCTTGGGCGGGACGAATTGCGTCGCCTGGGCGGTGTTGTCAATAAAGAACCGGCGGATCAGGGTGTCCTTGTCCAGCGCCATTTCGATGGCCTGGCGGACCTTGAGGTTCTGCAGGATCGGCACCTCCTGGTTCATGCCCAGGTACATGACGGAAAAGGGATCGCGCTGGACGATCTGCTCGCCGCGCTTCACCAGCTGATCGAAGTTGCCGACGGTCACGGCGTCGTAGGCATCGATCTTGCCGTCGAGCAGTGCCTGCATCCGGGTCTGGGTGTGATCGTAGGTGACAAAGTTGATCGTGCCGATCTGGCCTTTGTCCCCCCAGTAGTCCTTGTTGCTGGCGAGCGTGATGCTCCCGGGGTCCCAGGAGCTGAAGACATAGGGCCCGGTTCCCACCGGGTGGAGCCCGTAGGCCGAGATCGGCTGGCCGTCGCGGCTCTGGTTCAGCTCATCGGCTTTTTGGGAGGCGAGAGCCTGGGGCGAGGAGATGGCAAAGGCGGGGAGCGTAAGGGCCTGCAGGAACCCGGTGAAGGGCTGGGTCAGGTCGATCCTCACGTTGTCCGGGGCCAGTGCGGTGCAGCCCTTGTAGATGGAGAGGGATGCCTGATCGGCGTGTGCCTTGAAGACGCCCTTGAACGTCGTTCCCGGAGCCTCTTTGCGCAGGGCCTCGGGGAAGTTGAACCAGCGGTCGAAATTGCTGCAGACGGCCGCGGCGTCGAAAGCGGACCCGTCCTGGAAGGTCACCTTCTCGCGGAGCTTGAACGAGTAGGCCCGGCCCTCATCACTCGTGTTCCATTCGGTGGCCAGCAGCGGCGTGGGCGCCCCAGTGGTCTGGTCCACACCGACGAGTCCCTCCAGGACCTGGCGCGTGATCCGGTAGGACTCAATGTCGGAGACGACGGCCGGATCCAGGCCGAGCGGCTGGGAGGCGGTGCCGAAGGTGAAGACAGCGCTGGGGGCGGCGTCGGTCGAACTGGCCGAAGCGGTCGCCGGGCCGGGTCCGGGGGTTCCGGTGCACGCGGCAAGCGGCAGCATCAGGAGGACCGCGCCGAAACCGGCTGCCATGCGGCGCACGGTACTGGTCCGCGCTCCGCTGGCCCGCGTTCCGCTGGTAGTGCTGGGACGCGCGGTACGGCTGGGCACTGTACTTTGGGGCACTCGGGTATCACCTCGGGGGACTGGTGGACCGCCGGCTGCGGAACAGGCCCATTCTAGATGACGGGCCCGGACGATCGCTGTGAGCCAGACGGCGTCCGCGGGCTGTACACAAAAGAAGGCCCGCACCACAGGTGCGGGCCTTCGTTTCTCCTTATTGGTCCAGTGAGTCAGGCTGGAACCGCAGCAGGAGCGTTCAGTGCTGCCTACTTGGGCATCAGTACCGAGTCGACCATGTAGACGGTGGCGTTGGCGGTCATGACGCCGCCGCAGACGACGTTGGCCTCGTCAGCCTTGAGCGCGTCCTTGGTGCCGGTGACCGTGATGGAACCGCCCTGGACCGTCTTGTGCGTGCCGACGATCTGGTCCGGGCTGATCTTGCCGGGGACTACGTGGTAGGTCAGGATCTTGCTGAGCAGGGCATCGTCCGTCTTCAGCGTTTCGATCGTGGCGGCGTCGATCTTCTTGAAGGCATCATCCGTCGGTGCGAAGACAGTGAATTCGCTGCCGTTCAGGGTGTCCACCAGGTCGACCTTCGGGTTGAGCTTGCCGGACACCGCGGCCGTCAGGGTGGTGAGGATCGGGTTGTTGGACGCCGCGACCGCTACCGGGTCGAGGGCCATTCCGGAGACGGAGCCTGCGCCGCTGGGCACCTGGGCGGCGTAGGCGGCGCAGCCGCTGCCGACGAGGTTGGCGGCCGGATCCATCGCTGCTGCCGAGCTGGTGGACGGCGACGGTGCCATGCTGGATTCCATCGGCGTGGAGGCCGGGGCCGAGGAGCTGGGTGCCACGGTGGTGGATCCGCCACAGGCAGTGAGGCTGAGCATGGCTGCAGCAGCGATACCTGCAACGGAAAGTGTCGTGCGCTTGATGTTCTGCATTTCAGTTTCTCCTTTGTTGTGCCGATCGTTGCCAGCGGCGAACTATTGCCGCTCTGGCCCTTTTCCGACTTGTTGGGCACCGACCCTTGGTTGGTGTCTCAATGTGTATTCGCGGACTCGGAGGAGACGGATGGGTGCAGGGTGAAAATTCTTTTTTATGCTTGGGCGGCAGAAAGAAATAGAGCCCCGGTCCGAAGACCGGGGCTCTATTCACTGTGTGCGCAAGGGGGGATTTGAACCCCCACGCCCGAAGGCACAGGAACCTAAATCCTGCGTGTCTGCCAATTTCACCACTCGCGCGCGGCGCCAACGCCCGACATGTCCTGGGACGGTCGGGGTCGGATGCCAGGCTCCATTGTACATTTCGCAGCAGACGCGGCGGCGACCTGCGGCCGTCGGCATCCGGTANNNNCCGGCGGCGACAGCCGGCAGCCGCTTAGCCGTCGACCTTGAGGTCCCGGCGGAGCTTGGCGACATGCCCGGTGGCCCGGACGTTGTATTGCGCGACGGCGACCTTCCCGGCGGGGTCGACAACCACTGTGGACCGGATGAGCCCGTCGTACGTTTTGCCATAGTTCTTCTTCTCGCCCCAGGCCGCATAGGCCTCAGCGACCGCGTGATCCGGGTCCGACAACAGGGGAAAGGTAAGCCCTTCCGCGGCTGCGAACTTGGCGAGCTTGTCCACGGGGTCCGGGGAAATGCCCACCACCTCGTAGCCGGCCCGCTGCAGGGAGGCCAGGGAATCGCGGAAATCGCAGGCCTGCTTCGTGCACCCTGGGGTGGAAGCGGCCGGGTAGAAGTAGACGACAGTGCTGCGGCCCCGGAAGTCCTCGAGCGAGACGTCCAGCCCTTCCGGATTCTTCAGCGTGAATGCTGGCGCCGGATCACCGGGGATGAGTCGTTCAGGCAAGATGTGCTCCATTCTCAGGGCGGTCGCAGGGGGCATATCCCAGCCTACTGAGCGTTGATGCGGGCACCGAATCGTACGCTCGCTATACTCTTTGGTATGCCTGATATGGATCGCTGGCCCACGGGCCGCCTATTGTCAACGGCAGCACGCCTTGTTGAACACTCCTGGAATGAGAAGCTGGGGGCCATAGGCCTGACCCATGCTGGGGTCATCGCCATGGAAGTGCTCTCCGTCAACGGACCAATGACCCAGGCCCAACTTGCCCAATTGGTGCGTGTCCAGGCGCAGACCATGGGGAAGACGCTCAGCCGGCTCGAGGCACACGGCCACATCTCCCGGCAGCGGAGTGCCTCCGACCGCCGCAGCCACGTCGTGTCCCTGACTGACCGGGGCCGCGAAGCCGTTGCTGAAGCCGCGGACATGGAACGTTCCGTACTCGCTTCCGCCTCGATCGATCCGGACGTGTTGCGGCAGGAACTCCGGGCGGTCGTCACCGAACTGGCAACCAGGATTTCCACCACCGACGCGAAAGCCATCGTCACCGCCGCGGAACCGGGTCTGCCGGTCGAGGCCAACTAGGAGTCTCGGACCGCGGCGGGTCCAAGTAGTCCAGCCCTGGAAACAAGTACACGCTACTGGTTTCGAGAAGGTAACGCTGGAGGAGCATGGGCCCATGACACGCTACGTCCTTGAAGCCAGATCCTTGGAGCATCACTGCCAGTGCTGCGGCGACTTTGCCTCAGCCGTGTTCTGTGAACGCTGTGATCCCCATTCGGAGGCCCCGGCGGAATCTTCGCAGGCTCACTCCACCACAGCGTCGAGAAAATAGCCGGACCCTGCAGCTCGCGTGTGGCCCGTGCAACTGTAATGAATCACAGCGGGGCCTTGTGGGGTGGGGTCCGCCGGGCTAGTCTGGCGCCTGCTGGCGTGCACGATGGCGTGCGGCCTACGACCGATCAGGAGGCTACCGTGCAGATCGACCCGAGCACCACCGCTGTCGTACTTATCGAATACCAGAGTGACTTCGCGACCGAGGGCGGGGGGCTGCACGATGCCGTCCGGCCCGTGATGGAAAAGACCGACATGCTGGCCAATACGGCCCGGATCGTGGAGGCAGCGCGGGCCGCAGGGGCCACGATCATGCACGCACCCATCACATTCGCCGAGGGCTACAACGAACTCGGCTCGCACCCGTATGGAATCCTCAAGGGTGTTGTCGACGGCAAGGTGTTCGTCAAGGGGTCCTGGGGTGCCCGGATCATCGACGAACTGGCGCCGGCCGGAGGGGACATCCTGATTGAAGGCAAGCGGGGCCTGGATACCTTCGCCAGCACCAATCTGGACTTCATCCTGCGCAGCAAGGGGATCAAGACGATCGCGCTCGGCGGCTTCCTGACCAACTGCTGCGTGGAATCGACCATGCGGTCCGGCTACGAGAACGGCTACCAGGTGATCACTCTCAGCGACTGCGTGGCGGCGACCTCGATTGAAGAGCACGAAAATGCCATCACATACGATTACCCGATGTTTTCCACACCCATGACGTCGGAGGACTTCGTCAGCGCCCTGGGCTAGCCCGTTGGACGGCGGGGGAGCAGTTGCCTTCCCCGCCGTGTCCCTCAGCGGACCGCCCCCTGGCTGCGCATAGGCTAAAGACATGGATGCGAACCTGACTGTGGAGCTCGACGGGCAGACCTCGATCAACGAGCTGCTTGACGAGCCAGTCGGTGCCTCGCCGGTCCAGCTGGCGCTGCCCATCGACTTCCAATTGGCCGCCGCGGCACGGCGCTAATCCCGAACTTTCCTGACTGGGCCGGCAGCCGACTGATACTTCGTGAGTGGCCCGTCACTGTCTTGGCAGGGCGCCCCCGCAGGCTGACGGGCGAATGGAGAGATGGCCGGTACTTTCGACTCTGGGCCCCGGCACCGCGCACCGCCACACTAAGGCCATGATGCCTCATAGCCAGTCCTGGCGGACCCGACCCGGAGTCACACTCGTGGCCGTGGTCGCCCTGTTCCTGGCCGCGTGCGCCCAGCCCGCGGGCCAAGGCGGGCCAGCGTCGTCAACCGCCCCCTCATCCAAGACGGGCAACCCTGCCTGTGATCTCATCAGTCCGGAGATTGCGGCGAAGACCGAACCCGGGCTCGTGCCTGTTGGCCAGGTCATTCCGGCCAAGCCCCCGGGGAGCAAGGCCTACGTGTGCACCTATTCGAGCAAGTCCAAGGAAGCAGGTCTGACGGCCCTGTCTGTGGCCCTCACGTCTCCCGCATCGGCCGCCGACATCTCCAAAGCGAAGTCGACGCCTGACTGTTCACCTGTCACTGGCATCGGCGACTTCGCATGCCTGCAGTGGACAGGCTACTTCCGCGGTGAGCCCGGCAACGTGTCCGCGAATGTCGTCCTCACGGCTGTCCGCGGCAACGAGACCCTGGAGATGCCCTATGTAACCGGACCGCCTATGGACGGGTCGGGCGTCCCGGACGGCGACGCGATGGCCCGCGCGCTCGCGCAGGCCGCTGTGGACGCGGGCTGGGGCAACGGCACCGCACTCAACGTCCCCGCCGCTCCGCCTGTGGGGCCGCCAGCCACGACGAACAACGGGGTCTGTGCCCTGATCAGTGCCGATGAGCTCAAACAGGCTTTCGGGGCGACAACCCAACCGGAAATCCTCCCGGGCGAGGCCAACTGCCGCTACAGGTTCGGCGACTTGGGCACACCGGGCCCGGACTCCCTTGTCTTCTCCATCGAAGTCCTCAAGGGTTCAGCACCGGCGCTGGCCGCCCAGGGCCTGCACGGCGAGCCGCTCGACGGCGTCGGCGACAAGGCGGTCTTCAACATGGGAACCGAACCCGCGGGCCCGAAGTCCCTCCGCCCGGCCGGCGACGTGCCGATCACGATCCTGTCCGTGATGGTGGTCAGGGGCCAGAACCTCGCGACATTCACCGCGCAGGTCCTGATCTCCCCGACCGGGCCCACGGCCGAGCAGACGAAGGATCAACTCATCACCCTCGTGCGCGACGTCGAATTCTGACGCATGCATCCGGGCCCGCGAGCCGGTGGCGAGACCGCGCGGCAGATCGCGGAGCAGGTGAGGATTGGCAGGCTGGGACGCTCCGGGCGGCTGGTGTGTTGGCACGCGGTGAAGCCGATGGACTCATCCTCAACTACGGGCGCGGCTTCCGCGAACGAAACCTGGACTTCCTGCAGGATTGGCCGCTGCGCAGGCTGACAATTCTGGCCCGGACCATCACTGGCCTGGAACCGATCTACCGGCTATCGGGCACCCTGGAATACCTTGGTCTTGCGTCGTCAGACAGGGCCGCGCTCGACCTCACCAGGCTTCCGCGGCTAAAGCAGCTTTCCTGCGAAAACTGGAGCCAGCTCGAACCCACCATCGCGGCCTGCAGTTCCCTGGAGTATCTCTACTCCGGCTCCTATACACCGCGAAACCTCGTGCACCTGGCAAAGAGCCGCAACCTGACCACGATCAGAATGAAGGACCGTCCACGCCTTGAGTCCCTGAACGGGGTTGACGCGTTCGTCTCCTTGGAGGAGCCGGAATCTTTGGTGCCCCCTTGCTGAAGGACATGGTGGACCTCGACTCCGCCTCTGCGCCCAAGAAGTTGCGGAGACTGGATCTGCAATCATGCCGGGGTGTGTCGACGCTCGATGAGATTGGCCGACTCACCGGGCTGACCCACCTGAATATCGCTGAGTCCGGCGATATTGCATCATTCGCAGGCCCTGGATCCGCTGATCGCCCAATTCCGGGCGGAACCCGTCCCCTCGGACCCTATGGGCGAGTCACTGCGATGGGCGGCAGGAAACGCCCTGGAGGTCCTCTGGGACGACAGCCGGGTTGAGGAACTGGTCGCCCGCACAACGGACCAGCGATTCGGCAGCGCCCGCCAGATGGCGGGGGAGTTCCGGAGTAGCTAAGCCTTGAAAGCCTAGGGTGGCTGGGGTGCTTGTGTATCACTGAAATGTCTGGGTTGCGGCCGGACGCTGGACCGGAACGGGCAGACAGTTGCGGGCCAGCGGCGGTGCCGGTGCCTGGCTTGCGGGGCGAGTGTTCGGGGCGCCTGATGCGTGTCACGCCGGGGACCTACACACATTTTGTCCCATAACCCGAGGGTGCGACCAGACGACAGCCGTATTTCTGAGCAAAAGAACACCCCGCCTTCACGGCTTTCAGCCAGTGAAGACGGGGTTTTCTTGGGTGGTGCACCCCCCGGGACTCGAACCCGGAACCCATTGATTAAGAGTCAATTGCTCTGCCAGTTGAGCTAGAGGTGCATCTGTTGTTTTCGTTCCTCGCGGTCTTTTTGTTCCCGCGTTGTTCTCCGCAACGACATGAAACTCTACACGAGTTTCGGCGGAGTGTGAAATCGGCGGCGATGGCAGGCCATGGGACTACTCCGGCAGCTCCAAAACCAGCACAAAGTCAGGGTTTTTGTTGTTGCTGAGCACCCACAGGCGGCCGTCCGGGGCCAGCGAAACGTTCCTGATCCTGCCGTACATCCGTGTGAAATAGCTCACGGGATCACCGGCGAATTCGCCGTTCAGGGGCACCGCCCACAACCGCTGCCCGCGCAACGCGCCCAGATAGGCCGTGTCACCGACAATTTCCAGCCCGCTGGGAGAAGAATCAGCGGTCGAGGGCCAGACCACCTTCGCGTCCAGGAAGCCGGCGCGGTGCGGCGCTCCGGTGACCTCCGGCCAGCCATAGTTGCCGCCCGGCGCGATCAGGTTGAGTTCGTCGTCGACGTCGGGGCCGAATTCGCTCGCCCACAGCCGGCCGGCGCTGTCCCAGGCGAGTCCCTGGACGTTGCGGTGGCCAAGACTGTAGACCGGGTTCCCGTCGAAGGGATTGCCCGGCGCGGGGCGACCGTCCGCGGTGAGGCGCAGGATCTTTCCGCCCAGGGCGTTCGGGTCCTGGGGCTGGCCGCGGCGCTGCGAATCGCCGGTGCCGACGTAAAGGTTGCCGTCCGGTCCGAACCGGATCCGCCCGCCGTTGTGCGTGGATGCCTTAGGGATTCCAGTGAAGATGACCTGCGCGGCGCCCAGGCGCAACGTCCCGGCACTGTCTTCAAGGCGCAGCCGCGCGATCCGGTTGTCGCTGACGGAGGTGAAATAGGCGTACAGATACCGGTCACTCGCGAAGTCAGGCGACAGGGCCAGGCCCAGCAGCCCGCCTTCGCCGCCGGGTACGACGTCGGGCACCTTGCCAAGCGTGCCTGCCCGTCCGTCGCCTGATCCGGGTGCGATGGTCCGGAGCAGGGCGGTCTCCCGTTCGGAAATGACGGCGGTGCCGTCGGGCAGGAAGACCGTAGACCACGGCACCTGCAGCTCGGCGTCGATTTGTCGGGCAACCGTTGGCCGGTCCACGCCCGGCTGGGTCCCGGACGCGCTGGGGGCCAACGGGCTGGAGGCTGCGGGGCCGCTGCCGGCCGGCGAGGACGTGCCACCGGGAGAGGTGCCGCTGGGCACGCTACCCCCGTCGCCGGTGGTGCAGCCGCTCAGCAGGATCGCAACGGCTGCCCCCAGGACCGCCCACGGGCGCGCACCCATCATCCGTGCTCCGGGTTCTTCCCGACAGCCCGTAATGCGGGCTACTGCCGTGTCCGTCGCGGCGGCCGGAAGCCTGCGGCCTCAGCGTGGGCCGCGGACAGGAACCAGACTTCGGCGCGGGTTTCCTCGAAGGCGGGGCTCGTCTCGTCGTGATAGACCATCGACGAAGCGTTGCCTTTGACCGAGAAACCTTCCGGACCGCTGCCGTCGGCGG
>NZ_AUPJ01000549.1 GCF_000427315.1 Arthrobacter sp. TB 26
CGGACATTTCCTTGAGCAGGTCCGCGTCGGTATTGCTGAGGGTGTCGCAGGCCTCGTGGTAACAGGAGTCCAGCTTCTTGCCGGCCACTCCGCCGTAGGACTGCACCTGGGCCTTGGTCTTCTTTTCCACATCGCCGCTGAACAGCCCGCCGCCGGGAATGCCGGCCTGCAGGAACGCGTCGTAGTCGGAGCCGCCGTCAAAGGGCGTGGTTTCCGCCGGCAGCGAGTTGTCCTGGAAGAAGCGGAAGAAGACCTTTTCGATCTGTTTCGAACCATTTGGCCCGGCGTGACCGAAATCCGAGCCGTCGCCGTCGTGGATGGACCGCACCCCGTTCGGGGAGGCCATCATGTCCACGTTCAGGTTGGCAACGGTCTGGGCCTTCTCGGCCTTGCTGAGCTCATCGACATAGTGCTGGGAACCGTAGAGGCCGTCCTCCTCGCCGCCCCAGAACGCAAACCGGACCCGGTTCACCGGGGTGATTCCGGTCTCCTTCATCCACTTCGCGATCTCAATGATGGCCGCGACCCCGGAGCCGTTGTCGTTGATGCCCGGGCCCTCGGGCACGGAGTCCAAATGCCCGCCCACCACCACGGTGTTCTCGGCACTGCCGCCGCTGTCGGCCAGGATGTTGAAGCTCTCCACCTGCTTCCGGTTCCTGCCCTCGCCGCGGAAGGTGAAGGTCTGCCGGACGGGGTTGTACCCGGCAGCGCGCAGCTGCTCCTCGACGTAGCGGGCGGATTCCTCATACCCGGACGTCCCGGACGCGCGGTTGCCGCCGTTGTCATCAGCAATGCGCTGCAGCGCTTCCAGATGGCCCGTCATTCCCCGGCCCTTGAACGCCTCCAGCACCGCGCGCGCATCCACCCCGCCCGAAGGCTCAAGGCGGGGAGCCGTGCATCCTGCTAGTAAGAGACTGATCGCGACCAGGATTGCGGCCGCAGCACTTCCAACCCTTTTGATCATGTGGGCATCCTCCAAGCTACGAAGATAGCGCCCCGGCGGCTCCAGAGAAAGACCTTGTCCCCGGATCGGAGAATGCCAACCTCGGCACCAGGACCAGCGCCGCGGCCGCGGCCAGGCCCGTCACGCCGCAGATCGTCCACACCGTCAGGTAGCCCGCCAGGGGTGCCGCGGTTTCGCCGCCCTCCGCAACGGCGGCCCCGGCGTCGCCAAGGGCGTGGCTCAGCAGGGCGATGCCAAACACGGCAGAGGCGAAGGCGCCGCCAATTGTCTTGGTGGTGTTGGTCAGGCCGGTGGCCATCGCGGTCCGGTTGAGGGGTGCGGCCGCGGCCGCCGCCGAGGGCAGCGCGGCAACGAGGGCGCCGGAGCCGGTGCCGGCAATCGCCATGTTGACCAGGGTCTCGGCGAGGCTGGAGTGGAACGGCAGGAACAGCAGATATCCCCCGCCGACCAGCGCGGCCGCGCAGACGAGCGTCCAGCGCGGCGTCAGCCTGCGGGTCACCAGCGGATAGAGCAGGGCACCTACCAGCAGCGCGAGCACGTAGACGCCGATGATGATCGAGACCTGGCCGGCGCGCAGCCCGAGTCCGTAGCCGTGGACTGCCGGGTCGGTCCGGGCGAAGGTGGACAGCGGCGCCTGCGCGCCCAGCACCGAGACGCCGAACAGGCCGGCGGTCAGCTGGACCGGCCACATGGACTTGGCACGCAGCATCCGGATGTCCACCAGCGGATCCTCCCGGCCCAGCTCGAAACGGGTGAACGGGACGAAAACCAGGATCCCAGCGGCGACCAGCACCCATGGCCACCACGCGCCGGGGCCGTTGAGCCGCATGAAGGTCAGCCCGGACGTGATGAGCAGGAGCCCGACGGCGAGGAGACTGAATCCGCGCGTATCCACCCGGCCGCCGCTGCGTTCCAGGGACTCCGGTACGCCGAAGCGGATGGCGAACCAGCAGGCGGAGACGGCCACAGCGGGAACCATCAGCACAAGCTGCAGCTGGCCGGTCCAGGCCTCCACGAGGGCACCTGCGGCAAGGGCACCCGCGATCACGCCGAATTCCAGTGCTCCGACAAGAAGGCCGGCGGCGCGCCGGGTGCGGGCGGCGCCGTCGGGCAAGCGGTGAACCCGGCTGAAGATCAGGACAATCTCCAGCGGCAACCAGACCACGTAGAAGCCCTGCAAGGACCAGGCCGCCAGGAAGGTCCAGAAGTCCGGGGCGAGTGCCACACCCCAGCACGCCGCAGCTGTCAGCACGGTGGACACGAGCAGGATTCTACGGTGCCTGTACATGTCACCGAGTTTGGCCAGCACGGGGACGGCCAGTGCACTGACCATTAGCTGCGCGGCCTCGAACCAGTTGACGTCGCCGTCGTGGATGTTCAGATGCCGTGCGATGTCGGTGAGGATGGGCGTGTAGTAGCCCTGCAGGATCCCGCTGGTGATCTCGACCAGACACAGGAAAGCAACGACGCGGCGCATGGCGACCTTCCGGGAGGGCCGGACTCCTGTTCGCCAGCCGATTGAGTGCATCCTAGGCCCGCACCTCTGCCGCAGGCGGGAAGAGCGGGCGGAATCTTGCGCGGCACCGGTGGGGAATATTCGGACGTGGCGGACGTTATACCCGTCGATAGATGCAAATGCATGTAAATCGGTTATAGTTGAAACAGCTCCCGGAAGACTCCGGCCACGGAAAGGCACCTCATGCAGATCGGCGTATTCAGCGTCAGCGACATCACCACAGACCCCACCACGGGGCGCACCCCCACGGAGCACGAACGCATCAAGGCGTCCGTGGCTATCGCCAAAAAGGTCGAGGAAATCGGCATGGATGTCTACGCCATCGGCGAGCACCACAACCGGCCCTTCTTCTCGTCCTCCCCCACCACCACCCTGGCGTACATCGCCGCCCAGACGGAGCGCATCATCCTGTCGACGGCCACGACGCTGATCACCACCAACGACCCGGTGAAGATCGCCGAGGATTTCGCCATGCTCCAGCACCTGGCCGACGGCCGCGTGGACCTGGTCCTGGGCCGGGGCAACACCGCCCCCGTCTATCCCTGGTTTGGCAAGAACATCCAGGACGGCATCGAGCTCGCGATCGAAAACTACAGCCTGCTGCGCCGCCTCTGGGACGAGGACACCGTCAACTGGTCCGGCAAGCACCGCACGCCGCTGCAGAACTTCACCTCCACCCCCCGCCCGCTCGACGGCGTCGCCCCCTTCGTGTGGCACGGTTCGATCCGCACGCCGCAGATCGCGGAAGTGGCCGCCTACTATGGCGACGGCTTCTTCGCGAACAACATCTTCTGGCCCAAGGAGCATTACCAGCAGCTGATCGGCCTCTACCGCGAACGCTACGAGCACTACGGCCACGGCAAGGCGGACCAGGCGATCGTGGGACTCGGCGGACAGTTCTTCATGCGGAAGAACTCGCAGGACGCCGTCAAGGAGTTCCGCCCGTACTTCGACAATGCCCCGGTCTACGGCCACGGCCCGTCGCTCGAGGACTTCACCTCACAGACCCCGCTGACCGTCGGCAGCCCGCAGGAAGTCATCGAGAAGACACTGAGCTTCCGTGAGTACTTTGGCGATTACCAGCGCCAGCTGTTCCTGATCGACCACGCGGGCCTGCCGCTGAAGACCGTGCTGGAGCAGCTGGACCTGTTCGGCGAAGAGGTCCTGCCGGTCCTGCGCAAGGAATACGCCGAAAAGACCCCGGCCCACGTCCCCGAACCGCCCACGCATGCCGGGCGGGTGGCAGCGTCACTCGCCGCAGCCGCGCAGTCCGTCAGCGAATCCGCGGGCCCCGCCGGCAATACGAGCGCGTGATGTCCGCAAAGACCGAATCACCGGTGCGCCTGGCCGCGGAAACCTGGGAATCCCTGTTCCGCGCCCAGGTGGCGGTGATGCGCAGGCTCCAGGCCGGCCCGGCCTTCCAGGGCCTTGCCATCAACGAGTACGACGTGCTGTTCACGCTGTCCCGCTGCCCGTCAGGCTGGCTCCGTCAGAACGAGCTCAACGACCATGTGCTGCTGAGCCAGTCCAGCCTGAGCCGGCTCGTGGAGCGGCTCGAAAAGCGCGGCCTCGTGGAACGGATGCCCTCCCCCAACGACGGGCGGGGCGTCCTGGTCAGGCTCACGGAGGCCGGCGGGGAGCTGCAGAAGCAGATCGGCCGGGAGCACGTCCGCGACATCGCCGCCCTGGTGGTTCCGGCGCTGACGGCGGCCGAGCAGCAGGAGCTGCTGCGTCTGACAGAGAAGCTGCGGGCCTCGGTGGCCGCGCGCTGATCCGCGGGCGCCGGGTCCAGAGGCGCTGGCAGCTGGCCGCTACTGCAGGGTGACGAGCTTCGCCGGGTCCTCGTCCGGCAGCTCGCCGTTGACGACGGCGGTGACAACCAGGTGCGTCAGTGACAGGCTGCCGCCCACTGTCGACAAGAATGCGGTGTCCGAGGAATCCCGGCCGGCGGTGATGCGCAGCATGCTCTCCCGGGGCGCCAGGCCTGTGGGATCGATGACGTGCCAGGCCCCGTTGATGTGGGCCTCGGCCACCGCGTGGAAGTCCATCGGGCTCAGGCCCGGGGCGTACACGGCGGCGAGCCGGGCCGGAACGTTTTTGGCGCGCAGCAGCGAGATCGCCAGGTGGGCGAAGTCGCGGCAGACCCCGCGGCGGTGCAGCAGCGTCTCGACGGCGCCGTCGGTCCCGCGTGAGGATCCGCTGATGTAGCGCAGCTCGCTGAAGACCCAATTGCGCACGGCGTGCACCAGCTCGGCGCCCTGGAGGCCGCCGAATTCGGCGTAGGCGGTCGGCAGGAGCCGGTCGGACTCGGCGTAGCGGCTCGGCCGGACGTAGCGGATGAGCTCCATCAGCCGGGGTTCCTCCGGCACCGCGAAGCCGGTGACGGTGGCCGTGTACTCCACGAGTACTTCGCTGGGTTCCGCGAATTCCATGTAGTGGAAGCGGCCGCCGTGGTGGTCCGAGAGCTCCGTGAGCGGGACATCTTCGCCGCCGGAGGTGACGGACAGTGACTCCATGAAACCGCTGTAGCCGGAGTTGCGTGCCACGGACACCGCCAGGGCGACCTTGGTGTCGGCCACGGTCTTGAAGGCCATGCGGGCGGCGACAGAGCGTTCCATGTATCTCCGGGTGTGAGGTAACGGCGGGGGAAGTCACCGCTCCCGGCCCGGTTGTGCCCGGGCGGTGCGGGACTAGTTTTTGATCTTCAGAGACATTAGCATCCGCTGGACGTTGGCGAATTCTGAGCCTTCGTTGACGTATTTGGCGGCCTGGTCGAGGGTGTCGAAAGCCTTGGCCGGTGCAACCTTCTGGTCCGTGGCGAAGGCCCTCAGCTCCGTCAGGTCGCCGAAGGAGTAGTCGCCCTTGCCCTCAGGGCCGCGGACCAGGTTCTGGAGCACGCAGGATTTTCCGTCCGCGCCGCCGACGACGTTGGTGATGCCGTAGGAGCCGAAGTATTTGTAGCCCTGGATCACCCGGAACACCACACGGGGGTCGATGGTGCCGTCCCCGCCGCGGTGCGGCAGGTCCACCGGGACGCTGTTGACGACGACGTACGGTTTCGCGGCGCCGTCCGGACAGGCCGCGGCGGGCGTTGGCTGGAGGCCGGTCTGCAGGGTGGCAAGGTACCCGCCGTCGGCGTCCTTGATCTCGATCTTCAGTGCCCCGGGTATGGTTCCCTGCCCGGGGGTTACCGACTGGGCGATCCACTCCTGCGGCAGTTCAAAACTGACGGTCTTCGCCGGATCGGTGAAAACCTTCCAGGCCGCCGCCGTCGAGCCTGGTGACGCCGAAGCGGAGGCGGCGGACCCCGGCGAGGCGCCCGGCGTCGTGCTGCCCCCGGACGGGCCAGCCGGGGAGGCCGCTGCGCTGGCGCCCGCACTGCCGCCCGCTGTCCAGGCGGGGGTGCCCTTGCTTTCACTGCTGCAGCCGGACAGTGCGGCGGCGGCGAGCGCCAGGGCAGCAACGATGCGAAGGCCACGGGCCGTCGTCCGCCGGTAGGTATCCGTCCCAGTCATGGTGCCAGCGTAACGGGACATCGGGCCGCTCAGAGTTCCCGGATCAGCGTTTCGTAGAAGCCGACGCCGCGTTCCAGGGTCTCCAGTGCAATCTTCTCGTCGATGGCGTGGATGGAGCCCCGCGCCCCGGCGTCCATATAGAACGGGGCGAAGCGGTAGACGGCGTCACAGATGCCGGTGAAGCGGCGCGAATCCGTGCCGCCCATCATGATGTACGGCGTGACGAGCGCCTCCGGGAAGGCCTTGGCGATGCAGCCCTCCAGCAGCTCCCACTGCGCCCCGGAGTGGGCCGAGACCGGTGACGGGTCGTTGCCTTCCACGACGCGCAACTCAACCTTCGGGTCCCGGATGATCCTTCGCAGCCGCTCCACTGTCCCCGCAACGGTTTCTCCCACGGCCACCCGGATGTTGGCGTTCGCCCGGGCTGTCGCGGCCAGGACATTGGCTGCGGCGCTGCCCTCCAGCGTGGTGATGGCGACGGTGGTGCGGGTCATCGCGTTGGTCTCGTTTCCCATCCGCCCAAAGAGCAGCGTCACCGGGGCCCGGAACACGGACAGCCGGCCGAACACCACCCGCATGGGAGCGGGGGCGTGCGGGCCGAAGCGCCGGAGCATTTCCGCGGTCACGTCCGGCAGCGACTGCGGGAAGGGGCTGCGTTCGATCCGGGTGATGGCGCGGGCCAGCCGCGCCGTGGCGCCCATCCGGGGCGGGGTGGAGGCGTGGCCGCCGGG
>NZ_AUPJ01000550.1 GCF_000427315.1 Arthrobacter sp. TB 26
GCCGCGGGGCACACTGCTCCGGAGCCGACGCCCGAAGAGGCTGCCCAGCTCAAAGAGCTGTACCGGGATTTTGACCGGGAGAACCTGATCCCGCTCTGGACCGAGATCGCGGACCTGATGCCGATGGTCCCGACGCCCAAGGCGGTGCCCCACGTGTGGCGGTGGAGTGACCTGTACCCGCTGGCCGCCCGCGCCGGGGACCTGGTCCCGGTGGGCCGGGGCGGGGAACGCCGCGCCATCGCCCTGGCCAACCCGGGGCTGGCCGGTACGCCGTACGCCACGCCCACGCTGTGGGCAGCCATCCAGTACCTTGGTGCGCGCGAGACCGCCCCGGAGCACCGCCACTCCCAGAACGCGTTCCGTTTCGTCGTCGAGGGCGAAGGCGTTTGGACGGTGGTGAACGGGGACCCGGTCCGGATGTCGCGCGGGGATTTCCTGCTGACTCCGGGCTGGAACTTCCACGGCCACCACAACGACACCGATGAGCCGATGGCCTGGATCGACGGCCTGGACATCCCGTTTGTGCACTACGCCGACGCCGGGTTCTTCGAGTTCGGCACCGAGCGTGTCACCGACGAGGCCACCCCGGACATCTCCCGCTCCGAGCGGCTCTGGGCGCACCCGGGCCTGCGCCCCCTCTCGGGCCTGGATGACACCACGAGCTCCCCCATCGCGGCCTACCGCTGGGAATACACGGACCGCGCGCTGACCGAGCAGCTGCTGCTTGAGGACGAGGGCCACCCGGCCACCGTGTCGCAGGGCCACGCCGCGGTCCGCTTCACCAACCCCACCACCGGCGGGG
>NZ_AUPJ01000551.1 GCF_000427315.1 Arthrobacter sp. TB 26
GCCGCGGGGCACACTGCTCCGGAGCCGACGCCCGAAGAGGCTGCCCAGCTCAAAGAGCTGTACCGGGATTTTGACCGGGAGAACCTGATCCCGCTCTGGACCGAGATCGCGGACCTGATGCCGATGGTCCCGACGCCCAAGGCGGTGCCCCACGTGTGGCGGTGGAGTGACCTGTACCCGCTGGCCGCCCGCGCCGGGGACCTGGTCCCGGTGGGCCGGGGCGGGGAACGCCGCGCCATCGCCCTGGCCAACCCGGGGCTGGCCGGTACGCCGTACGCCACGCCCACGCTGTGGGCAGCCATCCAGTACCTTGGTGCGCGCGAGACCGCCCCGGAGCACCGCCACTCCCAGAACGCGTTCCGTTTCGTCGTCGAGGGCGAAGGCGTTTGGACGGTGGTGAACGGGGACCCGGTCCGGATGTCGCGCGGGGATTTCCTGCTGACTCCGGGCTGGAACTTCCACGGCCACCACAACGACACCGATGAGCCGATGGCCTGGATCGACGGCCTGGACATCCCGTTTGTGCACTACGCCGACGCCGGGTTCTTCGAGTTCGGCACCGAGCGTGTCACCGACGAGGCCACCCCGGACATCTCCCGCTCCGAGCGGCTCTGGGCGCACCCGGGCCTGCGCCCGCTCTCGGGCCTGGATGACACCACAAGCTCCCCCATCGCGGCCTACCGCTGGGAATACACCGACCGCGCCCTGCGCGAGCAGCTGCTGCTTGAGGACGAGGGCCACCCGGCCACCGTGTCCCAGGGCCACGCCGCGGTCCGCTTCACCAACCCCACCACCGGCGGCGACGTGATGCCGACCATCCGGGCCGAATTCCACCGCCTCCGCGCCGGCGCCTCGACCGAGACCCTCCACGAGGTCGGCTCCAGCGTCTGGCAGGTCTTCGAGGGCCGCGGCTCCGTGGTCCTGGGCGGCGAAACCAGGAACCTGGAGAAGGGCGACCTGTTCGTCGTCCCGTCCTGGGCAGCCTGGTCACTGCAGGCCGAGAGCGAGTTTGACCTCTTCCGCTTCAGCGACGCCCCCATTTTCGAACGGCTGAACTTCAACCGCACCTACATCGAAGGACGCAACAACAAATGAGACTCCTCACCCTCCGCCTCCCCGTTGAGGGAAAAACAGTCACCAGGGCTGTCCGCCAGGACGGGACCACCCTGACCGAGATCGACGGCTTCGCCGACGTCGGAGAGCTGCTGCGCTCCGCGGACTGGGAAGCCACCGCGAAGGCCGCGGCCGGCGCCACGCACCCGCTTGAGGGCGCGGACCTGGCCGCCGTCGTCCCCTCCCCGGGCAAGATCATCTGCGTGGGCCACAACTACCGCAACCACATCAAGGAAATGGGCCGGGAAGTCCCCGAGTTCCCCACCCTGTTCGCCAAGTACCAGGAATCCCTGATCGGCCCGAACGATGACCTGGCCCTGCCGCAGGAATCGTCCACTGTCGACTGGGAATCCGAACTCGCCGTCGTGATCGGCAAGAAGGGCCGCCGGATTTCCGAAGCCGACGCCGCGGACCACATCGCCGGCTACGCCGTGCTCAACGACGTGTCCATGCGCGACTACCAGTTCCGCACCATCCAGTGGCTGCAGGGCAAGACCTGGGAGAAGTCCACCCCGTTCGGCCCCGCCCTGGTGACCAGGGACGAGTTCAGCGGCGGCCTCATGACCACCGCGGTCGACGGCGAGATCCAGCAGCAGACCCCCACCAACGACGTCGTCTTCACCCCGGAGTTCCTGGTCTCCTACATCTCCACCATCATCACGCTGAACCCCGGCGACGTCATCGCCACCGGCACCCCGGGAGGCGTGGGCCACGCGCAGGATCCGAAGCGCTACCTGCAGGAGGGCCAGATCCTGGTCACCACCATCGAGGGCCTCGGAGAACTGAAGAACCGCGTGGTCAAGGAAGCCTGATGGTTGCCCGCCACGACCAGACGACGGACCCGGAGCTGCTGGCGGCCCTGCTGCAGGCGCGCCGGGGCACGGCGTTTTTCGCCCGCAAGCTCAACGAGCTCAGTGACGCGGAGCTCGACGGCGATACGCTGCTGCCGGGCTGGACCCGCCGCCACATCACGGCGCACATCGGCTACAACGCCCGGGCGATTGCCCGGCTCATCGAGTGGGCGGCCACCGGGGTGGAAACCCCGATGTACGCCTCCACCGACGTCCGCGACCACGAGATCAA
Source organism: Arthrobacter sp. TB 26 (assembly GCF_000427315.1). Classification (GTDB taxonomy): domain Bacteria; phylum Actinomycetota; class Actinomycetes; order Actinomycetales; family Micrococcaceae; genus Arthrobacter. Next base: position 2,197 of record NZ_AUPJ01000551.1, read on the forward strand.
CTTCGGGGCAACCCTGAGCCCGATCGCGCTGCGGCACCTCTTCGACCACTCCGCCGTGCACCTGAACGTCGAATGGCGAGACCTGCCCGAGGACGCCTGGCACCACAAAGTCCGCACCATCCAGGGCCGCGAAGTCCCCGCCACGGAAACGGTCTGGATGCGCACCCGTGAAGTCTGGATGCACGCCGTCGACCTCGACAACGGCGCCGCCTTCCGGGACATCCCCGTCCCCGTCCTGGAACGGCTCCTCAAAGACATCACCGGCGCCTGGCACACCCGCGGCACCGACGCGGGCCTCGTGGTCACGGTGACGGACCGGAATCTCACGTTCGGGGACACGACGTCGGCGTCCCCCACGGTGGTCTCCGGACCGCTCGCGGCCGTCGTCGAATGGGCCGCAGGACGCGGCCACGGCGGCGTCACCGCCACCGGGCCCGGCACTGAAGCCAGCAACGGTCCGGTGCCGGCCGCACCGAAATGGATCTGAGCCACAGCGTCTGACCCGCCATGACAAGGAAAGCCCCCTCAATCGAGGGGGCTTTCCTCACATCGCGTTCAGCCCACCAGCGGCTCGGATACCCAGCATGCCCCCGCAAGGACCTACCGGTACACCCCATTAGGGTCACCACTACCGCAGGGACCGCCGGAGGAAAGCGCGCAGTTCCCGGTGGAAGTCCTCGGGTTCGTTCCATTGAGGGCAGGGACTGCGCAAACCACTGCATCCCTTTAGCGGAATGACGGCGGGTAACGGCCGGTGGCTACCCAGGACGGCACATCGACCGTCGGAACGACGTCTCGCCAGTCGGCGGCGGAGTGATCGACCATCAGTTGAAGCACGGCCCCTTCGGGGAAATCGATGAGGCCCCCGACTTCGGTGAGGAACTGTCCGACGTGGGGCGGCATCGGTGGCCCTAGGGAGCCGTGATCGTCGTAGACAAGGCGAACACCGTCTGTGGTTCGAAACGACTTTCCATGACCAGTAAATTACACCCCCTTGGGCAATGAGGTTTGGGACTGCTGAAGGTTTGATTGACACTTTGCCTGTGAGGATTTGATCCTTGCGGGTGGAAGGATGTTCATCATGCCCAAAGCCTTTCCCGAAGAGTTTCGCCGCGATGTCGTCGCGGTTGCCCGCAAGGGCGAAGCGCCCATCACGCAGATCGCCAAGGACTTCGGGGTCTCGCCCGCTGCCCTGCACCGCTGGATGAAGATCGCCGATAGAGAAGACGGCGTGAAGTCCGGGGCGGTGTCCGATGACGCCGCGAAGTTGCGGGAGGCCAACAAACGCATCCGGCTCCTGGAACAGGAAGCCGAAGTCATGCGCCGTGCCGTGGCCTACTTGTCCCGGGACATCAATCCAAAAAAATGATGTACCCGCTGGTCCGCGAGCTGGCTGCCAGGGACGCCCCGATCCGGGTTCCCGTGGCAGTGTCCTGCCGGGTACTGAATTTCTCCAGACAGGCCTACTACCAGTGGGCCGCCAATCCCGTCCCGGCCCGGGACTGGGAAGAAGCGCATCTGATCAACGCCGCCATCGATCACCACCGGGACGATCCTGCCTTCGGATACCGGTTCATCGCCGATGAGATCAACGCCGGTCCCGGCCCTGGGGCCAGTGAACGCCGGATCTGGCGGCTGTGCTCGGAGAACGGCATCCTCTCGGTGATCCACCGCCGGCGCCGGTCAGGGCTCAAGGCCGGCCCACCGGTCCACGATGACCTCATCGAACGGGACTTCAGCGCCACGGCACCGAACCGGAAATGGCTCACGGACATCACCGAGCACCACACCGCGGAGGGCAAGCTGTACCTGTGCGCGATCAAGGACCTTCACTCAAACCGGATCGTCGGGTACTCGATGGACGGGCGGATGAAAGCGTCCCTGGCCGTCGCCGCCCTGGACCACGCCGTGGCCCTCAGGAAACCGGCGGGCACGGTGGTCCACTCGGACAGAGGGTCCCAGTTCAGATCCAGAAAGTTCGTCCTGGCCCTGAACACCTACGGCCTGAACGGATCGATGGGCCGGGTAGGGGCATGCGGTGACAATGCAGCGATGGAATCGTTCTTCTCCCTGCTGCAAAAGAACGTCCTGAACCGGAAACGATGGGAGACCCGGGCCGAGCTCCGGCTGGCCATCACGACCTGGATCGAGCGCAGCTACCACCGCAAACGCCGTCAACGTGCCCTCGGACGGCTGACACCAATCGAGTTTGAGACAATAAAAAACGCGGCCTCAGCCGCGTAAGAAATTATCAACCCCAGCTGTCAACTAAACCTTCAGCAGTCCCTTTGTTCGTTCTTCGCGGTGCGTGCCGTCATGCTCCGGAGCGTCGATCTTCGCTAGGGTTTCACCCGGAACCGGGCTCAGAGCGTCGCTTACCTGTTAATTGACGACCCTGGCTGGCGGGCCAAGGTCGCCGCGGACACTGTATTCACAGTTTCTTGATTGTCCTCACATTGGATTCGATCCGACTGTAAGTCCGCCACAGACATACAGCGTCTGGCCCGTTACGAACCCGGATCGCTCGTGGAGGAAGAAACCGGCAGCGTTGGCGATGTCTTCTGGCTGGCCGAGCCTGCCGACGGGAACGGACGAAATGATGGCTTTGGTCTGCGGCGAGTCTTCCGGATTCGCGTTCATGAACAACTCGGTGGCGATCGGTCCAGGCCCGATCGCATTGACCGTGATCCCGTCTCCTCCCAGTTCTAGGGCCCATGTCCGGGTCAAGCCGATCAGGCCGGCCTTGGCGGCAGCGTAGGCGGTGCGCAGTTCCTTGCCCAGAGCAGCGCGCGAGGACATGTTGACGATGCGACCGAATCCAGCTTCCGTCATGCCTTCGAGGACACTCTGGGTGCACTGAACGGCACATCGGAGGTTCAGTGCGTGTGATTGATCAAGTTGGCCCAGAGTCTGCTCCCGGAGCGGGGCTGGGAAGACGGCGCCAACGTTGTTGACCAGGCGAGTAATAGGACCATCCGCCAGGGCCGTTTCCAGGGCTTCGGCAGTGCTGTCGACGTCGGAGAGGTCCGCGATAATCGAGCGGCCGACGCTTGCGTGCTGCCTGTCGAGGATGACAACCTCCCATCCCTGTTCGAGTCCGTGCAGTGCGATTGCGCGTCCGATTCCTGACGCACCGCCGGTAACAAGAAGACGTTCAACCATGAGATTTTCCTTCCTCCGCACACATCGGCATGAGCGGAACGTTTGTTGCTTCGGCGCAACACACGCTCTCTAGTATCCGTCCAAACAGCCTGGGATAGTACCCGGATTTCATACTAATTAGGGCTAAACTGATCCAGAGAACAGAATAATTAAATCAGGGAGCACAGAGTCGTGGATATAAAGGATCTTGAGGCTTTCGCCGTTGTAGCCGAAGAGCTCCATTTCGGCAGGGCAGCCGCGAAGCTGCACATGTCCCAGCCGCCACTTAGTGCGCGCATTAAGCAGCTCGAACAAAGTCTCGGCCTCCAGCTATTCGAGCGAAGCACGCGCAGCGTTGCGCTGACTGATGCAGGCTCAAGGTTGCTAATTCCGGCACGAAAGGTGCTCAGCCAGGTTGTCGCGGTCCAGAATCTCGCTGAATCGATCGCCGCCGGAGACCAGGGGCGGGTGCGGATCGCCTTCGCCGGCGCCTCGAGCCAGCGCGCCCTTCCGCTACTGACCCGGGCGGTGCGGGAGTCGCATCCCGGAATCGAGTTGCAGCTGGAATCGCAGACCTACGTGTATACGGCGCTGGACAAGCTCCTTGAGGGCTCGCTGGATCTTGCTTTCGCGCGCCTTCCTACGCCGCACCCGGAGCTCGAATCGCGCGTGGTCGAAGTGGAGCAGATTCTATGTGCACTGCCAGAGGGGCATCCACGGGCCAATCAGCCCAATCTTTCGCTGGCGGACCTACACGACGAGGATTTTGTCAGCCTTCCCTCTGACACCGGATCAATTCTCCAGGCCACCATGTTTGCCCTCTGCATCACAGCCGGGTTCAGGCCACGGGTGGTCCAGGTGTCGCCCGACTCGGCGACCGCGCTTGCCCTTGTAGCTGCCGGGGCGGGCATCACCATCACCCTGAGTTCCGTGACGCCGGCGCAGTCCGTCGGAATCGTCTACCGGGAACTGGTCGACATTAACCCCAGCCATATGTTCGCAACGCTGACCTGGCGCAAGGATGACCAGTCCCCCGCGCTTGCGGCAGTCCTGAAGGTCTCGGAGTCGGCTCTACCCACCCCTGATCTTTCTGGTTTCGCTCTCAAATGAGAGGCAATTGGTATTTCTATTGAGAAGAATCTGTAGCTAGTCTCTTGTGAAGGCACCAAATCACACGCCCTCAATGAAGAGAGACAATTGCGATGACAACAACACCTGTGGCGGTAGATCCGGGCATCGAGGCCCGCGTCTTCCGAAAAGTGACGGTCAAGGTTCTTCCGCTCCTAATGCTCGGGATGTTCATCTCCTATATAGACCGCGCCAATCTCGGCGTGATCGCAGGCCCGCTGTCTAAGGACCTGGGCCTTACTGCTGCGACATTCGGCCTCGCGGCCGGTTTCTTCTACATCGGCTATCTGTTGTTCGAGATCCCCTCGAACATGTTCCTCGCCAAGGTGGGCGCACGAATCTGGCTGGCGCGGATCATGGTCTCTTGGGGCATCGTGACCATCGCCATGGCATGGATGCAGAACGATGTCACCCTCTACATCATGCGGTTCCTGCTCGGATTGGCTGAGGCGGGCTACTCTCCCGGGGCGATGCTCTTCCTCGCTCTCTGGTGCCCGGCCCGACTGCTGCCGAAAGCAATTTCGTGGCTCAACCTCGCTGTCCCTGTCGCCTTGGCGACCGGCTCCGTAGTGACGTCATCGATCCTTCTCATGGATGGCGTCGGCGGCATCGCCGGGTGGCGTTGGGTTTTCGTCCTCGAAGGCCTGCCGGCAATCATCCTCGCCGTCGTCATCTTCTTCCTCCTGCCGTCCTCGCCGGCAAAGGCGCCTTGGCTGGACGAAAAAGAAAAGGCATACCTTGCGCAGAACGTCACACAGCGAACGGATTCCGGAGCGCATGAACTCAAACAGCTCCCGGCAGCGCTGCGGAGGCCGTCACTCTGGGCGTTCGCCGTCACGTACTTCTTCATCCTGATCGGATTCTGGTCGATCACGTACTTCCTCCCCACAATCGTCAAAGAGCAATTCCACCTCGACCCTGTCGCATCCGGTTACGTCTCCGCGCTTCCGTGGATCTTCTCGGCGATCGTCATGTTTGTTATCCTCCGCAGCATCTCCCGGACGGGTGAACGTCGTTGGCACCTCACCATCCCGATGGTTGCCGCCGCGCTGGGACTTCTCATCGGAGTTCTCTCGGGGAACCCCTTCCTGTCACTTATTGGCGTGAGCGTCGCCGCTGCCGGCTTCTTCGCCGTCCTGTCCACGTTCCAGGCGACCGTCGCGCAGGTCTATGCCGGCGCACTGGCCGCCGTGTCCATTGCCCTGGTCAACTCTGTCGGTAACACCAGCGGACTCGTCGGCCCCTACATTCTGGGGTGGCTTACCGACCTCACCGGAACGACCTCCGCAGGGCTCCTGGTCATGTCCGGCTTCTTCGCCCTCGCGGCAATCTTGCTCTACATCCTGATCGGATGGGCTGACCGCCACACAGGGGGCCTCCGCGGGACTTTGAATACCGAAACGGCTGCACGGACAGCCGACAATCCGCACACCGAAGGATGACCGAGACTTTGCCTGTTCAAACAGCCACCCATACAGCGACTCCGGGCCATGAGCCGTCAACGGCGGCCCGCATCCTCGACGTACGCACCGTGCCGTATGCGATCCCCTATCGCAAACCGCTTCGGTTCGCGAGCGGATCGATCGACCTTGCAGACAACGTTCTCGTGGAGATCGTCACCAGCGACGGGGTAGTCGGAATCGCCGAAGCACCCCCGCGCCCCTACACCTACGGTGAGACGCAAGCGTCGATCGTCGCCGTGATCGAGCAGATCTTCGCACCCGCCATCATCGGACTCTCAATCCTCGACCGCGAACAGGTCCGGTCACGGCTCGCACGGACAGTCGGAAACCCCACCGCCAAAGCCGCAATCGACATGGCCATGTGGGACGCATGGGGCAAGACGATCGGAACCCCGGTCCACAGCCTTCTGGGAGGCTTCACCGACCAGCTCCAGGTCAGCCACATGCTGGGATTCGATGATCCCGAGGTCGTGGCCGCCGAGGCCATCCAACTGCGCGAGACGCTCGGCATCTCGAGCTTCAAAATCAAGGTCGGACGCCGGCCCATCCCCCTGGACGTGGCCGTCTGCAAAGCCGTCCGCGAAGCCCTGGGGCCCGAGGCCGAACTGTACATCGACGGGAACCGCGGATGGACAGCAGCGGAATCCGCCCTTGCGGTCCGTCAGCTCGAAGACGTGGGTCTCAGCCGCGTCGAAGAACTCTGCCCCGCCGATGACGTACTGGGCAGACGCTGGCTCGTCTCGCAATGCCCAATCCCGTTCGTCGCCGACGAGAGCGCTCCGACGCCCGCAGACGTCACCCGCGAAATCCTCTCGGGTGCAGCGACCGCAGTGAGCATTAAGACAGCCCGGACAGGATTCTCCGACTCGCTCCGTGTCTCCCACCTTGCCGAGGGTCTCGGGATCGAAGCAGTCATCGGTAACCAGATCGACGCGCACCTCGGCACCGTCTGCTCGCTCGTGTTCGGCGCATCCCAAGAGATCACCTCACGCTCCGCCGCGGAACTGTCCAACTACCTGGACATGGCCGACGGACTACTCCAGGAACCACTCCTGATCGAGAATGGGCACATGCGTGTCCCTGACGGGCCCGGCCTTGGCGTCCGACTCGATCCGGAGAAGGTTGCCCGCTACCGCGTGGACCTCTGACACCGTTCAAAAACCCGCACTCCCAATCCCAACCCATCAATCAATCAATCAATCAATCAATCAATCAATCAAAGGATCCATAATGGTTTACCTCCGTCTCCACCACGTCAATGTCACCTCCGATGACATGTCGCTGCTGACCGACTTCTACGGAAAGGCCCTGGGACTGAACCAACTCCCCTCCCCTGCGATGATCGCGACGTCCAAGAATGCGGACAAGGACATCGACGGCGACGCCGAGTGGGACTCCGCCGCAAAGTTCTTCGACGCCGGCGACCCCAATGAGCTTCAGATCCACGCCACCCAGCGTCAGCCATATCTGGCGGCGCAGGAAGGGCATTCTGTCAACCCGCTCATCGGGGGGCACTTCGCATTCCGGACAGATGACATTGAGGCGATCAAGGCGCGTTTGACCGAGCACAACATCCCGTTCGACGACTGGGGCATCTGGTCGGTCGAGGGCTGGCACCAGATCTTCTTCACCGACCCCGCCGGCAACATGATCGAGATCCACCAGGTCATGACCGAGGGCGAATCCTGAACCAGCCGATGACGACTCCTCAAGCCCTTCCGCATACCTCAGGGGGTGAGTTCCCCCGGTTCGACCTGCTGCTCGATCGCCCCGGGCGGCTGCGGGGAACGGCGTGGGGCCTGTGGGGCCCGGCAGATCAGCTCGGCACGCTCAACCACCTCACTCCCGAACGCGTGCTCGCCGCACGCGGGAGCATCGTGACAGGCGACGTCGTCCCGCTCAACCTTCCGTTAACCGAGTTCGACCCGCCGATCATCGCCCACCGCGGATTAATTGAACACACCGTGTTCGGTTTGAATGACTTTCACCGCGATGACCGAATCGACAACCTGTTCCTGCAGGCGTCCACGCAGATCGACGGACTTCGGCACTTCGGGCACCCGGACCGCGGCTTCTACAACGACGCCGATCCCACGCGGCTGGTTGCCGGGCAACCCGACCTCGGCATCCAAGCGGTCGCGCAACGCGGGATTGCAGGAAGAGGATTACTCATCGATGTGGGCGCCTACCGCGAGGCGGTCGGCCGTCCCATCGACCAGACACGAAACGAACAAATTCCCGTCGAGGACCTTGACGCAACGCTCGAGTGGCAAGGGAGTTCGATTCATCCCGGCGACATCATCATGATCCGCACCGGATGGCTGAAGTACTTCCGGCAGGGCCCTGATCGTTCCGATGGTGTCCTTCGTTCGCCGGGCCTTCGCCAGTCGGAAGACACGGCGGCCTGGCTTTGGAATCACCAGGTCTCGGTGGTGGCGTCGGACAACATCGCGCTCGAGGCTTGGCCGGCGACAGATTCGAACCTCACCGTCGACGCAGAACTCACCGGTAAGATGCCGAAATCCAGCCACAGCGGGATGCTGCACCGCATCCTCATCCCGCTGCTGGGACTCACTATCGGTGAACTCTGGGTACTCGACGAACTTGCCGCTGCCTGCACCCTGCGGGGACGGTACGACGTATTCCTCACCGCACAGCCGCTGAACCTGTTAGGTGGCGTCGGCAGCCCCGCCAACGCAATGGCAATCCTCTAAGAACTGAACATCAGGAGCACGTAACGTGAATCAACCCCAATCTGTGAAAGCCGAAGCTGTCCTCATCACCGGCGGCGCATCAGGCATCGGCCTGACCTGCGCACGCCAGGCTGCGGCCAGAGGTGCCCGGGTAGCCATCGTCGATATCAACCCCACGGCCGCCGCAGAAGCAGTAGCGACGCTGGATGGAGACGGACACCTCGCGATTGCCGCCGATGTGACCGACGCCGACGCCATGCGGCACGCCGCCGACCAATTCGCCGACGGGGGAAGCCTGACCGGGGTCGTCGCCGCCGCCGGGATAGTCAGCCGGTCACCGTTGCTCGATATTGATGTAGCCGAATTCCGGCGGGTGCTCGACATTAATGTGATCGGGGTACAGAACACGATTTCCGCCGCGGGGCCGCACCTTATCCGCTCCGGCGCACTGGGAAGCGTGGTCGTCCTGGGCAGCGCCGCCGCCTTCACCGGAGGCGGCCTGATGGGAAACGGCGCCTACGCCACCTCTAAAGCCGCTCTCATCGGACTGGTTCGCGGTTACGCCCGCGNTCGCCCCCCACCGTGTACGCGTGAACATGGTCGCTCCCGGGGCAACGGAAACCCCGATGACCGACGTATTGAGCGACGCCGACCGCGACCGGATCGCCGGAATGTCACTCTTGGGACGCCTCTCAAAGCCGGAGGAAATAGCCGCCGCCATCGCCTTCCTCCTCGCACCCGACGCCGGCACCATCACCGGACAGATCCTCCACGTCAACGGTGGTGTGGTCTTCGGCTGACACGCCGCAGCCCCCGCGGGGGATGAAGGGAGGGGCTTCTACCGAGCCGACGGCGGCACCTCCTTTTGCACCAACACCCCATTTTTGCGCCAAAATCCCAACAGACAGGTTTCAAGAATGAAATCCCTTCGTGCTCCCGAGGTAGAACCCGCCCATGCTGGCAGCACCATGCGTGCCGTGGTCAAGGCAAGGCCCGAGCGCGGTGTCGAGTTCGTCACGGACTATGCCGAACCGCAGGTCTCGGCCGGGACGGTAAAGATTCAAATCGCTGCAGCCTCGGTCTGCGGAACCGACCGCGCACTCTACGAGTACTCGCCCATGGCGCAGGCATTCAACCTCAAGATTCCCGTTGTGCTGGGGCATGAGTGTGCCGGCACCGTCATTGAAATCGGCTTAGGTGTTGAATCCCTCGATGTGGGCGACAGGGTGGCACTCGAGTCCCACGTCGCCTGCTGGGACTGCTACCCCTGCCGTACCGGTAACGCCCACAATTGCCTCAATATGGAACTACTCGGTCTTCATTTAGATGGCGGCTTTGCCGAGCTGCTCGTAGTACCAGCCGCGGCCTGCTTCAAGCTGCCCGATGACTTTCCGCTGGAACAGGGCGCCCTTCTCGAGCCGGCTGGGGTCGCCATGCACGCTATCCAACGATCCAAGATATACCTCCCCGGGGCTGACGTTGTGATCAGCGGCGGAGGCCCCGTCGGCCTGTTCATCGCCGCAATTGCCGGTGCCATGGGTGCCGCCAATGTGGTCGTTGTGGAACCCAACGCCTATCGCAGAGGCCTTATCGAGGCCCTCGGCGCAACAGCACTTGCCCCCGAAGATGATGTCGTCGGGACGTGTAGGAAACTCTCGGGCGACAAGGTTGGTTTTGATGTCGCCTTCGAAGCTTCAGGAGTACCGGCTGCACTGCCGCCGCTGCTTGAAGCCCTCCGCAGGGAAGCTACGGTAGTCGCCGTGGGGATTCCAGGAAGGCCGATTGAATTGGACGTCGCCGCGTACCTGATCAAGAAGGGGCTGACCTTCACAGGCAGCTTCGGGCGCGCTCTCTGGGGTACGTGGGAGCAGATCGCTGAACTTGTCGCTAGCGGCAAACTGGACCTGTCCAAGTTCGTCACCCACCGCCTTCCGCTTTCCGCTCTCGACGAGGCCATCGGACTCCTCTCCCGGGACTCCTGCAAGGTCCTGCTCATTCCGGCCCTTCCCGACCGCCCAGGGAATGACGACCAGTAGGTTATTGATGGCCGATAGGTGCCGCGCGCACAGTGGCTGCATGGCGAGCTCCCCAGCAGTCGTCGACGGGAGCCGGCGCATGACGAGCAGACCAAACCTAACTAGTCTAAGGAGCGTTCATAAAATGCCGAAGGTCTACACAACTGCGGCCCGCGCCCACCGGGCCGACGCCCTGGGGTCGCAGACCCGCCGCAGGGTTGACGTGCTGGCAGTGATGTCGTGTATGCCCAAACAAGCGGTACGGACCTCCGGACGTGATGCCGTGAAACTGAAGGGTTCGGGGCGGGTAGCCTGCACGCTAAATCCGATCCGCGTTATTACCGGGGAAGACAACCGGTCATGAAGACACGGGCAACGCAGATTCTGGGCGTCGAACATCCCGTGGTGCAGGGCGGCATGCAGTGGGTGGCAACCGCTGAACTTGCGGCCGCCGTCTCCAACGCCGGCGCGCTCGGCATAATCAGCGCGCTGACCACTGGCTCACCAGAGAATCTGGTGCGTGAAATCAGACGCTGTCGTGAACTAACGGACCGCCCGTTCGGAGTGAACCTGACCATACTGCCGTCCATCAGTCCTCCTCCCTATGACGAGTACCGCGACGTGATCGTCAACGAAAAGGTATCCGTGGTGGAGACCGCCGGAAACAATCCGGGTCCATTTGTTGACGTTTTCAAGGCGCAGGGAATCACGACCATCCACAAATGCACCAGTGTGCGGCATGCACTCAAGGCCGAGTCTCTGGGTGTGGATATTGTCAGCATCGATGGGTTCGAGTGCGCCGGCCATCCGGGCGAAGACGATGTCCCTGGCCTGGTCCTGATTCCCGCAGCCACCGCCCGCCTCCGGATACCAGTACTTGCATCCGGAGGAATCGCCGACGGCCGCGGGCTGGTCGCGGCGCTGGCGCTTGGAGCCGAAGGAATCAGCATGGGCACGCGGTTCATGTGCACCAAGGAATCTCCAATTCATCCAAGGATCAAGGACGCGATCGTTGCTGCCACCGAGTTGCAGACCGAGCTCATTTTTCGGCCACTGCGCAATACTTCGCGCGTGGCAAGCAACTCGGTCAGCCGCGAGGCAGTGGGGATCTTGGCGAACGGCGGTGCATTCCAGGACGTCCAGAACTTGGTGGCTGGGTCCCGGGGCAGACGGGTCTATACAGAGGGCGATCCCGAGTCCGGTGTCTGGACCGTTGGTATGGTCCAAGGGCTCATTCACGATGTGCCAGGCTGCTCAGAGTTGGTGGCCAGGATTGTCCAGGAGGCCGAGGACCTGATCCACTCACGCCTAAGCGCAGGGGTTGCAGCCCGCGCATGACTTGTCTTCTTGTCCTCCGAAGTGCGGGCCAACGATCGTCGGGGCGGTAATGCCCACGGATAGGCTGGTGCTGACCGCACTGCACGACGGTGTGCTGGTGCTGACGCTGAATGATCCGGCTCGCCGCAACCCCGTTTCCACACTGATGCGTGAACAACTGATCGCTGCCCTCGCTGCGGCCACCGCGGACGACACCGTCCGCGTTTTAGTCCTCACCGGGGCAGCCGGCGCTTTCAGCTCAGGCGGAGAACTTTCCGCGATGCCCCCTGCGACGAGGGAAGACAGCGATGAACGGATGAGCCGGATCCGGACGCTGGTGCAGTTGGTCGCCGGATCCGCGAAACCCATGATCGCGGCCGTTGAAGGCCCGGCAGCCGGAATTAGTGTTGGGCTGATGGCGGCCTGCGACATAGTCATCATGGCAGAAGGGGCAACGGCACTGTTTCCATTTACCCGCCTAGGACTGCTCCCCGATGGCGGTTTGATGGGCTCTCTATCGCACCGGATCGGGCGGTCCGCGGCCAAGCGGGTACTGCTGCTGGGTGACCCTGTCGGCACCCGCGAGGCGCTCACGCTGGGGCTTGCGGACGAGGCGGTCCCCGCAGGCCAAGCGCTGCAGCGGGCCATGGACGTCGCCGTCGTGCTCGCAGGGCGCGCGCCGCGGTCGCTGGCTGCGATCAAGGATTTCTTCGCGGCCGGGCGGCTGGACGTCGACGACGCTCTCGCCGCCGAGCAACGAATCCAGCGGGAGTTGTACTTTTCGCGGGATTTCGCCGAAGGAAAAGCCGCCTTCTACAGCCGGAGCGAGCCGCGGTTCACTGGCAACTAACAACCCTACGCAACGCAACCCGGACAAGGACTGGCACGAGTTGCCGGGCGGACTCCCAGCGAATCGTCGAAGTGGCGCAGGCCTAAAAGAGCGCGAACTTCAGCGTCCGGGCACCCGAAACTGTGGCGGCCATATCAGCGGGTCATATTCCACACTCGCGCTGGCAGCGCGGGACGAATGAAGACATCAATGGATACTGTTAACGCCAACCCAAAACAGGGCCATTAGTGCCAGTTGAAAACAGGGCCACTTGTTGTTCGTTCTATTGTGCCGTACTGGCCGTGGGCTGGTGTTTTCTGAGCCGGTAGCTTTTGCCTTTGAGGCTGATGACGTCGGCGTGGTGGACGATCCGGTCGATCATGGCCGAGGCGATGGTCAGGTCCCCGAAGACGTCGCCCCAGCGGGCGAAGGGCAGGTTGGACGTCAGAATCATCGAGGCGTGTTCATAGCGGCTGGAGACCAGCTGAAAGAACAGGTTCGCGGCGTCCTGGTCAAACGGGATATAGCCGACTTCATCGACCACCAGGAGACTGTAGCGGCGTAGCTTGACCAGTTCCTGGGCGAGTTTCCCGCGGGAATGAGCCTCCTGCAGGCGGGCGACCCAGCCCGTCGCGGAGTCGAAGAGGACCCGGTGCCCGGCCTTGGCCGCCTTGATGCCGATGCCGACCGCGAGGTGGGTTTTGCCGGTGCCGGGAGGCCCGAGCAGGACCACGTTCTTGGCCTCGGAGAGAAATACGCTGGTGCCCAGGTGAGCGATGAGGTTCCGGTCCGCGGAGGGCTGGTGGTCGAAGTTGAACTCCTCGAGGTCCTTGTGCGCGGGGAACCGGGCGGCCTTGATCCGTGTCGCGGCTCCGGAGGCTTCGCGTTCGGAGACTTCCCGGGAGAGGACGGCGGCCAGATACTCCTCGTGCGACCAGCCGGCGTCCCGGGCCTGGTCCCCGAGGCGGCGGAACCCATCGCTGATCCGGGGTGCGCGCAGCGCACGGGCGTAGTACTCGATCTGCGAGGGTGTCCCGCTCATGACGCCGCCTCCAGCAGCACGGCCGGGTCCTGTCCGAGGTCGATGCCGAAGATCTCGTCGTAGGCGGCCAGATCCCGGATTTGCACGGCTTCCTCGGGTTCGGGGCGGCGCACCCGCTGGGTCCGGAAGTCCCGGCGCATCACCGCCGCGCGGGCGACATGGGCCGTGTCGGTCACCACCAGATGCCGCGCCCAGGCCCGGACGTGGGTGGCGATGAGCACCCCATCGTGCGTGACCCAGACGGTGTCCAGATCAGCGGTGACATCCACGATCCGCCCAATGAACGACGGGTCCACGGAATAGTCGTTGGAGAACACCCGCACGTAGTAATCCCGCGGCAGCCGCACCGCGTTGCGGAATACCGTGTCCGGTGTCACCGGCGGTAGTTCCCGCATCTTCTCCCGGTCCAGGACGATCAGCTCGTCAGGACGGCCGTGGCGGGACCGGGAATACCGGTGGTTGGCCTTGGGCAGCCAGTCCTCCAGCTGACCGTTGAAATCCGCTGGTGAGCGGAAGTCCCGGCCCGGCATGAAGCGTTGCCGGAAGAACCTGTTCATCCGCTCGACCATGCCCTTGGACTCCGGATCCCGCGGCGGCAGCAGTTTGACCTCCAGCCCCAAGGATCCGGCGAACGCGGCCACCGGCTCCGTGGGCCGGCGCCGACCGATGCCGGACTCGTTGTCCCACAACAGCCTGGACGGAACCGCCTGCGCATCCTGCAGCAGCGCCCACATCCCACCGATCAAATCCGGTGTCGTGCGGGAGGGCAGCATCCGTGCCTGGATGAATCCCGAGAACGCCGAGGTCATCACCAGCACCGGGGGCGTGTCAGTCTGACCCTCACCGACGGGTAGCGGATCATGCGGGAACCACAAATCGCACTGGACCTGGAATCCCGGCTCGTGGACCAGACGGTCGGCCGGGTCAGGCGGAGCGTATTCAGGCCGGATCGCGGCGACCTTCGCCCGGAACAGCGACGCGGAACCGGACCAACCAACCCGCTCCGCCAGCGTTGCGGCCGGCATCGTCGGAGTCTTCACCAACAGCTCCCGCACCCTGGGAGCAAACGCATCAAAACTCGATACTCCCGCTGCCCGCTGGTACTTCGGCACCCGGTCCGACTCCAGCGCACGCTCCACCGTTCCGCGGGAAACCCCCACGATCCTGCCGATCTCACGCTTCGAGTGCTTGCCCGTCGAAAACAGGTGGCGTATCTCCGCCCAATCATCCAAATTGATCACCTTCCATAATGGTCGGTGGCCCTGTTTTCAGTTGGCGTTCCTGGCCCT
>NZ_AUPJ01000552.1:0-6971 GCF_000427315.1 Arthrobacter sp. TB 26
CGCCACGGCAGGTCCCGGGCGTTCGCCCCGAACCAGGTGTCCAGGGCCTTGTGCAGGGCGGACAGCGGAACGTCTGTGGGAATGTCTTGCGGGCGCGCGGCAACAGGGACGGCGGGGGAATCGGCTAGGGCTTTGATGGATTCAGCGTAATAGATGAGGGCCACACTCCGCCCGCGGCGTGGGAGGGCCCGATACCCGGTGCGGTTCTCTAGCCTAGAAGGATGGGCAGGCAAGACAATCCAGGAACTCACGGTTCCCGCCCGGGCGCGTCCGGCAGAGGAGCACGCCCGGGCCGGCCCGCGGCGCGCAATCCGGAACGCAATCCGGTACGCAAGTCCGTACGCAAACCCGCGCGCAAGCCTGCCCGGAAACCGGTCAGCCCCGTCCACCGTCGCCGCCGGCTGTTCGTGGGCGCCGCCCTCCTGCTCGTGATCGCGATCGCCCTCGGGGGGTTCGCCGCCGTCGCAAGCGTCCTCAACGCCGGGCAGTCCGCCTCCGGCGGGGGAGCGGCTCCGTCCGGCCAGGAAACGGGACCGGCAGGCGCCCCCGAAGCCACGGCTTCCCCTTCAGCATCTCCGACGGGCAATGGCTGCGAGCAGAACCTCGTCACCGTCACGGCCTCCACGGACAAACCTGCCTACGCGGCCGGGGAGAACCCGCTGCTCACGCTCAAAGTGACGAACGGCAACACGGTGCCGTGCGAGATCAATATCGGCACATCCCAGATGGAATTCCTGGTCACCAGCGGCTCGGACCGGATCTTCTCGTCGACTGACTGCCAGAAGGACGCCACCGAGCTCGTGAGGACCATCGCACCGGGGCAAAGTGAGACGGCCAACTTCCTGTGGGAGCGCAACCGCTCGGTCGAAGGCTGCAAGCTCATCGAGGCCAAACCGGGAGCAGGCGGCGCCTACTACGTCTTCACGGCACGGCTGGCGGACAAGACCAGCCCCAAAGCCGTGTTCCAGCTCAACTAACCCCGTCGATTGCTCCGTAGATGCCGTTTTGAGGGCTCAAAAGGGCATCTACGGAGCAATCGACGGGAATTAGAGGAAGCGGTCCAGCAGGCTGGCCTCGGCCATCCGGCTCAGGCCCTCACGGACCGTCCGGGCGCGCTGGTCGCCGATGCCGTCCACCGTCATCAGGTCATCGATCGTGGCGGCCATCAGGAACTGCAGGCCGCCGAAGTGGTCCACCAGGCGGTCGGCGACGGCCCTCGGCACGGCCTTGAGTCCGGACAGCAGCCGGTAGCCGCGCGGCTGGACGACGGCGTCGAGGTTGGCCTCGCCGCCGGCGAAGCCCACAATCCCGGCGATCTTGCCCAGGTCGATCAGCTCGGTGGGGCCCAGGTTCACGAGCGACTTCACGGCCTGGTCGATGTCCTCGGCCGAGGTGTCCGGGCCCGAGTAGTCGCGGATGATGACGTCGCTGCCGGGACCGCGGCCCACGGTCAGTTCGTCCAGCTGGAGCGAGAGCAGCCGCCCGTCCTCCCCGAGTTCCAGGACGTACTGAGAAATCTCCTCGGAAATCCGGCGGACCATCTCCTGGCGCTGCAGGGTCACGGCAACGTCGCGGACTGTCACCATGGCCTCGATTTCCAGGGCGGAGAGGGAACTGGTGACCTGATCCAGGCGTGAGCGGTAGCGTTCCAGGGTTGCCAGGGCCTGGTTGGCGCGGGCCAGGACCTTCTCCGAGCCCTCCAGGACGTGCCGCAGCCCGTTCACGTAGAGCGCGATGATCTGCATGGACTGGCTGACCGAAATCACCGGAACGCCGGTCTGGATGGCGACACGCTCAGCGGTCCGGTGCCGGGTGCCGGACTCCTGGGTCTCGATGCTGGAATCCGGGACCAACTGGACGGCTGCGCGCAGGATGTTGCTGGCGTCCTTGTCGCAGATGATGGCGCCGTCCATTTTGGCCAGTTCCCGCAGCCGGGTGGGGGAGAAGTCAATTCCGATCTCGAAGCCGCCGGAACAGATGGATTCGATGGTCCGGTCGATGCCCAGTACGATCAGGGCTCCCGTCCGCCCGCGGAGGATGCGTTCCAGGCCGTCGCGGAGGGCGGTGCCCGGTGCCACCCGGCCCAGCGTCGCCTTGAGCGAATCTTCAGGGCTCCGAGCCATAGATTTTCCCTTCAAAGGTGCAGGTCTCAGCCTGCAAGTGCGCCGGTATCCTGTGTTTGCCGGCAGGATCAAAAGTACCCGGTTCCCCGTTCTCACCATAGTAGAGGTAAAGCGGGTCAACTTCCGCACGGACAAGCCCCAAAGTGGTCCATTGAGACGCCCGTGGCAACGCCCCCGAAACGCGTCCGGCGACCCTGTTCCAAGCGCGCACTTCTGAGCCGCCGTTGCCCTGCATTCATCCGGCGTTCCGCCCACTTCGCGGCGGCAGCCCAGGCTGCGATAAACTTGAACCCTTGGGTGTTCCGTCGGCTGCCGCCGCCGCGCCCTCCCAGCCTCACAGAGCCGTCACGCAGAACTCCCAGCAGAACAACCCGCGTTCCCACCGGGCCAGCCGGATCCCCCGCAAACCCGGGAGCGCAACCATTCAACGCCGCAGCGAAAGTAGCACCGTGTCCCAAGAAGTCCTTAGCCCCGCCCGAGTCCAGGAGATTCACAAGCAGGCGGCCCGGCGTCGGACTTTCGCGGTCATTTCACACCCCGACGCCGGCAAGTCCACTCTGACCGAGGCGCTCGCGCTGCACGCGAAGGTCATCGGCACGGCCGGTGCCTCCAGCGGAAAGGCCAACCGCAAGGAGACGGTCTCGGACTGGATGCAGATGGAAAAGGACCGTGGCATCTCGATCAGTTCCGCGGCGCTGCAGTTCGCCTACCGGGACACCGTCATCAACCTGCTGGACACCCCCGGCCACGCTGACTTCTCCGAGGACACCTACCGGGTGCTGGCCGCCGTCGACTGCGCCGTGATGCTGGTGGATGCCGCCAAGGGCCTGGAAACCCAAACCATGAAGCTCTTCGAGGTCTGCAAGCAGCGCAACCTGCCGATCATCACCGTGATCAACAAGTGGGACCGGCCGGGGCTCGACGCACTGGCCCTCATGGACGAGATCACCGAGCGCACCGGCCTCCAGCCCATGCCGCTGACCTGGGCCGTGGGCATTTCCGGTGACTTCCGCGGCGTCTGGGACCTGCGCAACGACCGTTTCGCCCAGTTCAAGCGCAACAACGCCGGCGCCAACATCGCCCTGACCGAGTACTTCACGCCGGAACAGGCCGCGGCCAGCCAGGGCGACGACTGGTCCAACGCCGTCGACGAGGCCGGGCTGGTCATCGAATCCAACCTTGAGTTCGACATCGACGCCTTCCACGCTGGAAAGGCGACGCCGATCCTGTTCAGCTCCGCAGCGCTGAACTTCGGCGTCAAGGAGATCCTCGACGCCCTCGTGGACTTCGCCCCGCCGGCCGCCCCGCGGCCCGACGTCGACGGCACGGCACGGCCCGTCGATGCACCCTTCGCCGGGTTCGTCTTCAAGGTCCAGGCCGGCATGAACAAAGCGCACCGGGACCACGTCGCCTTCATCCGGGTCTGCTCCGGCATCTTCGAACGCGGCATGGTGGTGACGCAGGGCCGGACCGGCAAGTCCTTCGCCACCAAGTACGCCCAGCAGGTTTTCGGCCGGGAACGCGAGGTCATTGACGAGGCCTTCCCCGGCGACGTCGTGGGCCTCGTCAACGCCTCTTCGCTGCGGGTGGGCGACAGCCTCTTCCTCGATCAGCCGGTGGAATTCCCGGCCATCCCGCTGTTCGCCCCGGAGCACTTCCAGGTGGCGCGCTCCAAGGACCCCAGCCGCTTCAAGCAGTTCCGCCGCGGCATCGAGCAGCTCGAGCACGAGGGCGTCATCCAGGTGCTCCGCTCGGATGTCCGCGGCGACCAGGCCCCGGTGCTGGCCGCCGTCGGACCCATGCAGTTCGAAGTGGTGGAGGACCGGATGGCGCACGATTTCAGCGCCCCGATGCGGCTCGAACGCCTGCCATACTCCATCGCCAGGATCTCGACGGCGGAGGCCATGCCGGCGCTGGCCAACGTACCGGGCGCCGAGGTGCTGCTGCGCTCCGACGGCGAATACCTCGCCCTGTTCAACGACGTGTGGGCACTGCGCCGGATCGAAAAGAACCACCCGGACCTGACCCTGCTGCCCATCGGCACCCACAACCCCGCCAAGTAGCGGCCGATGCCCCGGCTGCGGGGCGGGGATATTGGTCCGTCGCAGGTCTTCCTAAATCACGTTTCCGCGGTATCATAAGTAACCTTGCTACTTCGCGGGCGCCCCACAATTTCGGCTTTTTGGACTGATCCGCGCGATTCCGTCGGCGGGCCCCGCACCTAAGGGACTACGAACACTCTTTGACTGACTACAACAGAAAACTCGGCATGGAACCAGGATTCCTGCTGAGCGGCCGCTACCGGATCCACGCCCTCATCGGCAGGGGGAGCCAGTCAACCGTGTACCGGGCCCATGACGAACTCCTGCAGCGCGAGGTGGCCGTCAAACTCTTCCGGGACAACGCGGACGATCTCGAACACACCCGCCGGCAGGGGCAGGAAATCCGCATCCTCGCCGGGATGAGCCACCACGCCCTCGTGACACTGTTCGACGCCGGCGCGGACCTGAGCGACCCGGAAGCCCGCCTCACCTACCTCGTCATGGAACTGGTCCGCGGCCCGGACCTGCGCCACCGCGCCGCCCAGGGGCCGCTGTCCGCAGCGCACATGGCCCTGATCGGCCACGACCTGGCGGACGGACTCTCCTACATCCACCATCACGGCATCGTGCACCGCGACGTGAAGCCCGCCAATATCCTGCTGGTGGACTACAGCAACAAGGACCGGCGCCCCCGGGCCAAGCTCAGCGACTTCGGTGTTGCCATCATGATGGGCAACGGCCCGGTGGCGGACGACGGCGGAACCTCCGGCACCCCCGCCTACCTGAGCCCGGAGCAGGCCGCCGGCGAACCCGCCGGGCCGCTCAGCGATGTGTATTCCCTCGGGCTGGTGCTGCTCGAAGGGCTGACCGGAAAGATGGCCTACCCGGGCGCGCCGATCCAGTCCGCCGTCGCGCGCCTGCTCCACGATCCCGACATCCCCGAAGAGCTTGCCCCCATCTGGACGTCGCTGCTGTCCTCCATGCTTGCCCGCGACCCGGCAGATCGCCCGCCGGCCCGGGAAGTCTCCCTCGCCCTGCGCCAGGAAGTCATCAACGGCGCAGCACGCCACCGCCTGGAGAACGCCCCCGGCGGGACCGACGAGGAAACCAGGATGCGCGCGGTGGAACGCTACCGGATCCTCGACACCCCGGCAGACGGCGCCTTCGACCGGATCGCGGGCCTTGCGGCACGCATGTTTTCGGTGCCGGTGGCAATCGTCAGTGTGGTGGACCACGACCGCATCTGGTTCAAGGCCCACCACGGCACCGACGTCACACAGATCGGCCGCGACCCGGGGCTGTGCGCCTCCGCGATCCTGCAGGACGGCGCCTGGATTGTGGAGGACGCAACGAGGGATCCCCGCACCCTCGCCAACCCGCTGGTGGCGGGCGAGTTCGGACTGCAGTTCTACGCCGGCGTCCCGCTGCGGACCCCGGACGGCTACAACCTGGGCACCTTCTGCATCCTGGACCGGGAACCCCGGGAGTTCAGCGCCGCCGACACCAGGACGCTGGAGGACCTGGCCGCGATCGTGATGAACGACCTTGAGATGCGGCTGCAGAGCAGGGAAGCGATCGCCAGTTAGGCGAACTAACGCCTGCGCTGCCTAACGCCTGCGCTGCCTAACGCCTGCCCCGCTTAACGCCTGCCCCGCTTAACGCCTGCCGGCGTGGAGCGCCAGTTCCAGTTCGAACCGCGCCTTCGGGTCCTCCAAGGTGTCGCCGAACAGCTCGCGCAGCTGCGCCGCCCGGTAACCCACTGTCTGCGGGTGGATGCCGAGCTCTGCCGCGACGGGGGCGCGCTGGCCCCAGTGCCGCAGCCAGGACAGCAGCGTCTCCGCGAGCCGCTCGCGCTGCGCCGGGCGCAGCCCTTCCAGTGGCGCCAGCCGGCGGTTCGCCAGTTCCGCGATGGCGGAGGGCTCGGCGCCGAGAATCACCTCGGCCAAATGCTCATCTGCCCAGATCGGTGGATCCTCCGGACCGTCCCGGGGCGGCAGCACCGACGCTGCGAGAACTGCCAGGCGCAGAGAATCGGGGACTTTCTCCCAGCCGCCGGCCGGCCCCACGGCAGCCCCGCGACCACGCAGCACCTTGTCCAGATCCGCCCGTGCGGACTTCGACTGCCGCGCAGGAACCAGGGCGACGGCGTCAGTCTCGCGTTCGATGACCAAAGTGCCCGCCCCCAGCCGGAGCCGCAGCCCCGCGGCCCGGTCCACCGGCAGGGTCACCACCACCATCCGCTGCGGCAGGGACCAGTCCGCCATCGCCGCCGTTTGGCGCAGGGCCGCCTCATCCGCCTGCCCCAGCAGGAGCAGGTCGAGCAGTTCGGTGCGACGGCGGTCCACCGCGCCGGCCCGTTCCGACTGTTCGAAGGCATACGCCTCGGCGCTGACCGCGGACAGCTCGTCGATGTAGGCCAGGATCGATTCGCCCAGGTCCACCACCACACTCTGGCCAAGGTGGTGCTCCACCGACACCCTGGACATCTCGCGGAAGGTCACCCGGGCACCCATCCGGTAGGCGCTCAGCAGCGCATCCATGCTCCGGCCCTGGCGGAATTCACCGCTCCCCAGTCCGGCCACGAGCTGCCTGCTCTCCTCCGAAAGGGCGGGCAGCCGGGTTCCAGGCAGCTGCAGGAAGCGGTCCAGAGCGGCAGCCACGCCGCGGCGCAGCCCCCGCCCGAAGCGGCCCTCGATCGGCCTGGCATAGGCCGGCACCAGCTGCGGCACCGCGTCGATGATCGCCTCGACAATGCCCGGCATCATGGGCCGGAGGACGTCGCTCACTTCGCGCGGCAGGGCAAGCC
>NZ_AUPJ01000552.1:6980-8294 GCF_000427315.1 Arthrobacter sp. TB 26
CGGGTCGTAGGAGGAAGGAGCGGGGGTGCCCGTCGGGGATGCGTTCATGAGGCCGGTTCCAATAAGTTGTTGCGGGGAGATAGTTTATTCACCTCGATCGTATGCCTTGGGTGAAGAAGTATGACCCTGTCTGACATAAGATTGAAAGATGATCCGGCTCCGTAAGCTGGCGCGCGCCGCATCTCTACTGACCACCCCCCTAGCTCCAGAAGACATTCTGTCGCTTTTCAATCCTGTGTTTTCCGCCCGCCAATTGCGCGGCGTGGTCACTCGGGTGGTTCCAGAAACGGCCGATTCCGCCACCATTTTCTTCCGTCCCGGCCGCGGCTGGCAAGCGCACCTTGCCGGCCAGTGGGCCCGCATCGGCGTCGAGCTCGACGGTGTCCGCCACTGGCGGTCATACTCGCTCAGCGCCCCCGCCGGCAAAGACCCGGCCATCACCGTCAGTGACATGGGTGCCGTCTCCGGCACCCTCGTGCGCAACACAAAGCCCGGCGACGTGCTCTTCCTGGCGCCGCCGCAGGGCGATTTCGTCCTTCCGGAGCACCCGCGCCCTTTGCTGATGCTCACCGCCGGCAGCGGCATCACCCCGGTCATGTCGATGATCCGCACGCTCGTTCCGCACCGGCCGGACTCCGACGTCGTCCTCATCCACACTGCCCGGACCCCGGCGGACGCGATCTTCCGAGAGGAACTGGCCGAACTCGCGGACCAGTTCCCCAACCTCCGCGTCATCCACTGGTTCACCGGGGAACGCGGACGGCTGGACTTCAGCTCCGCCGCGGGGCTGGAACAGCTTTGCCCGGACTGGCGCCAGCGCGCCGCTTACGCCTGTGGCCCCGAAAGCTTCCTGGACGACGCCGAGGCGCTCTGGGAAGCCGAGACCGCAACCGCCGAGGCATCGCCGGAAGCCACCCTCACCATTGAACGCTTCAGCACCAAGCTCGCCGGCGGCGCGGGGCACGACGGCGGCCTGGTCACCTTCGAGGCCTCGGACCGCGAAGTCGACGCCGACGGTGACACCCCCCTGCTCGACGTCGGCGAGGACGCCGGCGTCCTGATGCCGAGCGGTTGCCGCATGGGCATCTGCCACAGCTGCCTCATCCCGCTCCGGGCCGGACAGGTTCGTGACCTGCGCACGGACGAAGTCCATGGCGAGCCCGGCCAACTAATCCAGACGTGTGTCTCGGCAGCCGCCGGACCCGTTAACCTCGAGATCTGAGGAGTACCACCGCATGACGATTGTTTCCGACAAGCAAGGCCTTTCTGAGGAAGCTCCCCAGGGCGCCAACAACTCCGCCAAAGCGCCCCGAG
>NZ_AUPJ01000553.1:0-1684 GCF_000427315.1 Arthrobacter sp. TB 26
GCCCGACGGTTCGGCCGCCGGCTGCCGCGCACCTCTCCGACGAGCAGGTCGCCGAGCTGGGCCGTGAACTCGACGCCATCAAGGACGATATCCTCGCCAAGCGCGGCGCGTCCGATGCCGCCTACATCCGCCGGATGATCAAGATCCAGCGCGGACTGGAGATTTCCGGCCGTGCCACGCTGCTGGTCAGCAAGCACAAGGCGGCCTGGGTAGCCGGCACCACGCTGCTCAGCTTCGCCAAGATCCTGGAAAACATGGAGCTCGGGCACAACATCCTGCACGGCCAGTGGGACTGGATGCGCGACCCGGACATCCACTCCACCACCTGGGAGTGGGACTTCGTGACCCCGGCGCGCGCCTGGCAGCACACCCACAACGACCTGCACCACCGCTGGACCAACGTCGTGGGCAAGGACAACGACGTCGGGTACAACCTGCTGCGGATGGACGCGGACCAGGAATGGAAGCCGTTCAACCTGGGCAACCCGCTCTACAACGCCTTGTTGGCCCCGGTATTCGAATGGGGCATCGCGATCTACGATCTCGAGCTCAATGACTACAAAGAGGGCAAGAAGTCCAAGGAAGCCCTCACCAAGGACCTCAAGGCGCTCGGCCGCAAGGCCCTCACGCAGTTCACCAAGGACTACGCCGCCACTCCTGCCGTTGCCATGCTGACCGGATCCGGCAAGCAGGCGCTGTACGGCACCCTGACCGCCAACGCGGTCCGCAACGTCTGGGCGCACGCGGTGATCTTCTGCGGCCACTTCCCCGAGGGTGCGGACACCTTCACCGAGGAAATGGTGGAAGGCGAGACCCGCGGTGACTGGTACGTCCGGCAGATGATTGGCTCCGCCAACATCTCCGGGTCCAAGTTTATGCACCTGATGACCGGCAACCTGTCGCACCAGATCGAGCACCACCTCTTCCCGGACATTCCGTCCAACCGTTACGCCGAGGTGGCCCCGAAGGTGCAGGAAATCTGCCAGCGCTACGGACTGCCGTACACCACGGGCCCGATCTGGAAGCAGGTCGGCTCCACCTGGGCCAAGGTCTTCAAGCTGGCGCTGCCGCCCAAGAAGGCCTAGAGCCACACGCTTCCGCGAGCAACGAAGGGGCGCCTGCCANNGGGCCCCTTCTGCGCGCCGGGGCGGCCGTCACGGTTTGCTGGCCACCCCCAGGACGTGGGCCAGCCGCGGGTTGCCGGGGAGGACGGAAAAGCCGAAGCGCTCGACGCCCTGCACCGTGAGGCCCGCCCCGGCAATCACGCCGACGGTGTCACGGTTAGGGTGGCAGCCGCCTGCCATCCGGGTCCACAGCGGTGTGACCAGGTCTTCGGCCGCCGCCAGCATGCGGTGTGCCGAACGGACGTGTTCATAGAACAGCAGCAGGCCGCCGGGCCGCAGGACCCTCACCGCCTCCGCCAGGGCAACGGACTGGTCCGCCACGCTGCACAGCACCAGGCTGGAGACGACGACGTCGATCGAGGCGTCCGACGCCGGCAGCGATTCCGCCACGCCGTCCTGCACGGTGACAGGCACCGGTGCAGCCCTGGCAGCGGCCAGCGCCAGCTCCCGGAGCGTGCGGTCCGGTTCGAGGGCCAGCACGCCGGTCACCGCGGAAGGGTAGAACGGGAAGGTGGCCCCGTAGCCCGCCCCGATTTCGACGACGGCGCCGTGCGCCGCCG
>NZ_AUPJ01000553.1:1694-2540 GCF_000427315.1 Arthrobacter sp. TB 26
CGGTGGTCCGCGGCCCCGCGGGCGTCCATCCGCGGACCCACCCGGGCGAAGGATCTCCCGAATGAGGGATTGCGTGGTGGGGTATCCGGCATGGGGGTCACTTTCAGGTCAGCCGACGTCCGCGGGGTTGAGCTTCAGGCCCCGCAGCAGCTGCGCGTTGAGGGCCACCACGATCGTGGAGGCGGACATCAGCACGGCCCCGGCGGCGGGGGAAAGGACAATCCCGGCGAACGCCAGGACGCCGGCGGCCAGCGGAACCGCAATGATGTTGTAGCCCGTGGCCCACACGAGGTTCTGCCACATCTTCCGGTAGCTCGCACGGGACAGATCCACCATGGACAGCACAGCCCGGGGGTCGTTCCCGGCCAGGACCACGCCGGCGGACTCCATCGCGACGTCGGTCCCCCCGCCGATCGCGATGC
Source organism: Arthrobacter sp. TB 26 (assembly GCF_000427315.1). Lineage (GTDB taxonomy): Bacteria > Actinomycetota > Actinomycetes > Actinomycetales > Micrococcaceae > Arthrobacter. Next base: position 2,117 of record NZ_AUPJ01000553.1, read on the forward strand.
CCACCTCGGCCCGGGCCAGGGCGGGGGAGTCGTTAACGCCGTCCCCCACCATGGCCACCTTGAGGCCGCGGGACTGGAGCTCGGCCACCTTCTTGTCCTTGTCCGCCGGCAAGACCTCGGCGAAGACCTCGTCAATGTTCAGCTCGGTGGCAACGGCCTGGGCCACCTGCCGGGCGTCGCCGGTGATCATGGCAACCTTGATTCCGCGGTGCTGCAGCGCCGCGACGGCCTGGCGGGATTCCGGCCGCACTGCGTCCTCAAGGCTCACGGCGCCCAGCACGGCGTCGCCGTCCAGCACATGAAGAACTGCCGCACCCCGGTCCCGCCAGCCAGCCGTCGCGGCCGTCAGTTCCGGGGGTTCCCCCGCCTGCAGTTCCTTTAGCATCGCCGGGCCGCCCACCCGGACCGTCCTGCCGCCGATCGT
>NZ_AUPJ01000554.1 GCF_000427315.1 Arthrobacter sp. TB 26
AGGGGGTGTTCGCTGTCCGATTCCGCAGCGGCGGCCAGGGCGAGCAGCTCTTCTGGGTCCGTCCCTTCGACGGCGGCCACGCCCTTCAGTTCCGGCTCGCCCTTGGTCAGGGTCCCCGTCTTGTCGAACAGCACGACGTCGACCGTCCTCATCCGTTCGAGCGCCATCCGGTTCTTGATCAGCACGCCGGCCCGGGCTGCCCGCTCTGTGGAGATCGCGATGACGAGCGGGATGGCAAGGCCCAGTGCATGCGGGCAGGCGATGACCAGCACCGTCACGGTGCGTTCCACGGCGTCGGGCACGCTGCCCAGTAGTGTCCAGGCGATGAAGGTGACGACGCCGGCCCCGGCCGCGAAATAGAACAGGAAGGCGGCGGCACGGTCCGCGAGTGCCTGGGCCCGCGACGAGGAGGCCTGGGCTTCGGCCACGAGCCGCCGGATCCCGGCGAGGGCGGTGTCCTCGCCGATGGCAGTGACCTGAACGCGGAGGCTGTTGTCCGTTGCGATGGTGCCGGCGACCACGGGGTCGCCGGGCGAGCGGAGGACGGTCTTGGATTCGCCCGTGATCATCGATTCGTCGAATTCGGCCTGCCCCTCGGTCACGGTTCCGTCCGCCGGCATCCGCGCGCCGGAACGGACCAGGATGGTGTCGCCGCTCCTGAGCTCGGAGACACCGACAATCTCGGTACCGGACCCGGTAATGCGTTCGGCCTCGTCCGGGAGCAGCGCCGCGAGGGCATCGAGCGCGCCCTGGGCGGAGCCGAGGGCGCGCATTTCAATCCAGTGCCCCAGCAGCATGATGTCAACCAGGAGGGCCAGTTCCCACCAGAAGTCGAGGTCGAAGCCGCCGATTCCGAGGGTGGTCACCCACGAGGCGGTGAACGCGACGGTGATGGCCATGGCGATCAGCAGCATCATCCCGGGCTTGCGGGATTTCAGCTCGTTCAGGCCGCCCTTGAGGAACGGCTGGCCGCCATAGAAGAAGATGACGGTTCCCAGGACGGGAGGAATCCAGCCGGATCCGGGGAAAACGGGAGGTGCGTAGCCGAGGAGGTGGCCGAACATGGGGCTGAAGAAGACCACCGGGACGGCCAGGGCAAGTGTCAGCCAAAACCTGTTCTTGAACATCGCCACGCTGTGCCCGGCGTGCTGGCCGCGGCTGTGAACCAGATGCTCGTCGTCCTGGTGCGGCGCCCTGCCGGTCCCGTACGCCCCGTCCCTGCCGTGCCCGCTGTGGGGCTGGTGGCCGCCAGGGTCCCTGTGCTCCGCGTTCGGCTGCGGGCCGCTGACGGGCTGGCTGCTGGGCCGGTGTTCCATGATGCGCGCTCCTGGGAGATTCATCGATGTTCGGGTTGAGCTCACCATACCCCTAGGGGGTATTCCTGGCAAGAGGTTTCCCGGGTCAGCGGACCTCGATCACGCCCATCATTCCCAGGTCCTCGTGGTCCAGGATATGGCAGTGGTAGACCGAGCGGCCGCTGAAGTCGCGGAACGCGACCCTGACGGTGGCCCGCCCGTTGGCCCGGACGTTCACTACGTCCCGCATGATGACGGCATCGACCGCCCGGCCGTTGTCCTCGATGAGCTGCATCGGCCACACGTGCAGGTGGAAGGGGTGGTCCATGGGGCTGGTGTTGACCAGGGTCCATTCCTCCACGGTCCCGGCCGCCACGATCGTGTCGGTGCGGGACTCGCTGAATTCGCGGCCGTTGATGCTGAACCGCATCACGCCCCCCATGCCTCCGCCCATGCCACCCGATCCCGCCCCCATGGCGAGGACCAGCTGCCGTCGTGCG
>NZ_AUPJ01000555.1:0-7261 GCF_000427315.1 Arthrobacter sp. TB 26
CCGCCCCGGGCCGCCGATCCACTGGCCGCGGAACTGGTGCAGATTTTTGCACAGCGCGCAGGGGAGCCGTCCCTTGACGCCCCAGTGGCCCGGCCCGGTGTGCTGCTGGACGTCGCCTATGATCCCTGGCCCAGCCGGATCGCCTCCGCTTGGCAGGAAGCCGGCGGCACCGTGGTCCCCGGACTCGAGATGCTCATCTACCAGGCCGTGGAACAGGTCCGGCACTTTACGGGCCTGGGCGACGCCGTGCCGGCGGAAGTCATAGATGTGATGTGTGACGCAGTCGGGGCGCCCCGACGGGTGTTCTAACCGCCTTACATGGCAGGATGGATTTTATGTTGCGTTGGTTGACTGCCGGAGAATCCCATGGGCCGGCCCTGGTCGGAATTATTGAAGGCGTGCCCGCCGGTGTGGAGCTCACGAGCGCCCAGATCGCCGATTCGCTGGCCCGCCGCCGGCTCGGCTACGGCCGCGGCGCGCGGATGAAGTTTGAGCAGGACGTCGTTACGATCCTCGGCGGAGTCCGCCACGGCCTCACCCAGGGCGGCCCCGTCGCCATCCAGGTCGGCAACACCGAGTGGCCCAAGTGGGAGCAGATCATGTCTGCCGACCCCGTGGACCCGGAAATCCTCGCCGACCAGGCCCGCAACGCCCCGCTGACCCGCCCCCGGCCCGGCCACGCGGACTTCACCGGCATGCAGAAATACGGCTTTGACGAGGCACGTCCCGTCCTGGAGCGCGCCAGCGCCCGCGAAACGGCAACCCGCGTGGCTCTCGGCACCGTCGCCTCCGCGTTCCTCAAGCAGCTCGGCATCGAACTCGTCTCCCACACGGTGTCCATCGCCAGCACCGCGGTCCCGGAAGGCCGGCCCCTGCCGGTCCCGGACAACGTCCTGGCCCTTGACGCCGACCCGCTGCGCTGCTTCGACCGCGAAACGTCCGACGCCATGGTGGCCGAGGTCGACATCGCGCATAAGGAAGGTGAAACCCTGGGCGGCGTCGTCGAGGTCCTCGCCTACGGACTCCCGCCGGGACTCGGCAGCTACGTCCACTGGGACCGCCGCCTCGATTCACGGCTGGCGGCTGCCCTCATGGGGATCCAGGCCATCAAGGGCGTTGAGGTTGGCGACGGCTTCCTCACCGCGTCCCGCCGCGGCTNCTCGGCCGCCCACGACGAGATCGTCAAGGACGCCGACGGCAAGATCGTCCGCACCTCCAACCGTGCCGGCGGCATCGAAGGCGGCATGAGCATCGGGGACGTGCTGCGCGTCCGCGCGGCGATGAAGCCGATCGCCACGGTTCCCCGTGCCCTCAGGACCGTAGACGTCAGCACCGGCGAGGCTGCCAAGGCCCACCACCAGCGCTCCGACGTCTGTGCGGTCCCCGCGGCCGGCGTCGTCGCCGAGGCCATGGTGGCCCTCGTCCTGGCCGAAGCGGTAACGGAAAAGTTCGGCGGCGATTCCGTGCAGGAAACCGCCCGCAACATCAAGGGTTATCTGGACAACATTCCGGCGTCCCTGGACTCGATCGGCCAGTAGTGCCGGCCGACATGCCGGCAGTGCCGGCCAGGACGGCTGCCCGGCCCATCGCGCTGATCGGGCCGATGGCGGTCGGAAAATCAGCCATTGGACACCAGCTTGCCCAGCAGTTGGGAGCCACGTTTGTGGACACCGACGTCGTGGTGGTGGCCAGCCACGGTTCCATCGCGGAGATCTTCGCCAGCCGCGGCGAGCACGCCTTCCGTGAGCTCGAGGCCAGGGCCGCCGCGCGGGCCATCGAAGACGCGCACGGCAGCAACACGGTAATTTCCCTGGGCGGCGGCGCCGTGCTGGACTCCGGCACCCAGCAGCTGCTGGGGCACTGCACCGTGGTCTACCTCGAGTGCGACGCGGACACCGTGGCGGAACGTATCGCGAGGAATTCCGGCCGGCCATTGCTGGCCGGAGACGCCATGGAACGATGGAAGACGCTGTTCGCCACCCGGCGGCCGGTCTACGAACGGCTGGCCGACCTGGTCATCGATGTGCGGCACGGATCCGTGCCGGACATCGCGCACCGGCTTGAAGATGCGCTGCGCACGTACGCCGCTGCGGGAACCGCTGCCGTACCCACGCCAGCGGCGACAAAGGAAGTTGAAAAGTGATCACCGAATCAACCGTCATCAAGGTCACCGGGCAGACGCCCGGTGAGAACTACGACGTCGTGGTGGGCCGCGGCCTGCTGGCCAGCCTGCCCGGGCTGCTGGGGGAGCGGGTCAAACGCGTCCTCGTCATCCACCCCCGGGCGCTGCGCCTCACCGGCGATACTGTCAGGGAAGAACTGGCCTCCGCAGGCTTCACGGCGCTCACCGCCGAGATTCCCGACGCCGAGGAAGGCAAGCACATTGAGGTGGCCTCCTTCTGCTGGCAGGTGCTGGGACAGAATGACTTCACCCGCTCGGATGCTGTCGTCGCCGTCGGCGGCGGCGCCGTGACCGACCTGGCCGGCTTCGTGGCCGCGACCTGGCTGCGCGGTGTCAAAGTCATCCACATGCCCACGAGCCTGCTCGGCATGGTCGACGCCGCCGTCGGCGGCAAAACCGGGATCAACACTGCCGAGGGCAAGAACCTCGTCGGCGCCTTCCACCCGCCTGCCGGTGTCCTCGCGGACCTCGACACCCTTGACACGTTGCCGAAGAACGAGATGATCTCCGGCATGGCGGAGGTCATCAAGTGCGGCTTTATCGCCGACCCTGCCATCCTCGAACTGATCGAAAAGGACCCGGCCGCCGTCTCCGATCCCCGTTCGGACGCCGTCCGGGAACTCATCGAACGCGCCATCACGGTGAAGGCCCGGGTCGTTTCCGTTGACCTCAAGGAAACCGGCCAGCGCGAAATCCTGAACTACGGCCACACCCTGGGCCACGCGATCGAACTCGCCGAGCGCTACTCCTGGCGCCACGGCGCCGCCGTCTCCGTCGGCATGATGTTCGCCGCGGAACTGGCCCGCAGCGTCGGCCGCCTCAGCGACGCCGACGCCGACCGGCACCGCACCATCCTGGAAAGCCTCGGGCTGCCCATCACCTACCGGCGCGACCGTTGGCAGGCCCTGCTCGACGGCATGCGCCGGGACAAGAAGTCCCGCGGCGACCTGTTGCGCTTCGTGGTGCTCGACGGCGTGGCACGCCCCGGCATCCTCGACGTCCCGGACACCTCGCTGCTGTTCGCCGCGTACCAGGAGATTGCCTCCTGATGCCTTTCGTCCCAGGCGGCACCAGTGACTGGCCCGACGCAGGTTTTCCCGGGATCAAAATCAACCCGGACAGCCTCGTGCCGCAAGTCGTCAACGCGGACGCCGTCACCGAAGCCCTGGCAGCCTCGACCGACCCGGGTGACCTGATCTTCGTGCGCCTCGTCGAAGGGCACCCCGCTGAAGCCGCCGAACTGCTCGCCGAAGCCCGGTACAAGGACCCCTCCTCGCTGCGCCTGCGCATCTTCGAAGCGGACGTGCTGCGGGTCTCCAACCGGCTTGACCGGGCCGTTGAGCTGTTCCGCCAACTGCTGGCAGAGACGCGCGGAACGCCGGACGAGGCGCTCATCCGCCAGCACCTCGGACGGTCCTATTTCGCCAGCGGCAACATTGCGGCCGCCGTCGAAAGCTTCGCCGAAGCCCTGGACCTGCGCGTCGCCGGGTCGGCCGACGCCGCCCTGATCTACGCCTCCACGGTGGCGCTGCAGCGTGCCCGGAATGTGCTGGATCTCGACTCGCCCGCATAACCGGTAGAATGGTTCTTGGATTTTTGATAAATACGCGCTGGCGGGCCGGATCGGCATGCCTGCCTGGCATAAACGGCTGGCGGCTAGAACCAGTCAACAAAGAAACCTGAGGATACTGTGGCAACCACTAACGACATCAAGAACGGAACCGTCCTTAAGCTTGAGGGCCAGCTCTGGAACATCATTGAGTTCCAGCACGTCAAGCCCGGTAAGGGTGGCGCGTTTGTGCGCACCAAGATGCGCAACGTGATGTCCGGCAAGGTCGTCGACAAGACCTTCAACGCCGGACTCAAGATCGAGACGGCCACGGTTGACCGCCGCGACTACCAGTACCTCTACCAGGACGGCGCCGACTTCGTGTTCATGGACACGTCCGACTTCGACCAGCTCACCGTTCCGGGTGCAACGGTCGGTGACGCCACCAACTTCATGCTCGAGAACCAGATGGTCAACATTGCCATCCACGAAGGCAACCCGCTCTACATCGAGCTGCCCCCGAGCGTCGTGCTTGAGATCACCTACACGGAGCCGGGCCTGCAGGGCGACCGCTCCTCGGCCGGCACGAAGCCCGCCACCCTCGAAACCGGCTACGAGATCCAGGTGCCCCTGTTCGTCGAGAACAACACCAAGGTCAAGGTCGACACCCGTGACGGCAGCTACCTCGGCCGGGTCAACGACTAGTGAGTGCACGCGGTAAGGCCCGTAACCGGGCCCTGGATGTTCTCTTCGAGGCGGAACAGCGTTCCGTGTCGGCGTTTGATGTGCTGAAGTCCCGCCGGGAGCAGACGGACCAGATCGTCAATCCGTACACCCTGGAAATCGTCGAAGGCGTGGTCTCCCACCAGGCCGCGATCGACGAATTCCTGGAAACCTACTCGCAGGGCTGGACCCTGGAGCGGATGCCTTCGGTGGACCGCATCATCCTGCGGATCGGCACCTGGGAGCTGCTCTACAACGACGACGTGCCCGACGGCGTCGCCGTCAGCGAGGCCGTGGCACTGGCCAAGACCCTCTCCACGGACGAGTCGCCGTCGTTCATCAACGGCCTGCTGGGCCGCCTGCAGCAGCTGAAGCCCTCGCTGCTCGCCTGAGCCCCGACGACCGCAACGACCCCGCCCGGATCATCCGGGCGGGGTTTTTCGTTCCCTGGCTTCCTTTGTCTTGGTCAGCCGACGACGGCGGCCCGGAGGGCGCTGATCCCGGCGAGCTGGTGCCGCTCGTCGATCTGGTGCGCGGGCACGTCCCGGCCGCTGAGGATCCGCTGCCGGGTGAACGCAAGCTGGGTGGCGGCGCCGAGCAGGGCCTTCATCTGCGGGCCCCGGCCGACGGAATTGGCCCAGCGCAGGGCAGAGCGCCGGCCGGCGCTGGTGGCCAGCATGTCCACCTCGGCCGCGGTGAACCAGCCAGCGGCCGCGTATTCCTTGAGCCGCTGGCGGGTGAGCCTTCGCTCCGCGACCCGCAGCAGCACAATGACCAGGACCGCCAGCAGGAAGATCGGGACCTGGACCAGCAGGTACTGGCCCAGGAAGTTCCGGCCCATGCTGTTCCAGCCGCTGTGCAGCAGCATCGCGGGAACGAGTCCGACGGCGAACGCGAGTACGGACAGGCCGTTGTGCCAGCGGCGCGCGGCGAAGCCCATGATCAGCCCGGTGGTGCCCGTGAAAATGGCGTGGGCAAACGGTGACATGACCCCGCGCAGGAAGAAGACCACCGCGAGATCCGTGCCGGGGTCGGAAGATTCGGCGATCGCGCGGCCGAAGTAGAGGATGTTCTCGGTGAACGCGAAGCCGGCCGCGATCGTAAAGGCGAACACCACACCGTCCACCGGCCCGTCGAAGTGTTTCCGGGCGAAGAGCAGAAGCAACAGCAGGCCCAGGGACTTGGCGAATTCCTCCACGACCGGCGCCTGGACCGTCACGGCGAACGTCGTGTAGTCCAGTCCTGAGGCCGGCCCCGCCACGAGCGAGAAATAGGGCTGGATCAGCATCGTCACCGCAATCGAGACGACTGCTCCCCAGACAAAGGCGAACAGCAGCAGCGGCTTCGGCTCAGGCTCCCAGCGGTCAATGAAGCGCACCGTCAGCAGCACGGTCGCGAGCGGAACCAGCGAGGCGACGAATCCGATGACAAAGCCGGAGATTCCGGTGCTCCCCAGCAGGAAAGGCAGGACCAGGAACAGGCTGATGAACGCGAGGAATCCGCCGGCCACCACGAGCCCGACAACCCCGGCGGAGCTCCGCCCTCTCCGGACCGGCGGAAGGAGCGGCGGAAGGACCGGCTGGAACCGGCCGTCGCTGTTGGCCGGAGGCCGTTGGTAGTACTCCGGCTGGACGTGCCCCAGCCAGGTCGGGTTCGCCTGCTGGGGAAGCGGCCGCTGGCCGCCGGGGGAGTAGCCGGGGTTCTCATGCCCGGGCCGCGGCTCGTTCGTCATGGACCCGAGCCTATGTGCGTGTGAGGTTAAACGCATGCCGGCGGCGCCGGGCCGCGGGCGCCGCTGTGGTAATTTGGGAGCGCAAACAATCCTTTTTTAATTCCGTCCCGTGAGGCGGGGAAAGGGGAGACGAGCGTTGACTTCTGTTCCAGAAGCACCGGTTCCGGCCAAGGTTGTACTCACCCGAGTAGTACTGAACCAGGCGGATATCGACCGTGCACTCACTCGTATCGCCCATGAGATTCTCGAATCCAACAAGGGCTCCCAGGACCTGGTCCTGCTGGGCATCCCGCGGCGCGGCTACCCGCTCGCCGTCCGGCTTGCCGCCAAGATTGCCGCCGCCGATCCCACCGTGGATCCCGCCGCGATCGTCGGCCAGTTGGATGTGACCATGTTCCGCGACGATCTCTCCCACCAGGCCATGCGGCCGCCGTACCCCACCCAGCTTCCCCGCACCGGCATCGACAACAAGGTGGTGGTGCTGATCGACGACGTCCTGTATTCCGGCCGGACCATCCGGGCCGCCCTCGACGCGATCATCGACCTCGGCCGTCCACGGATCGTCCGCCTCGCAGTGCTGATCGACCGGGGCCACCGGGAACTGCCCATCCGCGCGGACCACGTCGGCAAGAACCTCCCCACCTCCTCTGCGGAGAAGGTCCGGGTCCGGCTCGCGGAAACCGACTCGGTCGGCGGCGCGCCCGTCAACGAAGTGGTCATCGAGGCCACCGCATGAGGCACCTGCTCTCCACCGAAGACCTGAGCCGGTCCAACGCCATCCGGATCCTCGACACCGCCGAGGAAATGGCGGCCGTGGGCGAACGCGAGGTCAAGAAGCTTCCCACCCTCCGCGGCCGGACGGTCGTCAACTTGTTCTTCGAGGACTCCACGCGCACCCGGATCTCCTTCGAAGCCGCCGCCAAGCGGCTCTCCGCCGACGTCATCAACTTTGCCGCGAAGGGTTCCTCCGTCTCCAAGGGCGAATCCCTCAAGGACACAGCCCAGACGCTGTCCGCGATGGGGGCCGACGCCGTCGTCATCCGGCACTGGGCCTCCGGCGCCCCGCACCGGCTCG
>NZ_AUPJ01000555.1:7271-19701 GCF_000427315.1 Arthrobacter sp. TB 26
CGACGCCGCCGTCATCAACGCCGGCGACGGCACCCACGAACACCCCACCCAGGCGCTGCTGGACGCCTTCACCATGCGCCGGCACTGGTCAAAGCTGGCCGGCACCCCGTCCGCCGGTGCGGACCTCCAAGGCATGCGGGTCGCCATCGCCGGCGACGTCCTGCACTCCCGGGTGGCGCGCTCCAACGTCTGGCTGCTGCGCACCCTCGGCGCCGAGGTCACCCTGGTCGCCCCGCCGACGCTGCTGCCGATCGGCGTCGAAAAGTGGCCGTGCAGCGTCAGCTACGACCTCGACGAGACGCTTGCCCGCGGCGTCGACGCGATGATGATGCTGCGCGTCCAGGGCGAACGGATGAACGCCTCCTTCTTCCCGACCACCCGCGAATACTCGCGCCGCTGGGGCTTCGACGACAACCGGCTCCGCGCCCTGGACAGCCTGGGCTTGAAGGACACGATCATCATGCACCCCGGTCCGATGAACCGCGGCCTGGAGATCTCGTCCGCCGCGGCCGACTCGCCCCGGTCCACGGTGCTGGCGCAGGTCCGCAACGGGGTGTCCATCCGGATGGCAGCCCTCTACCTGCTGCTCTCCGGGGACACCCGCGAACCGGCGGCCCACACCAGCAATGCCCCTTTCCCCCCGGCGGAGAACACCTCCGCCCACGCCACGAAGGAGAGCCACTGATGGCATCACAGCAGCAGGACGCAGCCACCGGGGCCTACCTGATCCGGGGCGCAGCCATCCTCGGCGGGGCCCCCGAAGACCTCCTGATCCGCGACGGGATCATCGCCGAACGCGGCCAGAACCTTCCAGCCGACGGCGCGACCGTCATTGAGGCCGCCGGACTCGTGGCGCTGCCCGGCATGGTGGATATTCACACGCACCTGCGCGAACCCGGCCGCGAAGACGCCGAAACGGTCGAAACCGGCACCCGCGCCGCGGCCCTGGGCGGCTACACGGCCGTGCATGCGATGGCCAACAGCACGCCGGTGGCGGACACCGCCGGCGTCGTCGAACAGGTCCTCACCCTCGGCCGCACCGCCGGCTGGGTGGACGTCCGCCCGGTGGGCGCCGTCACCGTTGGCCTCGCGGGGGAGCAGCTCGCCGAACTCGGCGCGATGGCAGACTCCCGCGCGCACGTCCGGGTCTTCTCCGATGACGGCATCTGCGTGCACGACCCCGTGCTGATGCGCCGGGCGCTGGAATACGTCAAGGCGTTCGACGGCGTCGTGGCCCAGCACGCGCAGGAGCCCCGGCTCACCGCCGGCGCGCAGATGAACGAAGGCGAGGTCTCCGCTGTCCTCGGCCTCACCGGCTGGCCCGCCGTCGCCGAGGAAAGCATCATTGCCCGCGACGTGCTCCTGGCCCAGCACGTCGGCTCCCGGCTGCACGTCTGCCATGTCTCCACCGCAGGGTCGGTGGAGATCATCCGCTGGGCCAAGTCCCGCGGCGTCAACGTCACGGCCGAGGTCACCCCACACCACCTCTGGCTCACGGACGAGCTCGCCCGCAGCTACGACCCGGTCTACAAGGTCAACCCGCCGCTGCGCACCGACGCCGATGTCCAGGCCCTGCGCGCCGCGCTGGCCGACGGCACGATCGACGTCGTGGGCACCGACCACGCGCCGCACCCCAGCGAGCACAAGGAATGTGAGTGGGCGCAGGCCGCCATGGGCATGACCGGGCTGGAAACCGCGCTGTCCGTGGTGCAGCACACCATGATCGAAACCGGGCTGATGGGCTGGGCCGACTTTGCCCGGGTCACCTCCACCGCCCCGGCCGCGATCGGCCGGCTCGAGGACCAGGGCCGGCCGCTCAACGCTGGCGAACCCGCCAACGTCACACTCGTGGACCCGGCTGCGCGCTGGACCGTGGACCCTTCTAAGATGGCAACCATGGGCCGTAACTCTCCGTTTGCCGGCCGGGAACTTCCCGGCAAGGTGGTGGCGACGTTCTTCAAGGGCCACCCCACCGTCCTCGACGGCAAGCTCAACACTCCGTACCGCTGGCTCCCGGAGCAGACAGACCTGCCCGGGACCGCAGTGGCGGGCCGCAACTGATGGTCAAGGAACTTTCGCTGCTCTTCACGCTGGTCCTGATCGGCGTCGCTCTTGCCCTGATCTGGTTCGGCTGGCGGAACCGCCTGCGCCGCCAGGCCGACGTCGACCCGCTGCCGGTGATCCCGGCGGAACTGGGCGCGGCGCTGGCCGTTGCGGACGGCCAGTACGTCGCCACCACCACCGCCGGTGACTGGCTGGACCGCATCGCCGTCCATAACCTGGGCATCCGCACCAACGCCGAACTCAGTGTCCACCCGGACGGTGTGCTGTTCGACCGCTCCGGCGCCGGCCCGGTTTTCATCCCGGCCGCCAGCCTCACCGGGGTGCGGCAGGAAAGCGGCATGGCCGGTAAGTTCGTCGAAAAGGACGGGCTGCTGGTGCTCAGCTGGATGCTGGGCACCCGCGAACTGGATTCCGGTTTCCGGACCCGGCACGCCGCCGACAAGACCATCCTCCTCAACGCCCTGCAAGATTTGATCCCCGCGGCCCCCCAGGCCGATGCCGATAGTGGAAAGTAACGACGTGACGGAATCCAACGAAGTGATTGAAGAAGCAGTGACATCAAACGACACTGCACCCGCTGCAGCAGCATCCACCCCCGCCGTCCTCGTCCTCGAGGACGGCCGGATCTTCCGCGGCAGCAGCTACGGCGCCACCGGAACCGCCCTCGGCGAGGCCGTCTTCGCAACCGGGATGACCGGCTACCAGGAAACCATCACGGACCCCTCCTACGCCCGTCAGCTGGTGGTCCAGACCGCCCCGCACATCGGCAACACCGGTGTGAACAAGGACGACGCCGAGTCCCGGCGGATCTGGGTGGCCGGCTACATCGTCCGCGACGCGGCCCGCCGCCCCTCCAACTGGCGATCCGAACGCAGCCTCGATGATGAGCTTGTCGAGCAGGGGATTGTCGGCATCCAGGGCGTGGACACCCGCGCCATCACCCGCCACCTCCGCGAGCACAAGACCATGCGCGCCGGGATCTTCTCCGGCGACGCCGTCCGCGCCACGGACAAGGAACTCGTGGACACCGTCCTGGCGAGTGCCCCGATGGAAGGCTCCCGCTTGGCCGAGGAAGTCAGCGTGGACGAGGCCTACACCGTGGAGCCCAAGGACTGGGGCTGGGACGGCGAACCGCGCTTCAGCATCGCCGCGATCGACCTTGGCATCAAGCGGATGACCCCCATCCGCTTCGCCGAGCGCGGCGTGCGGGTGCACGTGCTGCCGGCCACCGCCACCCTGGCCGACGTCCAGGCGCTCCACCCCGACGGCTTCTTTATGTCCAACGGCCCGGGCGATCCCGCCACCGCCGACAACCAGGTCAAACTGCTCCGCTCGGTCCTGGACGAGAAGATTCCGTACTTCGGCATCTGCTTCGGCAACCAGATCCTGGGCCGCGCCCTGGGCTTTGGCACCTACAAGCTGCGCTACGGCCACCGCGGCATCAACCAGCCCGTGATGGACCGCCGCACCGGCAAGGTCGAGATCACCTCGCAGAACCATGGCTTCGCGGTCGACGCCCCGCTGGACGGCGCCACCCAGGCTCCCGAGGAGCGCTTCGGCCGAGTCGAAGTCAGCCATGTGAGCCTCAACGACGACGTCGTGGAGGGCCTGTCGTGCCTGGACATCCCCGCCTTCTCGGTGCAGTACCACCCCGAGGCCGCTTCCGGTCCGCACGACGCCGCCTACCTCTTCGACCGCTTCATCCAGCTGATGGCGGACACTTCGTCAAAAACAACGACCGACACCAAGACTGCCACCGAATCCAAGACTGAGGACAAGAAGTAATGCCCAAGAGAACTGACCTTAAGAGCGTCCTGGTCATCGGTTCCGGCCCGATCGTGATCGGCCAGGCGGCCGAATTCGACTACTCCGGCACCCAGGCACTGCGCGTCCTCAAGGAGGAAGGCCTCCGCGTCATCCTCGTCAACTCCAACCCGGCCACCATCATGACCGACCCCGAGTTCGCCGACGCCACCTACATCGAGCCGATCACCCCCGAGGTGGTCGAGAAGATCATCGCCAAGGAACGCCCGGACGCGATCCTGCCCACCCTGGGCGGCCAGACCGCGCTGAACACCGCCATCGCGCTGGACAAGAACGGCGTGCTGGAGAAGTACAACGTGGAGCTGATCGGCGCCAACATCGCCGCGATCGAGCTTGGCGAGGACCGCGAAAAGTTCAAGGGCGTCGTGGAACGCTGCGGCGCCGAGTCGGCCCGCAGCCATATCATCCACACCATCGATGAGGCCCTCACCGCCGCCGAGGACCTCGGCTACCCGATGGTGGTCCGGCCCTCCTTCACCATGGGTGGCCTCGGCTCCGGCCTCGCCTACGACGAGAACGACCTCCGCCGGATCGTCGGCCAGGGGCTGCAGTACAGCCCCACGTCCGAAGTGCTGCTCGAAGAGAGCATCCTGGGCTGGAAGGAATACGAGCTCGAGATGATGCGCGACAAGAACGACAACGTCGTGGTCGTCTGCTCCATCGAGAACTTCGACCCGGTGGGCGTGCACACCGGCGATTCGATCACCGTGGCCCCGGCCCTGACCCTGACGGACCGCGAATACCAGCGCCTGCGCGACATCTCCATCGCCGTCATCCGCGAAGTCGGCGTCGACACCGGCGGCTGCAACATCCAGTTCGCCGTCGAGCCGGACACGGGCCGCGTCGTCGTGATCGAAATGAACCCGCGCGTCTCCCGCTCCTCGGCGCTGGCGTCCAAGGCCACCGGCTTCGCGATCGCCAAGATCGCCACCAAGCTCTCGCTGGGCTACACCCTCGACGAGATCCCGAACGACATTACGCAGAAGACGCCGGCGTCCTTCGAGCCGACCCTGGACTACGTCGTGGTGAAGGTCCCGCGCTTCGCCTTCGAGAAGTTCCCGGCCGCGGACCCCACGCTGACCACCACCATGAAGTCGGTGGGGGAGGCCATGGCCATGGGCCGCAACTTCACCGAGGCACTGCAGAAGGCGCTGCGGTCCCTCGAACAGAAGGGCTCCCAGCTCGACTTCAGCCACGTCCCGGAATGGGAAGTCCCGGAGCTGATCGAGAAGTCCAAGCGGCCCACCACCGACCGCCTGCACCAGGTCCAGCGCGCCCTCCTCGGCGGCGCCAGCGTGGAGCAGCTCTTCGAAGCAACCAAGATCGACCCCTGGTACCTGGACCAGCTCCAGCTGCTGAACGAGATCTCGGTCGAAATCCGCAAAGCCGCCGCCCTCACCCCGGACATGCTGAAGCGGGCCAAGCGCCACGGTTTCTCCGACGAGCAGATCGGTGCCCTGACGCACAACTCCGAGGACGTCGTCCGCGGCGTCCGGCAGGCCCTCGGCATCCGCCCGGTCTACAAGACCGTGGACACCTGCGCCGCGGAGTTCGCCGCGTACACCCCGTACCACTACTCCTCCTACGACGAGGAGGACGAGGTGGCGCTGCACGCCAAGCCGTCCATCATCATCCTCGGCTCCGGCCCCAACCGGATCGGCCAGGGCATCGAGTTCGACTACTCCTGCGTCCACGCCTCCATGGCGCTCCGCAAGGCCGGCTACGAGACCGTGATGGTCAACTGCAACCCCGAGACCGTCTCCACTGACTACGACGTCTCCACCCGGCTGTACTTCGAGCCGCTCACGCTGGAGGACGTGCTCGAGGTCATCGCGGCCGAGGAGCGCACCGGCGGCGTGATGGGCGTCTTCGTCCAGCTCGGCGGCCAGACCCCGCTCAAGCTCGCCCAGCAGCTCGCCGACGCCGGCGTGCCGATCCTCGGCACCTCCCCGGAAGCGATCGACCTCGCCGAGCACCGCGGCGCGTTCTCCCGGGTGCTCGACAAGGCCGGGCTCATCTCGCCGAAGAACGGCACCGCCGTGTCCTTCGACGACGCCAAGAAGATCGCCGACGAGATCGGCTACCCGGTCCTGGTCCGCCCGTCCTACGTCCTCGGCGGCCGCGGCATGGAGATCGTCTACGACGAGCCCAACCTCTCCCGCTACATTGCCAACGCCACGGAGATCACCCCGGACCACCCGGTGCTGATCGACCGCTTCCTCGAGGACGCCGTCGAAATCGACGTCGACGCCCTCTACGACGGCACCGAGATGTACCTCGGCGGCATCATGGAGCACATCGAGGAGGCCGGCATCCACTCCGGCGACTCGGCCTGCGTGCTGCCGCCCATCACGCTGGGCAACAACGTGCTGGAGCGGGTCCGGACCGCCACCCTGGCGATCGCCGAGGGCGTGGGTGTCCGCGGCCTGATCAACATCCAGTTCGCCCTCGCCTCCGACGTGCTCTACGTCCTGGAAGCCAACCCGCGGGCCTCCCGCACCGTCCCGTTCGTCTCCAAGGCGACCGGCGTCCAGATGGCGAAGGCGGCGGCCCTGATCGGCACCGGCGTCACCATCAACCAGCTCCGCACCGCCTACAAGATGCTGCCGGAAACCGGCGACGGCTCCACGCTGCCGCTGGACGCGCCGGTCTCGGTCAAGGAAGCCGTGCTGCCGTTCAGCCGCTTCCGCACCCCCGAGGGCAAGGTGGTGGATTCGCTGCTCGGGCCGGAAATGCGCTCCACCGGCGAGGTCATGGGCATCGACAAGCACTTCGACACCGCCTTCGCGAAGAGCCAGGCCGCCGCCAACAACGCGCTGCCCACCGAAGGCAAGATCTTCGTCTCGGTGGCCAACCGGGACAAGCGCTCGGTCATCATGGGCGTCAAGCGGCTCTCCGACCTCGGCTTCGAGATCGTCTCCACCGGCGGCACCGCGGATGTGCTGCGCCGCAACGGCATCCAGGCCACCCCGGTCCGGAAGGTCGCCGAGGGCTCCAGCGCCGAAGGCGAAGGCACCATCGCCGACCTCATCATCGCCGGTGAGATCGACATGGTCTTCAACACCCCCTCGGGCGGAGAAGCCCGCAGCGACGGCTACGAACTGCGTGCCGCAGCGACGTCGATCGGCATCCCGTGCATCACGACGGTGGCCGAGTTCAACGCCGCCGTCCAGGCCATCGAGGCGCTGCGCACCTACGAGTGGTCGGTCACGAGCCTGCAGGAGCACGCCGCTGCGCTTTTTGCCTCGCAGGGGCGCGTCGCGCAGGAAGCGGACGCCCGTGCCTGAGCCTGAGGCGGCAACGGCCGGCCGGGAGTCTTTCGGCTCCCGGCTGGGCCGGGCCATGGCGGACCGCGGTCCGCTGTGCGTGGGGATCGATCCGCACCCGGCGCTGCTGTCGGCCTGGGGGCTGAACGACGACGTCGCCGGGCTGGAGCGCTTCTCGCTCACCGTCCTGGCGGCGGTGGGCGGCCTCGCCGCCGCGGTCAAACCCCAGGTGGCGCTGTATGAGCGCCACGGTTCCGCCGGGATGGCCGTGCTGGAGCGCACCCTCGCCGCCGCGGCGGAGGCCTCCGTGCTGACCATTGCCGACGCCAAACGCGGCGACATCGGCTCCACCATGGCCGCCTACGCCGACGCCTGGCTGCGGGACGGTTCCGCCCTGGCCGCGGACTCAGTCACGCTGAGCCCCTACCTGGGCTTCGAATCGCTCCGGCCGGCCCTGGACCTCGCAGCGCAGACCGGCCGCGGCGTCTTCGTCCTGGCCCTGACCTCCAACCCGGAGGGCGCCTCCGTGCAGCACGTCGGCGGCAAGGACTCCGTAGCCCGCCGGATCGTCCAGGCGGCTGCAGCGGAGAACCGCCGGTACGGCGTTGGTCAAGAAGGTGGGGAGCTGGGTTCCGTCGGCCTCGTCGTCGGCGCGACCGTCGGCTCGGCGCTCAGGGACCTGGACCTGGACCTCGCCGCGGTGCGCGGCCCGATCCTGGCCCCGGGTCTCGGTGCGCAGGGCGCCACGGCGTCCGATTTGCGCCGCACTTTCGGCAGCGCCTACGGCCAGGTCCTGGGCACGTCCAGCCGGGACATCCTCGGCGCCGGTCCGCGGATCCAGGATCTGCAGGACGCCGCCAACCGCACCCTCGAGGAGCTCCGCGCGGCCTAGTCGCCAGCCGACCTTTGGGCAAGCTTGATCACCCTTCGTCGCGTCTTGCGGGTGCCCGTTTGACGCGAGTGGCCGCTAAGTGCGCTGTCTTTCCGGCCCTTTGTGGTGAACGGGCGGAGCTGGGGCAGGCGTTCCGGCCATTTGTGGTGGATGGCCGGGGCCGGCCCGCCCGTTGTCACGCGTTGCGGGTGCCCGTTTGACGCAAGTGGCCGCTAAGGGCTCCGTCTTTCCGGCCATTCGTGGCGAATGGACGCAACCGCCGTGCAGCGTGGCCAACGTCGGGGGTGCTGCGCCCGGCTCGTGCTGCGGCCAGGCTGTGCCGCGGCTGCTCCATTGATTTCTGCCTCTCCCAGACGGTAGGTTCAGGAGAAGTCCGCGGTACCAGCCGGGGTGCTGTACGGCCCGTCCGGCCAGGTGTTTGTAGTGCCCGTCCGACAATGCAGGGAGGCATTCAGTGAGTTTGCGACCCCTCACACCGCAGGAACGTGCCGACGCCTTGGGCAAGGCCGCCGCCGCCAGGACCACCCGGGCCACCGCCAAGGACCGGCTGAAATCAGGGACGCTGACCATCGCGGAACTGCTCAGCGCCGGGGAGACCGATGACGCCATCGCCCGGATGAGGATCGTCGAACTTCTGGAGGCCCTGCCCGGCATTGGGCGGGTGCGTGCCGCTGCGATCATGGAACAACTGGGCATCGCGGCATCGCGCCGGGTCCGCGGCCTGGGAATTCACCAGCGCCGGGCGCTGGTAGATTTTATAGACGACAAGCAGCCCGGCCCGCCGCGCTGACTCCCAACCCGCCCGAAGGAATATGTGAGCAAGAAACCGGGACTGACAGTCCTCGCCGGCCCGACGGCTGTTGGCAAAGGCACCGTGTCCACCTACATCCGGGACAACTATCCCGGCGTCTGGCTTTCCGTCTCGGCGACCACACGGCCGGCGCGGCCCGGTGAAGTCGACGGTGTCCACTACTTTTTCAAGTCAGCCGAGGAATTCGATTCCCTCGTCGAGAACGGCGAACTCCTGGAGTGGGCCGTGGTCCACGGGCGCAACCGCTACGGCACGCTGCGCAGCACGGTCGACGCCGCGATCGCCGACGGCCGTTCGGTGCTCCTGGAGATCGACCTGCAGGGTGCGCGGCAGGTCAAGCAGGCCGTCCCGGAAGCCCAGTTTGTCTTCCTGGCCCCGCCAAGCTGGGACGAAATGGTCCGCCGCCTGGTGGGCCGCGGCACGGAAACAGCGGAAGAACAGCAGCAGAGGCTGGAAACCGCTAAACTAGAACTGGCCGCTGAACCGGAGTTTGACCACACCGTCATCAATGATGACGTCCGACGGGCAGCGGACGAGCTTGTTTCACTCATGGGGCTGACCCCGAACCCACGCTAGGCGCCGGGACGTATCGGCCCGTTAGAATTTGGAGAATTCGTGTCCACGAACCTTGAAGGCATCATCAACCCGCCGATCGACGAGCTGCTGAAGGCCGCCGACTCGAAGTACGGACTGGTGATTTTCGGCGCCAAGCGCGCACGCCAGATCAACGCCTACTACGCCCAGCTGCACGAGGGCCTCTTCGAGTACGTTGGCCCGCTGGTCGACACCAAGCTGAACGAGAAGTCGCTCTCCATCGCCCTGCGCGAGATCAACGAAGGCAAGCTCGTTTCCACGCCGATCGAACCCGCAGAGTAATTACGCAGGCGGAGCTCACGTGCGCATAGTCCTCGGAGTCGGGGGAGGGATAGCCGCCTACAAGGTGGCGTCGCTCCTCCGGCTTTTTACTGAAGCCAGCCATGACGTCACCGTCATCCCCACGGAGGCCGCGACCCGCTTCGTTGGCGTTGCCACGTGGGAAGCGCTGTCCGGTCACCCGGTCAGCAACAGCGTCTTCGACGAGGTGCACACGGTCAACCACGTCCGCCTCGGACACGAAGCCGAGCTGATCGTGGTGGCCCCCGCCACCGCCGACCTGCTGGCACGCGCCGCCACCGGCCAGGCCAACGACCTCCTGAGCAACACCCTGCTCATGGCCGGCGGCTGCCCGGTGCTGATGGCCCCCGCCATGCACACCGAGATGTGGCAGCATCCGGCGACCCAGGCCAACGTCGAGACACTCCGCAGCCGGGGCGTCACCGTGCTGGAGCCCGCCTCCGGCAGGCTGACCGGATCTGACTCCGGGCCTGGCCGGCTCCCCGAACCCGAAGCCATCTTCGAAGCAGCACTGGCCCTCGCCGGTGCGCCGGAGATGCCCGCGACTGCCCCGCTGCCGGCGTCGGATTCCGCACTTTCCCCGCCGCTGCGGCCGCTGGCCGGGCTCACCGTCACCATCAGCGCCGGCGGCACCCGCGAACCCCTGGACCCCGTCCGGTTCCTTGGCAACCGGTCCTCCGGCAAACAGGGAGTGGCACTGGCCGCCGCCGCCCGGGACGCCGGGGCGAAGGTACGACTGCTGGCCGCCCATATGGACGTCCCGCCGCCCGCCGGCGTCGACGTGGTAAAGGTCGAGACGGCCCTGGAACTCCGCAAGGCGGCCCTGCACGCTGCCGCCGACTCCGACGTCATCATCATGGCCGCCGCCGTCGCGGACTTCCGCCCGGCGGATGTGTCCGGGACGAAGATCAAGAAGCGCGACGACGTCGCCGATCCCGTTATCTCGCTGGTCCGGAACCCGGACATTCTGCGCGAACTCGTGGAGGTCCGGGACGCGGCCTCGCGCCACCAACTGATCGTCGGATTCGCGGCGGAGACCGGCGACGCAGACGGCGACGTCCTGGACTACGCCGCGGCCAAGCTGCGGCGCAAAGCGTGCGACCTGCTGGTGGTCAACCACGTGGGGCAGGACAAGGTTTTCGGCGAAGACACCAACTCCGTAGTCATCCTTTCCCGCTCCGGCTCCGAACACCAAGAGGCGTCGGGTTCAAAATCCGACGTCGCGGCTGCCGTGATTGACCGCATCAGCGCCGAGCTAAGCCGGGTTGTCCCGCCGGCCTGAGCCCGGCGTAAGCAACGTCTCCTTAGCACAGGGACACACGCCGCCGGACGTCCGTTTTCCAACCAGTAAGGTAGTTGAGTGACTTTACCGCTGCACATCCCTGACTTCCACGGGTCCACGCCCGCCTCGCTCCGGCTCTTCACGTCCGAGTCGGTGACCGAAGGACACCCCGACAAGATCTGCGACCAGATCAGCGATGCGATCCTCGACGCCCTGCTGGCCAAGGATCCCGAGTCCCGGGTTGCCGTGGAGACGCTGGCCACCACCGGCCTCGTCCACGTCGCCGGTGAAGTCACCACAGACGCCTACGTCGAAATCCCGCAGATCGTCCGGGAAACCATTCTGGGCATCGGCTACGACTCCTCGGCCAACGGTTTCGACGGCGCCCGCTGTGGTGTGTCCGTCTCGATCGGCCAGCAGTCCAATGACATCGCCGGGGGCGTCTTCAACTCACTCGAAGCGCGTGAAGGCCGCCAGGAGGACGACTACGACCTCCAGGGCGCCGGCGACCAGGGCCTGATGTTCGGCTACGCCAGCGATGAGACCCCCTCCTACATGCCGGTCCCGATCTGGCTCGCGCACCGCCTCTCCGAGCGGCTCACCGAGGTCCGCAAGAGCGGTGAGCTCGCCTACCTGCGCCCCGACGGCAAGACCCAGGTCACGGTCGGCTACGACGGCGACCGGCCCGTCTCGGTCGAGACCATCGTCATCTCCAGCCAGCACGCCGAGGGCGCCAGCCTGGACCAGCTCCGTGCCGACCTCGCCGCGCACGTCGTCGACCCGGTCATGGCGCTGTCCAACCTCGACATCTCCCGGGCCAGGAACATCCTGAACCCCGCCGGTGCCTTCGTCATCGGCGGTCCCGTCGGCGACGCCGGCCTCACCGGCCGCAAGATCATCGTGGACACCTACGGTGGGATGGCACGCCACGGCGGCGGTGCCTTCTCCGGCAAGGACCCGTCCAAGGTGGACCGCTCCGCGGCCTATGCAATGCGCTGGGTCGCCAAGAACGTGGTGGCAGCCGGTCTTGCGAAGCGCGCCGAAATCCAGATCGCCTACGCGATCGGCCAGGCCCGTCCGGTAGGAACCTATGTGGAGACCTTCGGCACCGAGACCGTGGATCCGGCCAGGATCAGCGCCGCGATCGCCGAGATCTTCGACCTGCGCCCCCGGGCGATCATCGACGCCCTCGACCTCAAACGGCCGATCTACGCGAAGACCGCCGCGCACGGCCACTTCGGCCGCGAGGACCCCGACTTCACGTGGGAGCGGCTGGACCGGGTCGACGAATTGAAGGCATTCTTCAACGCCTGACATCCGCCGGCACTGTGTTGAAGAGTCGCAGTGCTGAAAGATTGTCACTGCCCTGTGATGTGCTGTAGCCAGGCCGCCGGTAC
>NZ_AUPJ01000555.1:19711-20299 GCF_000427315.1 Arthrobacter sp. TB 26
GGCCTGGCTATTCGTTGTTGAGCCGGCGATTATGTGCCCGGCGCTGAACTGTTGCTGAAGGGAGGACCGGGCGATGAGCCAGATCCATGGCGCCGCGGCCTCGGACGAACCCCTCCAGCTCTCACTGCTCCAGGGCTTTCCGAGTTCCGCCGCTGCATCGTCCGGACCGGCCCTTGCCGCCCGGCTTCCGGTGGCGCGTATTCGCCTGGAGTCCTCCCTCCCGCACCTTGACCGGCCCTTCGACTACAGCGTGCCCGCCGGGCTCGATGCCGCGGCGCAGCCGGGGGTGCGGGTCAAGGTCAAGTTCAACGGACAGGAACTGGCCGGTTACCTGATCGACCGGACGGCCGAATCCGACGCCGGCCACCCCCTCGTCCCGCTGCACAAAGTGGTCTCCCCGGTTCCGGTGCTGACGGCCTCCGTCGCGGAACTCGCCGAACGCGTCGCGGCCCGGTACGCCGGCAGCGTCAGCGACGTGCTCCGGGTCGCCGTGCCGCCGCGGATGGCAAAACTCGAAAAGGACCTCGCCCCCGACGGGGTCCTGGATCCGTCCCTCTTCGCTGACGGGGGGTCCGACAACGGGGCGGG
>NZ_AUPJ01000555.1:20306-21240 GCF_000427315.1 Arthrobacter sp. TB 26
CCCGCCGGTCTGGAAGCCTCCAGCTGGTCTTCGTACCGCAACGGCCCGGCCTTCCTGCAGCACCTCAATGCGGGCGAGTCGCCGCGTGCCGTGCTCAGCGCGCTGCAGGGCTATGGTCCCGGAGGCTGGCCACGCCTGATCGCCGAGGCTGTGGCGGCCGTGCGCCTCTCCGGCCGGGGCGCTGTCGTCGTCGTGCCCGACTACCGCGACCTGGACCGGGTGGAAGCGGCCCTCCTGCAGCTTCTGCCGGCCGGTGACGTCGCCCGGCTCACCGCCGACGATGGCCAGACCCCGCGCTACCGCAGCTTCCTGCGGATCCTCATCGGCGCGGCCGGGGTTGCCGTCGGCACCCGGTCCGCCGCCTACGCTCCCGTCCACAATCTGGGCCTCGTGGTCTGCTGGGACGACGGCGACGACCTCCACATCGAGCAGCGCTCACCCTACGCCCACTCCCGTGAAGTCCTGCTGCTGCGCGCTGAGCAGGAGGGCGCCGCCTGCCTGCTCGCCGCGCACACCCGGAGCACGGAAACACAGCGCCTCATCGAGGCAGGCTGGGCGTGGCCGGTGGAGGCGGACCGGGCCGTCGTCCGCCGGAGCGTTCCGCGCGTGCTGAACACCGCGGACAGCTACGAACTCGAACACGATCCGCTGGCCAGGATCGCGCGGCTGCCGGGCGCGGCCTGGCGTGCCGCGAAGGACGGACTGGAGCGCGGCCCCGTCCTGGTCCAGGTGGCGCGGGCCGGTTATGCGCCGTCGCTCGCCTGCGAAAACTGCCGCGAACCGGCGCGCTGTACGTCCTGCAGCGGCCCGCTGGCCATCGCCGGGGCCAGCGGAAGCTCTGCGGTGCCGCAATGCCGCTGGTGTTCGACGCCGGCGCCGGACTGGCGTTGCGGCACCTGCAACGGTGTCCGGCTCCGGCGGGGCGCCACGGGGG
>NZ_AUPJ01000556.1:0-8943 GCF_000427315.1 Arthrobacter sp. TB 26
CGGATATGCGGCGGCACTGCTGCTCGACGGCGATTCGCTGCTGCGGCGCGAAAACCTGCGGGCGGGCGAGGACGCCGTCCGGCGCTGGTTCAATGCCGCGGCCCTCGTCCGCCCGTCCGGCGATGGCGGTCTGGTGGTCATCACCGCGGACGACGCTGCCGGAGTCGGTGCCCTGCTGCGCTGGGATCCTGCCGGCTACGCCGGGCGGGAGCTGTCCCTGCGCCAGGAACTGCAGCTGCCCCCCGCGGTCCGGGTCGCGTCCCTCACCGGCGGCAGGACCGCCGTCGGGCACTTCGGCCAGGCCGTCGAACAGCAACTGGCCCCGCAGGGCATCGTATTGCGGACCGCCGGCCCGGCGCCGCTGGTGATGGCCGGAGCTCCCGGGTCCCCCGGGGAGGACGTCCGGACGCTCATGTTCATCCCGTACGGCCAGGCCGCACAGGTCACCCGGGCGCTGCGGGCCGTCAAGGTCGCCGCTGCCGCCAAACGCACCGACGACCCGGTCCAGCTGCGGCTCGACGGTGTGGACGTGCTTTAGGCGCGCAGGAAAATCCCGGGGTCGTTCTTCGCGCCGGCTACGTCCGGTCCGCGTCCTTCGGATGCCGGGCGTGTCGTGCGCGCAGCGCCACGGCCTCTTCGGCAACGTCCAGGAGCCTGCGGGCGGACTCGTCCCAGCTGAAGTCCGCGGCGCGTTCCACCGAGCGTCGGGAACGGGCCTTCCACAGGTCCGGGTCCTCGAGTTTCCGCACGGCGGCGGCAAATTCCGCCGGCATATCCGGGTGGACGTAGCTGACGGCGTCGCCGCCCACCTCGCGGAAGATCGGGATGTCGCTGGCGACCACGGGGGTGCCGTGGGACATCGCCTCAACGAGGGGCAGTCCGTAGCCCTCCGCTTTGGAGAGGCTGATCAGGGCGGTGGTGCGTCCCAGCATGGCCTCATACTCGGCGTCGGTCACGCCGTTGTGGAAGACGATGTCCGCGCCGGCCGGTGCCAGGGCCTCCAGTTCCGCCCGGCGTTCGGGGGTGATCCGGCTGAGCAGGTGCAGGCTCATGTCCGGGAGTTCCGCCATGCCCCTGATCATGGTCTCCACGTTCTTGTAGGGCATAAAGGAGCCCATGTACAGCAGCGTCTTGTCCGCGCCCGCCCCGGGGTCCCGCGGCGTGTGGCCGTGCTGCGGGGCATTGCCTACGATCCGGACCGGGCGCCGGGTCAGCCGGTACTTCGCGATCAGCGCGGCCGTCGTGGAGCTGATGGTCGCAACGACGTCGGCCCGGTTCAGCAGGAGGCGCTGCGGCCAGAACGCCTTGTGGTAGAGGCGCCAGAGGACCCGGACGGGAGCCGGCAGGAAGCCCGGAGGCGCCGGGTGCTCGTAGTAGATGAGGTCGTGCAGGGTCAACACCAGCGGGTACTTCCGGCCCCAGCTGCCCATGGTCTGCATCGGGCACACCACCACGTCGGCACCGAGTTTGTTGACCTTGCCGGCGACGAACAACTCGGCAGGGGACAGCGGGCTGTTGATCAGGGTGTAGGGCACGTCCGGCAGCAGGGCCAGCTGGCGGACGTCGCTGATCAGCATCGAGACGTCGGCGATTTTGGCCGTGGCCGCGATCAGGCTGGCTCCGTAGCGGCTGATGCCGTCATGGTGGTCCAGCCGGGTGAAGCGGGCATCGATGATGATTTTCACGCGGAATGGTCCTTCAGGAAGCGACGGATGAAACCCGCGGCGGGTTCCGGGGTTTCGTAGTGGATCAGGTGGCCGACGCCGGGGATGACGTCAAGGTGGGCGTCCGGCAGCAGGGCCAGCAGAGTGTGCTGGTCCGGCAGCGTGGCGATCTCGTCCTTTTCGCCGGCGACCAGCAGCACAGGAAGGGTCAGGCTGCGCGCCACTTCCGCGACGTTGCTGCCGACCGAGGCCTTGAACGCCTCCAGCAGGCTCTCCCGGTCCGCGAACGCGGAGAAATAGGAGCTGTGCTGGGCATGCACAAAGCGGCGGAGCTGCTTGTCCCGGGTCTTTGCCATCGTCTCGCTCATGACCCGGACGATCAGCTGGCTGCGCAGCAGGCCCTGTCCCAGCCGGCGCGGCAGGCGTGCCGCGGCTTCGTAGTACAGGACAGCGAGTTTGGTCATGAGCCCCTTGGGCCCCTCGAGGGCGGGGGCGGCGATCGGGTTGACCAGGATCAGCTCCGAGACCGTGCCCGGGTGGGCCGCCACGTAGTGACTGGCGACAATGGAGCCAAAGGAATGCCCCAGCAGGACCGTGTCAGGCCCGAGGTCCAGGGCCGTCATGAAATCGGCGATGAACCGGCCGTAGCGCTCGACGCTGTGTTCGGCATCCGTGAAAGCGGCGGAGCTGCCGAAGCCTGGCAGATCCGGCATGATGAGCCGCATTTCGGGGAGCTGGTCGGCGACCCGAAGCAGTCCATGGTGATCGCCGCGGAAGCCGTGGACCACCAGGATGGTCCGTGTCTCCGGGGTCACCCGGACCGGCTCGTAGCTCCAGTACGCCGCCCGGGTCCCATCCAGGACTACTTCGGCGGCATGGGTTCGGGCCTCAAGTCCGGCGCTGAACAGGGGAGTGGTGGGGGAGGGCCCGGTGGCCACGTGTTCCATTCGATGCGTCCTAATTGACGGAGTCAGGGTTGGAGCCGGTGCGGAAGCCACGTTCCAGACCGGCCAGGGCGTCCATCGCGGCGTCATCGAGGCTGAAACCGAAGACGTTCAGGTTTTCCCTGATCCGGGCGTAGGAGCTGGCCTTGGGGATGGCGACATTGCCGAGCTGGACGTGCCAGCGCAGGATGATCTGTGCGGGGGATTTTCCGTGCGCTGCCGCGAGGTCCAACACCACGGCGTCCTGCAGGACCTGGCCGCGGCCCAGCGGGCTCCACGCCTCGGTGGCGATTCCGAGCTCGCGGTGCAGGGTGCGCAGTTCTTCCTGCTGGAGCCAGGGGTGCAGTTCGATCTGATTGACGGCCGGGACGACTTCCGCGGTCTGCAGCAGTCGGTCCAGATGGGCCGGCTGGAAGTTCGAGACCCCAATAGCCCGCGCCCTGCCCTCCCGGTACACCGTCTCCATGGCTTTGTAGCTCTCCGAGTACAGTCCGCGCTGCGGGCAGGGCCAGTGGATCAGGTACAGATCCACGTATTCGAGTCCAAGGTTGGCCATGGACGTGTCGAAGGCACGCAGCGTTGCGTCGTAGCCCTGGTCGTCGTTCCAGAGCTTGGTGGTGATGAACAGGTCCTCCCGCGAGAGCGAGGGGGAGGCCTCACCGGAGCCGCCGCGGGCGTCGTCCCGGCTCACGAAACCGGACAGTGCGCCAATGCCGCGGCCAACCCCGGTCTCGTTGCCGTACATGGCGGCGGTGTCGAAGTGCCGGTAGCCGGCCTCGAGCGCCATGGTGACGAGTCCGGCAGCGTCGGCGGGAGGCACCTTGTAGAGTCCGAACCCCAACTGGTCGATCAGGACACCGTTGTTGAGGCTGAGCCGGGGCGAGGGTTTCATACCAACGACTTTACCGACTCCGCGGGCCCCTCCGGCTCAGGACAAGCCGTCGAAGCTGACCAGACGCCGGGCGCTGGCCTCGTCCAGGATCAGGTCGGTCGCCAGGCCCGCGGCGAGTGCGCCGCGCAGGCCGTTGATCTTGGAAGCTCCCGAGACCACACAGATCCTGCGGCGAACCTGCCGCAGCTGCGCAAGGTCCGGGCCGGTGGAACGCTCGTTGAGGGTGATGCCGTCCGAGGACCCGTCGGCGCGGAAGAACACGGTGGCAACATCACCCACGACGTCGGAGGTGGCCAGGACGCTCAGGTCGTCCTCGTCGAGGTAGCCGCCCGCGTACACGTGGCTGGGGTAGTCGGCGTCGACCGACCCCACACCGAAAATCGCGATGCTCATCCGGGCCTGCAGCTCGAGGATCCGCTGCACACTGCGCTCATTCCACATGGCCTTTTTGGTGGCGGCGTGGTCGAAGAACGCCGGTACCGGAAACTGTTCCACCCGCGCCCCGTAGGCGCTGCCAAAGCGACGCATGATGTCGGAGGCATACGTGATGCCCGTGGTTTGCATGTTGCCCGCACCGTTGAGCTGGACGATCACGCTGTCGTGGGTGATCTTCCGGGTCAGGTGCCGGCTGACGGCGCTCAGGGTGGAGCCCCACGCGACGCCGATGATGGCATTGGAGTCGACCAGCGGGCCGATGGTGCGGGCCGCCTGCATGGCCACGCGGTCCAGTGTTTCCGCCTCATTCAGTGTGTCCACCACCGGAACGACGTGCACATCCACCTTGTATTCGGCGCGGATCATGCTCTCCAGTTCGGGCCCGGTGTCCAGCGGACTGCGGATCTGGATCTGGACCAGCCCCGATTCCCGGGCCGAGGAAAGCAGGCGCGACACAGTGGACCGCGACGTGCGAAGCTCGCGGGCAATCGCGTCCATAGTCAGGTCCTGCAGGTAATACAACTGGGCGGCGCGGAGGGCGTCGGAGCTGCGTGAGGGCGTCATCCCATTTCCGTTCTGCACGTTTGTGCATAGTGCTTGACTCCATTTTCCATTACTCCAAAGAATAGTGTTGAACGGCGCCGCGCCCCACGGCGCGCCGCACAGGACCAAACCCAAAGGAGCAGTTCTTGGGACAGAAGGATTCAGCCCGCACCCAGGCATCAGCCGGCGAGCGAGCATCGGTGCAGAAGCTGCGGACGCGGCCCCACGCGCAGGTGCTGATCATCGGCGGCGGCATCAACGGAGTGGGCACGTTCCGGGACCTCGCCCTGCAGGGGGTGGACGTCGCCCTCGTGGAACGCGGTGACTACTGCCAGGGGGCCAGCGGGGCCTCCTCGCACATGATCCATGGCGGCATCCGCTACCTCGAGAACGGCGAGTTCCGCCTCGTCCAGGAATCGGTCGTGGAACGCAACCGGCTGCTGCGCATCGCACCGCATTACGTGAAGCCGCTGCAGACCACCATCCCCATCTTCAGCACGTTCTCCGGGATCCTCGCCGCTCCGCTGCGCTTCCTGACCCATAAGCAGCAGGGCGCACCGAAGGAACGCGGCGCGTTCCTGATCAAGCTCGGCCTGAGCATGTACGACTTCTTTTCCCGTGACGGCGGCACCGTGCCGCGCCACCAGTTCCGCGGCCGCAAACGTGCCCTGGCCGAACTGCCGCGCCTGCACCCGGGCATCAAGTACGCCGCCACATATTTCGACGCCTCCGTCCACAACCCGGAGCGCCTGACACTCGATGTGCTGCAGGACGGCGAGAAGGCCGGCGCCGCGGGTTCGAGTGACGCCCGCGCCAGCAACTACCTCTCCCTCGTGGCCGTCAGGGACGCCGCCGGAACCGGGCGGACCGGAAGCACCGTGGAACTCCGTGACGAACTGACCGGTGAACTGTTCGAGTTCTCCGCGGAGGTCATCGTCAATACCACCGGCGCCTGGGTTGACCAGACCAACCAGGCGATGGGCGCGGCGTCGGCCTTTATGGGCGGCACCAAGGGCTCACACATTGTGCTGGACCACCCGGAACTGCTGGCCGCCTGCAACGGCCGCGAGATCTTCTTCGAACACACCGACGGCCGGATCGTGCTGATCTACCCGATGGGCGACCGGGTCCTGGCCGGCACCACCGACGTCGACGCCGACATGGCCGCGGACGCCGTGTGCACCGAGGAGGAGATCGACTATTTCTTCGACCTGATCGGCCACGTGTTCCCGGACATCACCGTGGACCGTGACCAGATCGTGTACACCTTCTCCGGAGTCCGTCCGCTGCCCAGGCACGACGCCACCCAGCCGGGTTTTGTCAGCCGCGACTACCGGATCGAACGCCGCGCCGGTGCCGGCCCCGGCGGGACGGACAGCGGCGGCGCCGTCGTGCTCAGCCTCGTCGGTGGAAAGTGGACCACCTTCCGGGCCCTCGCCGAACACCTGAGCAACAATGTCCTCGCCGAACTGGGGATGGACCGGAAAGTCTCGACGGCGAAACTTGCCATCGGCGGCGGCGCAGGCTTCCCCGACACCGAGGACGGTGTGCAGCGCTGGATCAAGGCGCACATGGCGGCCGGCCGCGACGCGGACCGCACCGCAGTGTTGCTGACCCGCTACGGCACCCGCGCCGCGGACGTCATCAGCTTCCTCGACGGCGCTCCGGACTCCACCCCGGACCGGCTCCTGCACTCGACCCGCGAACTCAGCGTCCGCGAACTGGAGTTCATGGCCCGGAACGAGCAAATCGGGCACCTGATCGACGTCCTGATCCGCCGTACCTCCCTCGCCTTCCGGGGGCTGGTGACCGGCGAACTGCTGAATGAGGTTGCCGACATCCTCGCCGGGCCGCTGGGCTGGGACACAGCAACCCGGGCTTCCGAGATCAGCCACGCTCAGGAGGTGCTTAAGCGATTCCACGGCGTCCGGGTCCACAGCCTGGTCTCCTGATAGACCTCGGCGCCCGGGCGGGGGACGTCCGGGCGCAAGGACTGCGTGGTTCCCTGGGGGCCGGCGCAGTGGCCGGCCGGCGGCGCCAACGCACTGCCGGCCCAACAGCCCCTCAAACTCGCGAGGGGCTGACAACAGAAAATAGAGGAGTCAAAGATGTCTCTTGGAATAGTTTTCCTGTCCGAAGTATTCGGTACCGCGATGCTGACCCTGCTGGGTTGCGGCGTTGTGGCAAACGTTGCACTCAAAGGCACCAAGGGCAACAACGGCGGGTTCCTGATGGTCACCTGGGGATGGGGCATTGCTGTCTTCTCCGGCGTCTACGTTGCCGCCCAGTCCGGTGCGCACCTGAACCCTGCCGTCACGTTCGGCCTGCTGGTCAACGGCAAGAAGGAGTACGCACCCGGCGTCGCCGTCGACTTCGCCTCCACGCTCACCTACTTCGGCGGTGAACTGCTCGGTGCCTTCCTCGGCGCCGTGGTGATGTGGCTGGCGTACAAGCAGCACTTCGACGCCGAGCCCGAGCCCGCCAGCCAGCTGGCAGTATTCTCCACCGGTCCGGCCATCCGCTCCACCCCGTGGAACCTGATCACGGAGATCATTGGCACCTTTGTCCTCGTCTTCGTCATCCTGACCTTCGGCGGGACGCCGTCGGGTCTTGGCCCGCTCGCCGTGGCCCTGCTGGTCGTCGGTATCGGCGTCTCCCTCGGCGGACCCACCGGCTACGCCATCAACCCGGCCCGCGACCTCGGCCCCCGCATCGCCCATGCACTGCTGCCCATGAAGGGCAAGGGCTCCTCCGACTGGAGCTACTCGTGGATTCCCGTCGTCGGACCGCTGGTCGGCGGAGGCCTCGCCGGTCTCGTCGCAGCAGTCGTGCCGATTATCGCCACCGCGGCCGCCTAGACCACCCCTGCTGACTCATTCAACTGCCAGCCCCACGACAAGGACGTCAACATGAACCAGTACGTAATCGCCATCGACCAGGGCACCACCAGCACCCGCGCCATCGTGTTCGACCACAGCGGCAACATCGTCTCCTCGGGCCAGATGGAACACGAGCAGATCTTCCCGCAGGCAGGCTGGGTGGAGCACGATCCCGCCGAGATCTGGAACAACACCCGCGAGGTCATCGCCTCCGCCCTGTCCAAGGCGAACCTGACCCGCCATGACATCGCCGCCGTCGGCATCACCAACCAGCGCGAAACCGCCGTCGTCTGGGACAAAACGACCG
This sequence comes from Arthrobacter sp. TB 26, assembly GCF_000427315.1. Lineage (GTDB taxonomy): Bacteria > Actinomycetota > Actinomycetes > Actinomycetales > Micrococcaceae > Arthrobacter. Next base: position 7,665 of record NZ_AUPJ01000556.1, read on the forward strand.
GCAAGGCCGTGTACAACGCCATCGTCTGGCAGGACACGCGCACCCAGCCGATCGTGGACGAGCTGGCCAAGGACGGGGGGCCGGAGCGTTTCAAGCAGAAGGTCGGCCTGCCGCTGGCCACCTACTTCTCCGGCACCAAGATCAAGTGGATCCTGGATAACGTCGAGGGCGCCCGCGCCAAGGCCGAGGCCGGGGACCTGGTCTTCGGCAACACCGACTGCTGGGTGCTCTGGAACCTCACCGGCGGGACCGACGGCGGCGTCCACGTCACCGATGTCACCAACGCCTCGAGGACCATGTTCATGGACCTCGAGACGCTCTCCTGGGACCAGGAGATCCTGGACGCCTTTGGTGTCCCGGCCTCCATGATGCCGGCCATCAAGTCCTCCTCCGAGGTCTACGGCACGGTCCACACCTCCCAGCTGCTGCGTGAAGTTCCGGTTGCCGGCATCCTCGGCGACCAGCAGGCTGCGACGTTCGGCCAGGCCGCCTTCGACGCCGGCGAAGCCAAGAACACCTACGGCACCGGCTGCTTCCTCATCTTCAACACCGGTGAGGAAATCGTCCACTCCAAGAACGGCCTGTTGACCACGGTCGGCTATAAGCTCGGCGACGCCAAGCCGCACTACGCCCTGGAAGGCTCCATTGCCGTCACCGGCTCGCTGGTGCAGTGGCTGCGGGACAACCTCGGCATGATCAGCAGCGCCGCTGAAGTGGAGACGCTGGCGGCCTCGGTCGAGGACAACGGCGGCGTGTACATCGTGCCGGCGTTCTCCGGGCTGTTCGCTCCGTACTGGCGTTCCGACGCCCGCGGCGCGATTGTCGGGCTGACCCGCTTCGTGAACAAGAACCACATCGCCCGCGCGGCGCTGGAGGCCACCGCGTTCCAGACCCGCGAGGTGCTCGACGCCGTCAACGCGGACTCGGGGGTTCCCCTGACGGAACTCAAGGTCGACGGCGGCATGGTTGCCAACGACGCGCTCATGCAGTTCCAGGCGGACATCCTCGGCGTGCCGGTGATCCGGCCCAAGGTCGTGGAAACCACCTCCCTGGGTGCCGCCTACGCCGCCGGCCTGGCCGTCGGCTTCTGGAAGGACCTCGGCGAATGCTCGGCCAACTGGGCCGAGGACAAGCGCTGGGAGCCGCAGATGGACCAGGCGGAACGCGAGCGCCAGATGCGCCTCTGGAAGAAGGCCGTCACCAAGTCCATGGACTGGGTCGACGAGGACGTCAGGTAGCCGTTCCACCGCCTCTCAGGGACACGGAAGAGCTCCGGCCA
>NZ_AUPJ01000556.1:8953-22284 GCF_000427315.1 Arthrobacter sp. TB 26
GCCAGCCACGCTGGCCGGAGCTCTTCCTGTTTGGACCCGGTAGCTGATGGTGCCGGTCAGCGGGGAGCCACCTCGACAGCGGGAGGCGTCTTGGCGTACACATCCTTGCTGACCTCGTAGGCCCGCTTGTCCAGTTCCAGGGCCTGCTCGTTGACCTTCCTGAGCTGCGAATCGCTGAGCTTGCGGATCTTGACCAGGTCCATGGTCTCCTGCTGGTCACCGCCCACGGCGGTGACTTGCACGAGCCCGGTGCCGGCGGAGTAGAACTTCCGCTGGTGCCCGGCGTCGGGGGGATCCAGCGGGTTGTATTCGTCGATCACCAGCACATCGTCGTAGCATCCGGTCGGGACGCAGACGTGCTGGTTCTTCTTGATCACGTCGCCGCAGTCGAGGAAATCTACCTTGGGGGCATAGGCCTGGACATACGCCGGTGTGCCGGTCCGCGGATGGGCCTGCATGGCGATTCCGGCCTGCGCCTTGGCGATCCCGCTCATAAAGGTGCTGGGCGCACCCACAAAGGCGCCGTTTTCATACTCCTCCGGATACTCGCCGAAGAGCCAGACGTCGTCATCCTCCGACTGGGCGAAGAACGCCAGTTCGGATTCAGCCAGTTCGCCGTCAGAGTAGTCCCGGTCCCACATCACCAGGGTGTTCACCCCGTCGATGACCTTGGTCAGGCCCGTGACGGTGTGGACCACCTTGTGGGCGCTGGTTCCTTCCGCCGAGGTGACCGTGCCGTCGGTGGTGTACTGCATTCCGGGCTTCAGCGGAAACCATTTGTTGTTGATCCGCGGCGCGGCAGGGAATTCCCAGGGATCGAAGTCGATTTCCGAGCCGGGTCCGCAGAGTTCCTTTGGACCCGGAGCGGCGGTGGCGGTGGCCGCCGTCGTGACCGTCAGCGTGGCCAGCACCAGCAGGACTGCGGAGCCGTACGCCGTGAAGAGTTTTCCTGGTAGAGCCATGTCAGGGGCTTCTTTCTGGGGTGGTAGGTGGCTAGACGGCAGGCACCGGCCGGGGCTGGTTGGGCCGGCGCTCACGCTTCGGTCCCTTCTTGGCGAACCGCAGGTACAGCGAGGGGACGATGAACAGGTTGACCAGCGTCGACGTCACGAGTCCGCCCAGAATCACCACCGCCATGGGATGTTCAATCTCGTGGCCGGGGATGTTCCCCATCACCACCAGCGGCACCAGGGCCAGGGCTGTGGCGAGGGTGGTCATCAGGATCGGCGACAGCCGTTCGGAAGCCCCGCGCAGCACAAGGGCAGGTCCGAAGGTCATGCCCTCGAACTCTTCCAGGTGCTGGCAGTGGTTGATGAGCAGGATGCCGTTGCGGGCAGCGATGCCCATCAGCGTCAGGAAGCCGACCAGGGAACCCAGGGACAGAATCCCTCCACTGAGGTGCGCGGCGATCACGCCGCCGACGAGAGCGACCGGCAATGTCAGGAGCGCGAGGATCGCCAGCCGCCAGCTTCGGAATGCCGCCTGGAGCAGGAGGAAGACGACGATCACGGCGCCGATCGAGTAGAGCAGCAGCCGTTGTGAGGCGGCCTGGCGTTCGGCGTATTCGCCGAGGACAACCGCTTCGTACCCAACCGGGAACTGCACCGACTCCATCTCGGACTTCAACTTCTCCACAACCTTGGCAAGATCGCCTTCCTTGACGTTGGCACTGACATCGATGCGCCTGGAGCCCTCCGAGCGCTCAATGACATTGGGCGTCGGTTTGACCGCCACCGTGGCGACGTCGGCCAACCGGATCTTCTGCCCGCTCGGGGTATCAAGCTGGAGGTTCTCAATGCTCGTGACGCTGGTCCGGGTTTCCGGCGGGCTCCAGACCTGGACGTCGTAGGCCTTGCCGTCACGGTAGATGTCGCCCACTTCCTCGCCGGCGATCATTGTGGCGGCGGCACGGCGTACGTCTCCGGGCTTCAGCCCGTAGCGGTTGGCGGCGTCCAGGTTCACTTCCACGTTGATCTGCGGAATGTTGGCCTGGAGGGCGACCTTCGCACCCACTGCCCCCTCGATGCCGGCCAGGATGGTCTTGAGCTTGTCAGCCTCCGCTTTCAGGGTGCCCAGGTCGTCGCCGTACACCCGGATGACGACGGCGTAACCGGTGCCCGTCAGGACTTCGCGGATGCGTTCCTTGAGGTAGGTCTGGACGTCCCGGACGATACCGGGGTAGCCGTTCACCACTTCCTCCACGGCGGCGAGGGTCTCGTCATAGTCCACTGCGGGGTCAACGCTGATCCAGTTCTCCCCGAAGTAGACGCCCACCACCTCATCGGCATTGAATGCCTGGCCGATGTGGGACCCGCAGTTGTTGACTCCCTTAATCGTCATGAGCTCCTTGCAGGCCAGCTGGCTGACCCGGACTTCCTCGGAGTTGGACGTGCCGGGCTGGGTGAGCCAGTGCATCAGGAAGTCACGCTCCTTGAAGGACGGGAGCAAGGATTGGCCCAGCAGGGGTGCCAGTACAAGGCCGATGACGCCCAGGGCGCCCAGGGCAAGGTACCCCGGGGCGGGACGGCGCACCATGGGCCGGAGCAATGTGCCGTACCAGCGCTTAAGCACCCTGACCAGAGGCGGATCCTTGTCTTCCAGTTTGGCGTTCCGGAGGAAGATGTAGGCCATGGCAGGAGTGACGGTCAGCGCGACGAGCATGGACGCCATTACCGCGAGGGTGTAGGCGGTTGCCAGCGGCCGGAAGAACGCCCCGGTCAGCCCGTCCAGGAAGAAGATCGGCACCGTGGCGGCGACGATGATCAAGGTGGCGTAGACAATCGGCCCGCGGACCTCAAGCGAGGCATTGACCACCACCCTTGCCGTGCTTTCGGTGCCGCCGCTGGCACGGTGGTGCCGGAGCCGTCTGACGATGTTTTCGACGTCGATGATGGCATCGTCCACCACCACCCCGACGGCAATCACCAGCCCCGCAAGCACCATCGTGTTAATCGTTCCCCCGGTCCAATAGAGCACCAAGGCCGCCGCCATCAGCGACAACGGGATGGCCATCACGCTGACCAGCGCCGTCCGCCACTGGAAGAGGAAGACACTCAGGACCAGGATGACCAGCAGGCATCCGAGGAGAAGAGCAACGCCCAGGTTGCCGAGGGATTCCTCAATGAAGGTCGCCGGCCGGAACAGGGTGGTGTCCACGGCTATCCCGGTGAGGCCGGGCTCAAGCTGCTTAAGCGCCTCTTCCACCCCCCGCGTCACTTCGAGGGTGTTGCCCCACGGGAGTTTCTCCACGATCAGCATGAGCCCCGGGCCGCCGTTGATGACAGCGTCACCGATCAGCTGCTGGTGGTCTTCCACCACGTTGGCGACGTCGGCGAGCCGCAGCGGCGCCTCTCCCTCCCGGTCCGCGACCGCGACCTTCGCCAGTTGCTCGGGCGAGGTGATCGCCTGTACATGGCGGATACCCAGGTTCTGGTTCGGTGTATTCAGCGCACCGCCGGTCCCGATCAGAGAGCCCGGGGAGTACTGGAGCAGTCCCGCGTCCAGGGCGTCCGAGGTGGAACTCATCACGGTTTCGAGGGTGACGTCGTTTGCTGCCAGCTTGGCGGGATCAACCTGGACCTGAAGCATCTGGAGCCGTTCGCCCCAGATAGCGACGTTCGCCACACCCGGAACCCGCAGCAGATGGGCCCTGATGTTCCAGTAGGAAATCATGGACATCTCAATGAGGGACCGTGTGTCCGAGGACAGGCCGATTTTCATGACACGGCTGGTCGAGGACAAGGGCTGCAGCATCAACGGTGGGGCGGCCCAGGTGGGCAGGGTCGGGGTGACCGCGGCCATCCGCTCGGACACCAGTTGCCTGGCGGTCAGCAGATCGGTGCCGTTCTCGAATTCCAGCACAATCGAGGAGAGCTGGGGCACCGACTTGGACCTCATGTGGTCCAGACCGTCGATGCCGTTGAACGCCTCCTCCATGGGAACCGACACCAGCTCTTCGACCTCGGCGGCCGTAAGTCCCAGGCAGGCTGTCTGGACTTCGACCTTCGGAGGTGCAAACTCGGGGAACACGTCCACCGAGGCGCTGCTGAGTTGCGCGCCGCCCACGATCATCAGCGCCGCAGCCAGCGCGATGATGATCGATCTGAACTTCAGGCTGGCTGCGACTATCCGGCGCATGTCACTTGCCCGTGTTGAACTCGGTACCGAAGAGCTCTACTGCGCCCACCGTTACCACCGGAGTTCCCACGGCGGGGNGGCGCTGGCCGTGACCACACCTGCCTCCACCTTAGTGACGGTGACTGCCTGGCGTTCAAACACCCGCGGCGCGGGGTTGGTGTAGACCCAGGTCTTGCCGTTGGCGTCGTACAACAGGGAGGCATAGGGCAACAGCACGTCCGTTCCCGTGCCCGCCGCGACCGGTTCCGTTTTCAGGTCGATGCGGGCCAGGCCGTGTTCGGTTACGGTCAGCTTGGCGATGCCGGTCGTGGCGTTCTTCTCGACTTTGGCAGGGGCTTCACCGGCCGATGCGGGGGTCATCGCAGCGGACTGCGCGCAGGCCGAGAGGCTCAAGAGAAGGGCACAGGCAGCGGCCGCCAGGGGCAGACGCCGTTGGGGCTTTTGGCTGGTCATTTTACTTCCACCTTTTCCTGCATAACGGGGGTTTCCGCTTCGTAGACTTCCGACCACTCTTCCGGTGCTTTACGGGGACCGAACCAGAGGGCCAGCAGAGGGAGCACCAGGAGCGCCACAAGCGTTGTGGTCACCAGACCTCCGCCGATGATCAGCAGCATCGGAAATATCACGGCCTGGCCGACGCCACCGCCAAACACTGCGGGCGGAATCAGCACCAGCACGGTGATGAGGGCGGACTTGAGGACCGGTGCTGTCCGGTCCCTGGCAGCCGTCATCACGACTTCCACACGGGACGACTGCGGCTGGGAACGCCACAGCTCATCAACACGGGCGGACAACAGGGTTGCGTTGCGGGCGGCGATCGCCAGGACAGCTGCGAAGGCCGTCATCACGATCCCGGACAGTGCGCCGGAGCCGATCCAGGCGGCCACAGCCGCCCCGGCCAGCGCCGCCGGAAGTGCCAGGAAGATCGCAAGGGCAAACTTCCAGCTCCGCACAGCTGTCTGGAGGAGCAACAGCACGCCCAGGAGGGCCGCCGTTGCCAGCCACAGCACGAGGCTGTCGGCGGCCTGCACCTGGCCATACTTGGTCGGAATCTCCGCATGGTATTCCAGCGGGAACTGGATCTGCTTGATGGCTGCTTCAATATCTCGCTGCACGTCGGCCAGCGGACGTCCGCTCACATCAGCCACCACGTCGATCCGCCGCGAGGTGTCATCGTGCATGACGACCACTTCGTTGGGGACCATCCGGATCGTGGCGATCTCGCCCAGCTGGACGTGACCGCCGGTGGGAGTGTCGAGGAGCAGTTCACGGATGCTGGTGAGATCATCCCTGACGTCACCTGCGCCGCGCACCACTACTTCGAATACTTTCTGCTCTTCGAAGAGGTTGCCCACGACGATCCCCTGCATCAGCGTCGCAGCCGCACGCCTGGCGTCGCCGGGCTTGATGCCGACCTTCTGGGCAGCCTCGAGGTTGACTTCGACCTCCACCACCGGAGTCATCGCCGTGGCGTTGATTGCCGGGGTCTTGACGCCGTCGATGTTCTCCATCACCTTGCGGACTTCTTCTGCCTTTTCCCGCAGGATCGACATTTCCGTGCCATAGACGCGGACCGCGAAACCGGGTGCCATGCTGCTCTGCATATCGCCGATCTGCTGCTGGGAATAGTTCACAACGTTATGGGCGATGCCGGGGTAGCCTTGGACCACGTCCCGGACTGCCTGCTCCGTCTTGCCGAAGTCGGCTCCCGGTGCGACAGACACCCAGAGCTCCGCGGAACTGTTTCCGACGACCTGGTCGGAGGTGATGGCGCGGCCGATGTGCCCGCCGACTCCGGATACGCCCGGCAGGGCCCGCAGTTCGTCCGAGGCTATCGACGCAACCCGGCGCACCTCGTCATTGGACGCGCCGGCCGTGGAATCCCACTGGACCAGCAGGGTCCTGTCCGGCAACGTGGGAACCACCGGCCGGTTGCCGATCAACTGGGATCCGGCGGCAAGGCCAAGGACCCCAACGACAGCAACAGCGACCAGACTCACCGTCCGGCGGGAGCGTACGCCAGTGAGTGCCCGATCGTAGTAGGCCCGGGCACGTCCGGCGGCAGCAGGCTCCTTGCGCGGCGCCGTCTCGCGGGGGAGCAGCATCTGGGCGAGCACTGGGGTCACCGAGAGTCCGACGAGCAGCCCGGCCGCGAGGGCCAGCGCCAACGACCAGAAGAGCGGAGTGAAGAAGGAACCGCCCACGCCTGTCACGAACAGTGTCGGAACGAGGGCGAGCAGCATGATCAGCGAGGCCTGGAACAAGGGGGTCCGGACGCCCCGGACAACGTTGACGATTCGAGACCTCAGCGTGGCGTCGGTTTCCGTGGCCGTTGTGACCAGGGGCCGGCGCCGCTGGGCCTGAACGTCTTCCACGATGTCGCCCACGATCACCGACATCCCAAGAACCAGGCCGACCAGGACTGTGACGTTCAGGGTGCCGTTTTGCGCGTAGAGGGCCACGGCCGCCGTGATCACGGTGGTCGTGATGGCCGCCAGCGCAATCACCGCTACGCGCCAGGAGCGGAACAGCAGCCAGAAGAGGCCGACGGCGATCAACAAGCTGATCAACAGCGCCAGGCCAAGGCCGGTCACCGAGTCCTGGACGGCCGTCGCCGGGCGGAACACGGTGGTGTCCAGCCGGACCCCAGTCAGGCCGGGTTCCATGTCTTTCAGCGCCGCCTCAATATCCTCGGTGACCTGCACCGTACTGGACCCGGGGAACTTCTCGATGACCAGCATCAAGCCTGCGTCCTGCCCGACGACGGCGTCGCCGATCAGAGGCTGATGGTCCTCCCTGACCTGGGCAATATCGCCCAGAAGCATGGCAGGGGCCGTATCCTCCACGCTGACCTTGGAAAGGTCGGCGGGGGTCCGGATCGGCAGTACATGCTGGATGCCGAGGCGCTGGCTGGGTGACTCGACAAAGCCGCCGGTTCCGGGCGTGGACGCTTCGAGGTAACTCAAGGGAGACACCCAGACTGCGTTGCCGGTGGTCTTGATGACCTGTTCGAGGGTGATTCCCTTGTCACGGAGTTGGGTCGGGGTGACCTCGACCTGGAGCTGCTGCTCGCGCTGGCCCCAGATGGAAACGTTCGCCACCCCGGGGATACCGATCAGCCGCGGCTTGATCTTCCATCGGGCCAGGACCGACATCTCGATGCCGGACAGCTGCTGTGAATTCATCTTCACCATCAGCACGCGGCTGTTGGACGACACGGGCTGCATCAGCTGCGGCGGCGTCGAAACGTTCGGGAGGGCGTGCGCCTGGGTCATTCTTTCGGCGACGAGCTGGCGCGCCCGCAGCAGGTCCGTGCCGGGCTCGAAGACGAGTTCTATGGACGACATCCCCGGGACGGACTTAGAGCGGATCTCGTCCAGCCAGGCCACCCCGTTCAGGAGGTCGGCTTCCATCGGTGCGGTAATCAGCTGTTCAACTTCGACAGCGGAGAGGCCCAGGGCCTCCGTCTGGATTTCGACCTGCGCGGGAGCGAACTCGGGCATTGTGTCCACGGCTATGCGGGGAACGTTCACAATGCCGAACGCGATGATTCCGGCCGCGAGGGCGAGCACCAGGATACGGAACTGCAGACTGAAACGGGTGATCCAGCCAAACATGGCTAAGCCGTTTCCACTCTGCTACCGGTCGCGCCGCAGCGCCGGGCCGGATGAGTGAGTGGTGGCAGGGCAAAAATGCGCAAGTGATACATGTCAGGCTCCTCAACCCGAGACCAGTTGCAAATCCCCCCGCACATCTTGAGTGCATATTGATCCTCTTGACAGGGTTTGGCAAGGAGTTATTATTCGTGCCGGAATCCCGAATCTGCGGGCTAACTCTCATGTCGACGACAATCTGTCAATAGGTAAGTTCCGGCTACGTGGATACACGGAAAAAGCTACTGGAGCTGGCGCGGAAGACTACGTGCTTTGGAACTGGCTGTACTTGCTTCTGAGGGTGCTGAAGGCCCGGCGGGGCCGCCACGTGGTGAAGTAAGTACAGGATCCTTCCGGGTCTTTCATTTGTAACAATTTGGCCTCGCCGGGCCCTGGGGCCTATGACTTCCCCGGCCGGACAGCCCGCCTGCCGGGTTGCCGCCCGAATCCGGAACAACGCAGTCGTTTCCCCGCGAACCCGCCGGAGGCGCTAAAGTAGAGCTATGCGTGCGATCCTCCTGCTTAGCTAGCCGCCCGGCATCCCGACGAGAACTCAGGATTGCCGAGCGGCCGCCCCTCCGTGTCGAGGGGCTTTTGTGTGTCTGGACCCTTTTGGGCGGACGGCGGGGGAGCGGGCGGGGCAGGGACACAAGCCTCCGCCCGGAACTTAACGGAGACTTGACGGTACAAGACTTGACGGAACATAAGGCTTGACAGAACAGAAGAGGCCAGCAGTGAGCGTTCAGCCGGAGACAGAGACCGGAACAGCAGCAGTAGCAGCGGAGTCCCCCGAAGAGGGTGCCTACAGCTTCGCGGCCATGGAAGCCAAGTGGCCGCAGGTCTGGGAAGACCTCAAGGTCTTCACGCCCGTCGACGACGGTTCGAGGGAGCGGCGGTATGTGCTGGACATGTTCCCGTACCCGTCCGGCGATCTGCACATGGGCCACGCCGAGGCGTTCGCCATGGGCGACGTCGTCGCGCGTTACCTCCGCCAGCAGGGCTACGACGTGCTGCATCCGATCGGCTGGGACTCCTTCGGGCTGCCCGCCGAGAACGCTGCCATCAAGCGCAATGCCCACCCCAGCGAGTGGACCTACGCCAACATCGACACCCAGGCGGCGTCGTTCAAGCGCTACGCCATCTCTGCCGACTGGTCCCGCCGGATCCACACCTCCGACCCGGAGTACTACCGGTGGACCCAGTGGCTCTTCACACGCTTCTACGAGCGTGGCCTGGCCTACCGCAAGAATTCCCCGGTGAACTGGTGCCCCAAGGACCAGACGGTGTTGGCCAATGAACAGGTGGTCAACGGTGCGTGTGAGCGCTGCGGCACCCCGGTCACCAAGAAGTCGCTGAACCAGTGGTACTTCAAGATCACCGACTACGCCGACCGGCTGCTCGATGACATGGACGAACTGCGCGGCCACTGGCCCGAACGCGTCCTGGCCATGCAGAAGAACTGGATCGGCCGGTCCGAGGGCGCGCACGTCACCTTCGTGATCGAGGCCGACGACGGCAAACCCGCCAAGGACGTCACGGTCTTCACCACCCGCCCCGACACCCTCTACGGTGCGACGTTCTTCGTCGTCGCCGCCGATGCGCCGATCGCCGTCGAACTGGTCACCGAAGAACACGCCGCGGCCCTGGACGCCTACCGCGAACAGGTCAAGGCGCTCTCCGAAATCGAACGCCAGTCCACCGAGCGGGAGAAGACCGGCGTCTTCACCGGCCGGTACGCCATCAACCCGCTGAACGGCGAGAAGCTGCCCGTCTGGGCTGCCGACTACGTGCTGGCCGACTACGGCACCGGCGCCATCATGGCCGTCCCGGCCCACGACCAGCGCGACCTCGACTTCGCCCGCACCTTCGACCTGCCGGTCCGCGCCGTGCTGGACACGGGCGAGGAAGATCCCGCCGTCAGCGGCACCGCGACCTCGGGCGAGGGAACCCTGATCAACTCCGGCGCCCTCGACGGACTGCCCAAGGCAGAAGCCATCCCGGCCGCCATCGACATCCTGCAGCAGCAGGGCACGGGCGAGAAGTTCGTAAACTTCCGCCTGCGCGACTGGCTGCTCAGCCGGCAGCGCTTCTGGGGCACCCCGATCCCGATCATCCACTGCCCCTCCTGCGGTGAAGTCCCGGTCCCGGACGACCAGCTGCCTGTCACCCTGCCGGCCGACCTGCGCGGCGAGGACCTGTCCCCGAAGGGCACGTCGCCGCTGGCCGCCGTCGAAAGCTGGGTCAACGTCGAATGCCCCACCTGCCACGGTCCGGCCAAGCGCGACACCGACACCATGGACACCTTCGTGGATTCCTCCTGGTACTTCCTGCGCTTCGTTTCCCCGCAGTACACTGAGGGCCCGTTCGATCCCGCCAAGATCAACGACTGGATGCCGGTCGGCCAGTACGTTGGCGGCGTGGAGCACGCCATCTTGCACCTGCTCTACGCCCGCTTCTTCACCAAGGTCATCCACGACCTGGGCATGATCGACGCCGACGAGCCGTTCAGGGCACTGCTGAACCAGGGCCAGGTGCTCAACGGCGGCAAGGCCATGAGCAAGTCCCTGGGCAACGGAGTTGACCTGGGCGAGCAGCTGGACAAGTACGGCGTCGACGCCGTCCGGCTCACCATGATCTTCGCTTCCCCGCCGGAGGACGACGTCGACTGGGCCGACGTGTCGCCGTCGGGATCCGCAAAGTTCCTGGCCCGCGCCTGGCGGCTGGGACAGGACGTCACCAGCGCACCGGGCGTTGACTACGCCACCGGCGACCGGGCCCTGCGCACCGTTACACACCGCACTATCGCCGACGCCGAAGCCCTGCTGGACCACAACAAGTTCAATGTGGTGGTGGCCAAGCTGATGGAACTGGTGAATGCGACGCGTAAAACTATTGACGCAGCCTCCGGGGCGGGCGGCGCAGATCCGGCCGTCCGTGAAGCCGTCGAGACTGTCGCGGTCATCCTGAGCCTCTTCGCGCCCTACACGGCCGAGGATCTCTGGAACGTGCTGGGGCACCCCGCCTCGGTGGCCAACGCCGGCTGGCCGGCCCACGACGAGGCCCTCCTGGTGCAGGACACGGTGACCGCCGTCGTCCAGGTCCAGGGCAAGGTACGCGACCGGCTGGAAGTCTCGCCGGAGATCAGCGAAGACGACCTGCGGGAACGGGCGCTGGCCTCGGAAAACGTCCAGCGCGCCCTCGACGGGCGCGGGATCCGCACCGTGATCGTGCGGGCGCCTAAACTGGTCAACATCGTCCCGGCCTAGCCGGGCAGGTCGATCCAAGAACCGGCCGCCGGGNNCCACCACAGTGTGTGTCCCGACAGCAAGTGCAGACGGCAGGAGGTGCTTCGTGCCCCACCGCGACCCCGCGGGGTGGCCGTGGCTGAAGGAGCGCCTCAGCGGGTTCCGCCAGGGCCGGCCATCCCCGGCGGCCCCCGCTGCGGAACCCGCCGCCGTCGTCCGGACTGCCGTCGTCACCGACTCCGCTGCGGCCCTGCCGGCTGACTGGGTTCGTGCCGTCTCCGTCGACGGGCGGCTCACGGTCGTTCCCATGCCGGTGATGGTGGGTGCGGAGATCTACGGCGAGGGTGAGGACGACATCACCGACACGATTGCCCTGGCCCTGGCGAGCGGGACGCCGGTCAAGACCTCGCGGCCTTCACCCGGCCAGTTCGAACAGGCCTACCTGGCAGCCCAGCGGCATGGCTTCGAGTCCGTTGTGTCGCTCCACATTTCCGGGGACCTGTCCGGAACGGTCGACTCGGCCCGGCTCGCCGCCGCCCGGGTGGGCATCCCGGTGGAGGTTCTGGACTCCCGGACTGTCGGCATGGCGCAGGGTATGGCTGTCCAGAACGCCCTTGGCGCTGCCGCGGACGGCCGGGCAGCGGCGGATGTGCGGGAGGCGGCCGAGCAGGGGTTGGCCCATACCAAGGTGTACTTCTACGTGCCGAGCCTGGAACAGCTACGGCGCGGCGGACGGATCGGCGCTGCGGCCTCGCTCTGGGGGACCATGTTCGCGATCAAGCCCATCCTCGCGGTCGAGGACGGCAAGGTGGTGCCGCTGGAGAAGGTACGGTCCGCGGTCAAGGCCATCGCGCGGCTCAAGGAAATCGCCGTGGCCGACGCCGCCGGCCGGCCCGCGGGGCTGGCCAGGATCGCCGTGCACCATTTCGGCAACCCGGCCGAGGCCGAACAGTTGGCGTTGGAGCTGGCCGCGGCGGTTCCCGGCAGTCCGTCCGTCCAGATCAGCGCGCTTCCGGCCGTGCTGGCGGCCCACGCCGGTCTCGGTGTGCTGGCAGTGGTCGTGGGGGAGAGCCGCACCCCAGCGGGCCCGGAGACGTCAGCGCTGTCCTAGGCAGGCGCGGGATTTGCCGGTCTCCATGCGCCGCCATCTGCCGAGGCGCAGGGACCAACGTGGCCGGCCTCCTGCCGAGCGAGTTGGTCCAACAATCTCGCCTTTGAGGCAACCTTTCTGGCTTCGGCAACCCCATCTTCGGGAGCCGTCCGGGCTGGCGTTCCGCGGCCCTGCCGGGTTCGTGAAAAGTGTCGGAGGTGCGCGCTAGTTTGGGTGTATGGAAAGCACGGACTGGAGTGCGGATGGCAGGGAGGCCCTGGCGGGCGTCGCGGTGTTGACTGCGGCGCTGGATTCCGTCACCGGGGCGGGCGCTGACGGCGGTGGTCCGTCCGTGGCCGGTGTCCACCGGGATGCTGGTCCGTTGGCGGACGATCCGTTGCGGGAACTGGCGGATGATTGCCTGGACGGCCTTGCCGAGGTCGCCCGGTGGGAGGCCAGGACTGCGGCGTTGAAGGTGCGGCTGGGCGCTACCTATCTGCGGGCCACCGACGCCATGGCGGCCCCGGCGGCGGCACCGCACGACGCCAAGTGCCAGGACATGGCGGTGGTCGCTGAGGTCGCGTGTGTCCTGACCGTGAGCGAACGGACCGCAGGTGCCTTCCTGTCCGACTGCCAGGCCCTCACGACGGCGCTGCCGCTGACCCTGGCCGCCCTGGCGGACGGGACGATCTCCTGGCAGCACGCCCGGATCATTGTGGACGAAACCTCCGGCCTGGACCCGGCCGGCGCGGCCGGACTCGAAGCGCACTTCCTGGACCCCGGCGCCCCGGACCCGGCCCGCGGGTGCCCGGCCGGGGAGCTCGTTCCGTCCCGGTTCCGGGCCAAGGCCCGCACCTGGCGGGAACGCCACCACCGGGACAGCATCGAGACACGCCACATCAAGTGCGCTGCGGACCGGCGGGTTGAGTACCGCCCGGACCGGGACGGGATGGCCTGGTTCTCCGCGTACCTCCCGGCCGATGCCGCGGCGGGGATTTGGGAACGGACCACCGCGGCCGCCCGCGCCCTCCAGGGCCCGGACGAGGCCAGGACCCTCACCCAACTCCGCGCCGATGTCGCCGCGACCTGGCTGCTGAGCAGTGGGCTCGCCGACGGCGAAGTGGCAGACAGCGGGACCGGCACGGGCGCGGGTGCGGGCGGGGGTGTGCCGTCGCCGCGGGCGCAGGTCCTGGTCACCGTCCCGGT